>CAZGAX010000138.1:0-9617 GCA_964523745.1 uncultured Halobacteriales archaeon | reverse complement strand
GCCCGTCGTCCGTCCGGGCGACGCAGTCCCGGATCGGTCCGACCAGGTCGTCAGACACGGCGTACGGGTCGGTTTCGCGGTCGACGACCCGCTCAACGTACTCGTCGAGGCCGCCCTGTCGCTCTATCTCGGCTTCCAGCAGTTCGTTCAGGTCCTCGCGGAGGAGGGTCCGTATCTCCTCGGCGTAGCGGGTGCGCTCGACCTCGGCCAGCGCACCCGACGATTCCAGGTACTCGCGATGGGCCGCGAACTGTTCCAGCAAGTCGTCGACGCCCTCGCCGCTTTTCGCGACGGTCTCGACGATCGGCGGGTCCCAGGCAGCTACCTTCTCGTCGGCCGGCCCGTCGCCTTCGAACCCCTCGACGGCCTCGCCGGGGCCGTGGTGGCCGCTGCTTGCAGGGATGCCGTCGTCGCGGTAGTCCAGCATCTCCCGGAGGTCGCGAACGGTCTTGTCGGCCCCGTCGAGGTCTGCCTTGTTCACGACGAACAGGTCCGCGATTTCGAGGATCCCGGCCTTGAGCATCTGGACGTCGTCGCCGCTTCCCGGCGGGACCAGGACGGCGACCGTGTCTGCGGTCTTGACGACGTCAATCTCGTTCTGTCCCGCACCCACCGTCTCGACGATGATCTTGTCCTTGCCGAAGGCGTCGAGCGCCTTGACGGCGTCGGCCGTCGCCGTCGAGAGGCCGCCCAGCGAGCCCCGGGCGGACATCGACCGGACGAACACGTCCATGTCACCGACGTTCGAGGCCATCCGGATCCGGTCGCCCAGGACGGCACCCCCGGTAAACGGCGATGATGGGTCGATGGCGATGATACCGACAGTGAGGCCCTGGTCCCGGTATTCGGCGGCGAGCTTGTCGACGAGCGTGGATTTGCCGGCGCCGGGGCTCCCGGTGATGCCGATTACTTCCGCCTCGCCGGTGTGTTCGTGGAGGGCGGCGACCAGGTCGCGGTAGCCCGCCTCGCGATTTTCGATCTTGGTGATGACCCGCGCCAGGGCCCGGTGGTCGCCGTCCAGCAGGTCGGCGATCAGGTCGCCGGTCATCGCCGCTCTGGAACGTTCTCGCGAACGAATTCGATCATCTCCTCCATCGAGGCACCGGGGCCGAACACCGCCGCGACGCCCTCCTCCAGGAGTTCTTCCTCGTCCTCGTCGGGGATGATCCCGCCGACCAGGAGGAGCGTATCGTCAAGCGCGCCGTACTCCTCGAGACCGTCGACTATCTTCGGGACGAGCGTGTCGTGGGCCCCCGAGAGGATCGAGATGCCCAGAACGTCGACGTCCTCCTGGACGGCAGCCTGGACGATTTCCTCTGGCGCGCGGTGGAGGCCGGAGTAGATAACCTCGAAGCCGGCGTCCCTGAAGGCTCGTGAGATGACGTGTGCCCCCCGGTCGTGACCGTCTAGTCCCACTTTCGCTACCAGACAGCGGATGGCCCGGCCATCCTGGTCCGCGTTCATACGTTCGTATATCCGCGGGTCGCTGTTTTACTGTTACGGTGTCCCGTGGAATTCGTTACGAAAGAGCGGATAATTGAACGTATTCCCGACGGCATTCGTGTCTGGTTCACACCGTTGCAGTCGGACAGTCTAGCTGAACGGCCCACGGTCGCCGCCGGTCCCTTCCTGCATTACTTCGCACTCGCCGTTGGCGTTGATGAGTACCCGCCCCTGGTAGCCACACGTCCCGTTGTTGTTGTACTGACACCGCGTACACCGACACTCGAGGGCCTTCTGTGAGTTTCTACTCGACATGGCTCCCCCTTTCTGGGCCACCCTCTTGGGAGTACGCACCTCGCCAGGTCCTGACACGTTTGGGAATAGGGCCCTCGAACCGGCCAGTGCAGACGGGCAGCACCGACGACGTGGCAAGCGTCACGCAAGTGTATTGACGCTCTATCGAGGTACGTCGAAAGAACTGGTATTGTTAGACTGACCGACAGTCTAACTGGTTCCCATGACCGACACCGGCGACGACCTTCCGGACTGGATGGGGACGCTCGACCCGGTACCGGAATCCGATCTGGACAGATACGTCCCGATCGTGTCCTCGTTTCCGTTCCTTGCGGAGCAGCCGATCGTCACGGCGGCGACGGTCCGGTCCGTTCGAGACTCCCCGGCGGTGGTGAGACGGGTCGGGCGTGCAATCGATTCCGACGAGGAATCGATCGACGCATCGACGCTCGACGTGGAGACGGTCGACCCGGCAGCTGACATGGACGTCGACCTCGTCGACGTGCGGTCGCCGGAGGACTTCGAGGGGGAAATCATGGCACCGCCTGGCGTCGGTCGGGCGAAGACGTTGAAGGAACTCGACGGCGGACTCCGTCTGGGGACCTGGTACCGACAGCTCCTGGACGACGGGGAGTACATCGACGACCGAGCGTTTCACTTGCTGGAATTCGGGTTCTCCATCGACCCGTTTCGCGGCGTCGAGTACAAGCGAGCCACGCTGGAGATCGACCTCGCGTCGGACAGCGACGCCGTGGCTACTGACATCGTCCCCCGTGACGTCTACCAGCCAATAGACGTCGAACGCGAATTCGGCGTGACGGTCGACCTTGGCTTCGAATCACCGGTGAAGCCCGGGGTCGATTACCGCTGCAAGCGGTCGTATCCGTACCTGCACCCGGTCATCGTCGGGAGCGGTCTCGGGACCGGCTACTTCGGCTGGACCTTCGAACCACAGGCTGGTGCCGACGAACTGACGACCGGGTCGCAGGTGATGCGGGTCGTCCTCGACGTTCCGGCCGGTCGAAGACGCGTCTCCGGGACGGCCTTTCTCTCTTTTACGACGCGGGCGTTCGGCATCTCGAAGCGGACCGATACGATTTCTCTCCCCTTTACCTGGGACCTGACTCGGCGGCGAGGACGCTGGGAGTAAGCCGGTAGAGTTGTTGGGAGCAGGGCGGTTGGGTTATTGAGACCGGGCCGGGGAGGGGGTGGTGGAGGACGCGAGACTGCCCGAGACTAGCCGGGACTGGCCAGAGACCGTCGACGGCCGCTCGTACCGGATCAAAAGCTGCATGTCGGTTCGGTTGCCAGTTTCGAACATGGCAGTCGCCGACCGCGTCGTCACCGGACTCCGGGCCCGACCCAGGACCGTCACCGTCGTCCTCTCGGTCGTCGGGTACGTCCTCGTCGGCGGCGCACTCTACGGATTCCTCCCGCTGTTCCCGCCGCTGTCCAACGAGACGGTGAACCTGTTTAGCCACCTGATCGCCGTCGTGAACCTCTCCGCGCTGACGACCATGTTGCTGGGCTGGCGGTTCATCCGCCGTGGCGAAGTCAGCAAACACCGCGCAGCGATGCTGACCGCGTTCACACTCATCCTGCTGTTCCTGGTGCTGTACCTGTGGAAAGTCGGCGGCGGGTACGAGAAGACCCTCGTCGCACCGGACCTGGTCCGACTGATCTATCTGCCCATGCTGGCAATCCACATCGTCCTGTCGGTCGCTGCGGTCCCGGTGGTCCTGTACGCCGTCATTCTCGGCCTTACTCACACGCCTGCCGAACTCCGGGAGACGGCCCACGCCAGGGTGGGTCGCATCGCCGTCGCGGCCTGGAGCCTGAGTCTCTTCCTCGGCCTGGTGACGTACCTGCTCCTCAACGTCATCTACGAAGGGGTGCCACGCCACGAGGCGGCTCTGTTTCTGCTGGCTGCCGTGCCGGTCGACCGTCGTCAGGGGCCTCGCTGAAGACGACTTCGCTACCCCGTCGATTCCGCGGGGCTAGTCAACGTGCCCCATTGCTTTTGGCCGGTCGAGACGTACCCCCTACCATGTCCGATGACGGCGACGGGGAGGCCTCTGGGCAGTCCGGGGGCGGAAGGTCCCCGGCTCCGATGGCGGCCAGAGAGATGGGTGAGGGACCCGACGGCGCGTCGCCGGCCGGATCCGGTGACGTCCAGCGGTGTGACTACTGTCGATTGCCCTGTCCGACCGAGACGGTGACGCTCGACCGGGACGGCGACACGTACGAGTTCTGCTGTGAGTCCTGCCGGCAGGCGCTGGCCGAGAGCGACCGGGTGTTCACCCAGTATCACGGCTTTCGGCGGGCCAGTACCGGCGTCTCGGCGCTGGACCGGAGCCTTCCCCAGGGGATGCCACGCAACTCCTTCGTGATGCTGACCGACCTGGCGGGGTCGCGCAGCGAAGCACTGTTGGCCGAACTCGCCTGGCGGGCGCTCCAGCGAGGCGAACCCGTCGTCATCGTGTCGTTCCTCGAACCGCCCGTGTCGATCGTCCAGGAGTTCGTCGGGTTGGAGTGGAACGTCCTGCCGTCGCTCGAAAACGGCGACCTCCGCATCGTCGACTGCTTTTCCTACCGCGTCGACGACCGGGAACGGATGTACGAACGGATGGACCCCTGGAACTCGCACGTCTGGAACGTCGCCGAGCAGTCGACCGAGACGGTCCGCGACCCGTCGGACATGGGTGAACTACAGAACCGCCTCGACGGCGCCCTGGAAGACCTGGGGATGCAAGACGAGGGCATCGTGGTCGTCGACTCGCTGACCGAACTCGGCTCGCTGGTCCAGCCCGTCCAGGCCTACAGCTTCGTCAAGGACGTCCGCGCCGACGTCTGCAAGGGGCGGTTCGTCCCGATGTTCGCCAGTGCGACCGTCTCCGGCGACGCCGAGGGATTTCCCCACGACCTGGGGTACATGGCAGACGGCATCGTCGAGATGCACCTCAACGAGGACATCGTCGAGGACGCACTCGTCAAGCAGCTCCGGGTCCGGAAGATGGCAGGCGTCCTGACCTACCCCGAGTGGCAGGCCTACGAGTACACTGCCGGCACCGGCATCGTCACGTTCGACCCGAAGGCCCAGCTCGAAGCGGCCGGCGAAACGCCCGAATCGAGTTCCCCCGTCGAAGCCGACGTATCCACCGACAGCGCCGACGCCGAGGCGTCAGGGGAAGCACCACCGGACGCAGAGCAAGAGGACTGACACGGTCGCCGTCGGCCCTGTGTGTCAGTCCGTCGTCGGCAGCGTCGCCGCGCCGACTGCGACGGTGACGACGGCCAGTCCGGTCAGGATTGCCAGGTCGGCCAGCGGGTCCGGGCCGTTCCAGGTGGCCAGGACCGTTCCCTCGGGGGCGTAGGTCACGGCCCGGACGCCACGGGCGAAGTACGTCAGGGGAGAGAGTTCGGTGGGGAGCCAGTCGGGCAGCATCTCGGGCGTGACGAACGTCTCCGAGAGGAAGAGGAGGGGGATCGCGATGGTGTTGCTCGCCGCGATGACGCCGTCCTGTGAGTCGGCCAGGCTGCCCAGCAGGGCGCCGACGCCACAGAACAGCGCCACGCCGACGGCGACGAACGGCACGACCAGGAGCGTCGCCGGTTCGAGCAGGATGTCGACGCCGGTGAGGCCGACGAGCAGTGCGACCAGTCCGAGCGCCGCGAGGCCGATGACGACGACGTTGACGACCGTCTGGGCGAGTAGCCACTCCCAGCGGTGGAGCGGCGTGGTCGCCAGCTTCTCGAACCGGTTGCCGTCCCGGTGGCGCGCCACCTCGCTGCCCACCCGCGACAGCGGCGTGAACAGGACGACCGTCGCCAGGTAGCCCGCGACGTAGTAGCCCGGTGGCTCCGCGAAGAGGCCACCTCCGCTTCCTCCACCGCCAGCGGTGCCGGTCCCAGCCCCAGCTCCCGTTTCGACGAGGACCCCGAAGATCAACACGATCAGCGCGGGGAAGACGAACGTGAAGAAGACGGCCGTCCGGCGCCGGAGGAACGACCGCCAGGCTGCGACGGTGCTCGCCCACAGCCGGCCGGTGTGACTCACGACCGACCCTCCGCTTCGACTTCGGGCGTCTCGCCGGCGGCCGCCTCACTCCGCGGGTACTCCGCTACGTCCTCGCCGGCCAGCGCCAGGTAGACGTCCTCCAGGTCCGGTTCGGTCCAGGTCAGCGACTCGTAGCTCGTACCTGCTGCTTCGAGGTCTGCGACGACCTCCCCGATGGCCGTCGGCGGTACGTTCTTGACCGTCAGCACCCCGTCCGACAGCTCTGCCGAGTAGTTGAGGTCGGGCACGCCGTCGAAGGTGCCTTCGACCTGGAGGACCTGGTCGCCGCCGAAATCCCGGACGAGGGCCTCCGGTTCGTCGAGAGCGACCAGTTCGCCGGCAGCGAGCAGGCCCACCCGGTCGGCAAGCCGTTCGGCCTCGGCCATGTCGTGGGTCGTCAGGAAGATCGTCGTTCCCTCGGCGGCCAGGTCCTCCAGAAGGTCCCAGAGCGCCCGCCGTCCCGCCGGGTCGATGCCGGTGGTCGGCTCGTCGAGAAAGAGCAGGTCGGGTTCGTTGACGAGGGTTGCCCCGACGCAGGTCCGGCGCTGCTGCCCGCCGGAGAGGTTCTCGTAGTGGGTGTCCGCGGCGTCCTCCAGCCCGACGTCAGCCAGCACTGCCTCCGTGGCCCGGCGGTCGTCGTAGAGTCCGCCGAAGTAGTCGAGCAGTTCCCGGGGCGTGAGTCGTTCCGGCGGCGTAAACGCCTGGGGAAGGAGGCCGATGCGGTCCCGGGACACTGCCTCGGGGGATTCTCCGAACACCGACACCTCGCCTTCGGCGTCGGTCGTCCCGGTGAGCGCCCGGACGAGCGTCGTCTTCCCGGCGCCGTTGGGCCCGACGAGGGCGAAAATCTCCCCTTCGGCGACCCGCAGCGAGACGCCGTCGAGCGCCACGGTGTCGCCGTAGCGGCGGGAGACGTCCTCGGCGACGAGTGCGTCCATGGTCGGGGCTCGGTGGGCCGCCGGGAAAGCCCGTTCGGTTAGAGTTCCTGGCGAACGTCCCTGACTACCTGGTCGACGTCGAACTCGTCCTCGGCCTTGTCGTAGACCGTCTCGTCGTCGACGCTGACGGTGAAGACGCCGTGGTCGCCCATGGTGAGGGTGACGGCGTCGAGTTCGCTCTCGAGTGCGGTGAGGATCGCCCCCTGGACGTCGAGTGCCCGCTCTCTGAAGCCACACGGCACGCAGTACTCGATTTCGACTTCGCTCATGGTCGGGGTTTGTGAGGGAGTGCTGATGGGCTTTCCGACGGGGAGACCGGTTGAAAGCCCCCGGGCGCTCCTGGTTTGCGACTCGCTGCGATCCTCGCTCACTTCGTTCGCTCCGGTGGCCGCAGATCACAATCTGCGGCACTAGCGAGAGCGAAGCTCTCGCGTCGCTTGCTTCGTCTCACTCCAGGAGCGGGAGGTCGGCGGAGCCGACCTCCTATAACGTGACGGCTCCGCCGTCACGCGCCCGGCCCCTTTCAGTCCCACCCGTGTCGGCTGATTAGACAAGCTAGGTGGGTGGGACTGAAAGGGGCGGCTGTCTCGCCGAACCCGGACGAAGTCCGACCGAACGAAGTGAGGTCGGGACCAGCGAGAGCCGAAAGCTCTCGCGGGGCAAGCACTGGAGTGAGCGAAGCGAACGAAGCGCGCAGCGAGTCCCGGGAGGCGAGACAGCCGGGGCTTTCTGCCTGTTTTCGAATGTGCCCCTCGCAGAAGGTGATTTAATCAGCCAGACAACCACTCCGGCGTCCAATCTCCAAATGCGGGTCGCCAGGCCAACAGCGCCACAGTAAGCCCGAACGCGGCGGTCGAGAGCAGATAGGAGTTCCCGTAGACGGCACCGGCAACGGCCGTCCCGCTCCCGGCAACCCCGGTCACCAGGCCGGCGACCACCGGGAAGGTACAGGAGACACACGAGAACAGACCGACCAAACTACCGACGAGCGCCCCGGCGGCGTCCCGGACGGTGACGTACACAAGGTAGGCCAGCGCCAGGTATCCCACAACTTTGTAGGGAAGCAGCGACACGTCGACCAGATTCCCGTCGTAGAGCAGTGCGGGGCCCCAGCCTGGCGGCAGACTCGTCACTGCGAACCGTAGGCCGGTAGCCACCTCACCACCGAATCCGGCCAGGCCGCCGACGAACGCCAGCAGGCCGAAGTAGCCGACGGCGACGGCGAGAGCCACGCGGTGGCCACGCGCCGGACCGGGTTCCGGACGGACCCGGGCGACCACCCAGATGGCCAGGTTGATCCAGACGAACGGGACGACGTAGAGCAGCGGTCGTTTCACGGTGGGATCGACCGCGAGGAGGTAGCCGACCACCAGCAGTGCTTCAGTGGTACAGAGCAGGCCGGCCCAGGCGACCGTTAGCGGCGTGGGGAGGCGCTGTCCGACCGAGTCGGTCATACCGCGAGGCTATCGACCACGATTGCCACCAGGACCAGTCCGAGGTAGGCGTTCGAGGCGTGGAAGGCCCGGAAGGCGGCCCGCTCGGACTGCTCGCGGTGGAGGCGGACGACCGCCCAGAGGAAGAGGCCGCCCAGCACTGTCGTCGCGGCGGCGGCCAGCCAGCCGAGTCGGGTCACCCAGATGAGCGCAGCAGCGGCCGCGAGGGTGGCGGCAAGCCAGCCCAGGATGTGTTTGCGCGTCGTCGTCTCGCCGCGGACGACCGGCATCATCGGATACCCGCCGGCTGCGTAGTCCTCCTTGTAGGCCAGCGCGAGGTTGTAGAAGTGCGAGGGCGTCCAGACGAAGATCAGGCCGGCGAGCAGGAGCCCGGGAATCCCGATCTTTCCCGTCACGGCCGCCGAGCCGATGACGGCCGGGAGCGCGCCGGCCGCACCGCCGATGACGGTGTTCTGGACGGTGTTGGGCTTCAGCACGACCGTGTAGACCACGCTGTAGAACAGGATGGCCGACAGGCCGAGCGCCGCCGCGAGGGCGTTGACCTGCCAGAAAACTGCGAGCGACAGCCCGGCGAGCACGAGGCCGAACACCGTGGCGTTGCGGACCGGCACCTCGTGCGTAACGACCGGCCGGTCGTTCGTCCGGGACATCTGCTTGTCCCGGTCGCGTTCGATGACGTGGTTGAACGTGCCGCTGGCGCCGATTGCGAGGACGCCGCCACCGAGCGTCAGTACGATCGTCCTGACCGTGAGGTCCGGGCCGGCGGCCAGGGCCATCCCGGCGGCGGCCACCAGACAGAGCAGCCACATCAGGCGTGGCTTCATCAGCCGGAAGTACGCGTTGGCTCGTGCCCTCAGCCTGACCGGAATCGAGCGGTCTGCGAGGGGGGTGGCGGGGCCGGCTCGAATTCCTCGTCGGCGAAGGTAGCCGGGTCACTTCGGGGGATCGGGTCGTCCGCACCGCCGGTCTCGGCTTCGAGGTGCCAGGCCAGTGCGAGGACGACGGCGCCGAAGATGCTCACGCCAACCAGGAGGTGCAGACCTGGAATCATCGAGAAGCCGCCGGCCGTTGCGACGACGGCGCCGACGGCGATCTGGATGGGATAGAGAATCAGCGCGAAGAGGGTAGCGAGCCTGGTCCGCAGCTGGGCGTCGGAGCGGAACACGACGACGCCGGTAGCGAGGACGAGAGCGCCGACGACTGCGGCGAGTATGCGGTGACCCAGCGCGACGAGGACGGGCGGCTCGGCGAGCGAACCGTGGCAGGCCGGCCAGCTCGAGCAGGTCTGGACCACGTTTGCCAGGTCCGCCGTCGCGCCGGCGATGACGAGCAGGTAGACGCCGAGCGCGGTGGCGGTCAGCAACGGGGTCGGTCCGAGACGCCCTCGGCTGGGTATCATCTAGTGAAAACTTTGGGGCCGGCCACTTAGAC
>CAZGAX010000137.1:0-9626 GCA_964523745.1 uncultured Halobacteriales archaeon | reverse complement strand
GGACCAGCGTCCACGGGAAGTTGCCGTCGACCATCGTCGTCTGGACGTCGGTGATGGTCACGTCGCGGCCACCGCCCCGCCTGGCGGTCACACCCATCGTCTCCGCCGAGAGTTCCCGCATCGTGTACTTCGCGTTGGGGTCGTGGAGGTCGGCGTAGTTCCTGCCCATGGTAGTTACTTAACTCAGGTCGTAGTAAAACTTTTGACCGTCGCGCATCGTCGCGGCGAGGGGACAGGCGCCGGCGTTCAGAGGACGTCAACTCGTCGGAGCTCCGAGACCAGTTCGGTCCGCTCGGTGGGAGTCAGTTCTCTGAGGGGGGAACGGAGCGGCCCGGCGTCGGGGGCGTCCTCGCGGACCGCGAGACCGGCCTTGACCCCGGCGAGGTAGGGGCCGGTCTTGAGCGCCGACCGGACGTCGTAGACCTGGCTCTGTATCTCCCGGGCCCGGTCCTCGTCGCCGTCGGCGTAGGCGTCGAACAGGTCGACGACGAGTTCGGGGAAGACGTTGGCGACGGCGGAGACGAGGCCCGCACAGCCCAGGTCGAGTCCGGGCACGAGCAACGAGTCAGACCCGACGAGGAAGGTCAGCTCGGGGTGGGCGTCGACCGCCTGGCCCAGCCACGGGACGTCCTTCGAGGAGTCCTTGAGGCCGGCGATGCCTTCGAGGGCAGCGATCTCCGAGAGGGCTTCCAGCGACAGTTCGTTGCCGGTCCGGCCGGGGATGTGGTAAACGTAGACCGGCAGGTCGACCGCCTCGACGACGTGACGGTAGTGGGTGACCGCCGCCTCGTCGTCGATCGGATAGTAGAACGGCGTGACGACGACGATGCCGTCCGCACCGGCCTCGGCGGCCCGCCGGGCGTTGTCGACGGTCCGACGCGTCCCCGGCGCGCCGACGCCGGCGATGACGGGCACGTCGACGGCGTCGGCGACGGCACCGACGACGTGCTGGCGTTCCTCGGCGTCCAGGAGCGGAAATTCGCCGTTCGTTCCCAGCGGAAACACCGCGCTGGCACCCCGCTCGACGACGAACTCGGCGTGGGCCGCCGTCGCCGCCTCGTCCACGTTGCCGTCCGCGTCGTAGGCCGTCACCGTCGGCGGGACGACGCCCCGCAGCGCCAGCGGGTCGGCCGACCCGGGCCGTGGCGTGTCAGACATTACCGAGAGGTTGGCGGGGGCCGAGCATAAGGATTGTGGAAGTGTATTCGAAATCGAGTAAATATACAATCGCCGGGCGACAGTCACTCGAGCGTCGACAGTCGGTCCATGGCGTACGCCACCCGAAGGGGAGCCCCGGCGTCACCCTGTTCGAAGACGAGGTCGTCGGTCGCGGTGACGTGGTCGAGCACGTCGGCTGAGGCGTGTCCGGGGGCGGCGGCGATGCCGGCGTCCCGGTCTGCGACCCACCGCATCACCCGGAGGTCGCTCTTCGAGTCGCCCATCACCAGCGCGAAGGGGTCGTCGATCCCCAGGGCGTCGAAGGCCGCCTCGACGCCGACGACCTTGTTCAGTTCGAGGCTGCCGATCTCGGCGGCATCGGCCTCGTAGTAGGCGACGTCGATCCGCTCGAATATCGCTCGGACGGCTCCTGGTACGTCGTCGCTCGCGACCGTCGGTCGAGCGTCGACGTCCCGGAGGACGGCGTCGATTTCGGGGTCCTGGGCGGCGTAGTAGGCCCGTGCCCAGTCGCCGTCGGCCCCGGCGTCGCCGGCGCCGTCGGCCGAACCGTCTTCGAGTTCGACCTCCTCGCAGACGGCCGCTTCCAGCAGGTCGAGCTGGTGGACCAGCGCCCGGTCGATCACCGACCGGGCGCGCTCGCTGCCCGTCTCGAAGTTGGGTTTCAGCGTGACGTTGAACTCGTTGCCCTGGAGGTGACAGCCCTGCCGGACGGCGTCCGGGGCGTCGGGCAGGACCCGCGACCGGAGCCGGTCGAAGACCGCCCGGACGTCGGCGTCCAGGTCCTCGTACAGCAGCGTCTTCGTCTTCCGGCCGTGGCCCGGGGTAAAGACGCCGGTGCCGGCCTCGTAGACGATGCTCAAATTCCCGGAGTGGACGAGCTCGTTGCCCAGCCCCTGGACCATGAACCCCTTCACGTTCTCCAGCGTCTGGCCCGTACAGACGACGATGGGGATCCCGGCCTCGTGGAACTTCGTCAGTAGGTGTAACGTCTCGCGGGGAATCTCGTTGTCGGTCCCGCCGGCCGACCGGAGCGTCTCGTCGACGTCCAGGACGAGCACGTTCACGCCGCGTTCGTACTTGCTGCGGAGGTCGAGCGCGGTGAACGCCTGTTCCCTGGTGGCGTAGCTCGCGACGTCGGCGAGCGTTTCCCCGTCGCCGGGAAAGCTTTCGGCGATGGCCTCGCGCCGGGCGTCGAGTTCCTCCCTGGCGCGCTGCCAGAAGGAAAGCGCCGGCCGGGCGTCGACCGGCGGGAACAGGTCCACGACGTCCTGGTGGGCCCGCAGCGTCTCGGTGTCGAACCCCTCGTAGAGGTGGTAGAGCTGGTCGTATCGTTCCATCTGTGGAACCGGCGGGCGGGTCGTCGCCGCCGCCGGCGCGTGGATGAATTGTTGACTCGGATTAGGATAAATATTTTGCCGTGGAGTCCAAAGGGGCAGCCATGAAGGCAGTCGCGATGCGTCGCGGGGAGACCGATCCCGTCGTCGTCGACAGACCGAGACCGGACCCCGGCCCCGGCGAGGCGCTGGTCCGGACCCTACGGGTCGGCGTCGACGGCACCGACCACGAGGTCCTGGAGGGGAGCCACGGCACGTTTCCCGAGGGTGCAGACCACATGGTACTGGGCCACGAGGCCGTCGGCGTCGTCGAGGACTCCAACGACACGGCCCTGGAGGAGGGCGAGGTCGTCGTTCCGACCATCCGCCAGCAACCGATGGCCGGCGGTGAGGCGTACTACCGGCGCGGCGAGGCGGACATGGCGCCGATGGACGGGACCACGGAGCGCGGCATCTCCGGGGCCCACGGCTTCATGGCGGAGTACTTCACCAGTCCCGAGGAGTTCCTGGTGTCGCTCCCCGAGGAGCTGGCGCCGCTGGGCTTTCTCGTCGAGCCGATCAGCGTCTCCGAGAAGGCACTCGACCACGCCCGGGCCTCCCGGTCGGCGTTCACCTGGGAGCCCGAGACGGCGGCGGTACTGGGCAACGGCCCGCTCGGCCTGGTGACCCTGGCGATGCTCGACGGGTTCGAGCGAACCTACTGTCTGGGCCGACGGGACCGGCCGGACCCGACGATCGACCTCATCGAGGACACGGGCGCGACCTACGTCGACTCCCGGGAGACGCCGGTCGCGGACCTGGCCGACGTCCACGAACCGATGGACCTGGTCTACGAGGCGACGGGGTACGCTCGCCACGCCTTCGACGGCATCGAAGCGGTGGCGCCCAACGGCGTCCTCGCACTGCTCGGGGTGCCCGAACCCTGGTCCTTCGAAGTCGACGGCGGCCGGCTCCACCGGGAACTCGTCCTCGAGAACAAGGGGGTCGTCGGGAGCGTCAACTCCGGACAGGACCACTATCGGGCCGCCATCGACACGCTGGCGAACCTCTCCGAGACGTTCGTCGACGCGTTCGTCACGGGCGTCTACCCCCTGGACGAGTACGAACGGGCCTTCGCGACGGACGAGGCGACGATCAAAACTGCGGTCGAATTCACCACGCCATGAAAAACGTCGACGACCTCATCGAAAGCGCAGCGGAACTGGCGACGAACGGCCTCTCGCGGGGCGAAATAGCCGACGAACTAAACGTCTCGCGGGAGACGGCGGCCTGGCTGGTCGAGCGGTCGGGCGTCGCCCCGGGGTCGACCGGGGCCGACGGCGACGCCGCGAAACCCCACGACGTCCACGTCGACTGGTCGGCGCTCGGCCGGGACAGCACCCGCCTCTCCCACGCCGGGGCGGCGATGGCAGACCTGCTGTCCAAGCAGGGCGAGGAGGTCGACCTGACTGTTGGAATCGAGAAGGCCGGGGCCCCGCTCGCGACGTCGGTCGCCCGGGAACTCGACACCGACCTCTCGACGTACACGCCGCGAAAACACCAGTGGAACGAGGGCGACATCGAGGACCTGGGCGGGCTGTTCTCGCGGAACTTCGCGGACATCCGCCAGCGGGAGTGTTACGTGGTCGACGACACCATCACCTCGGGCACGACCATGACCGAGGCGGTCGAAGCGATCCGCGAACAGGGGGGCACGCCGGTCGCCTGCGTCGTCCTCGTCGACAAACAGGGCGTCGACGACATCGCCGGCGTCCCCGTCTACTCGCTGTTACAGGTGCTGCGCGTCGGTGACGGCGCCTGACCCGGCTCGCGACGCGGGACGCTTTTGTGCAGGGGCGGGGAAGGGAGCCCATGGTTGACGACCTCCGCGCTGCGCTGGAGCGGGTCGGGGAGGTGTTCGACTTCGGCGAGTACGAGGCCGACGCGTACCTCGCCGTGCTCGAACACGGCGAACTCACCGCCCCGGAGATAGCCGAGGAGACGTCCATCCCCCAGCCCCGGGTGTACGACACGGTCCGGGACCTGGAAGACGTCGGCCTCGTCGAGATTCACGAATCCCGGCCGATGAAGGTACTGGCCGTCGCCCCCGAGGAGGCCTTCGGCGAGGTACAGACGTCGCTTTCCGACCTCGTCGACGACCTCCAGGCACAGTACACGATGCCAAAGCGGGACGCAGAGGCCGTCTCGCTCGTCAAGTCCCGGTCGACCATCCTCCGGTACCTGGGAGAGGTCATCGAGTCCGCCGAGTACGAACTCCTGCTGTCGTTGACGCCCGACCTCGTGGCCCGCTTCGAGGACGAGCTCCGCGCCTGCCGGACTGAGGGCGTCAACGTCGAACTCCTGGTGTCGCCGGCTGCCGACGCGCCCGACCCCGACGAGTACGACTACGACGCCATCGCCACCGTCTCGCGTGCCCGACGGGGGATGACGACGCCGATTGTCGCCGTCGCTGACGGCTACTTCTCGGTGTACGCCACCCAGGAGGCACTCCGGAACGACCGGGAACGGTACGGCGTCATCTTCAACCGCTCGGAGCTCGGCTTTCTCGTCTCGGGCTTTCTCAACACCGTCGTCTGGACCTCCGCAGTCACGCTGTCCGAAGCCGACGACGACCGCCCCTGGCCCCGCCGCTACGGCACCATCCGACGGTGCGTCAGCGACCTCGACGGGGAGGATGGGCCCTTCTACGCCTCGATCCGTGGCCGGGACGTCGAAACGGGCGAACGTCGGACGGTCCACGGCAAAGTCGTCGAAGTCTCCGTCGGAACGAACCGCGTCATCGCCGCGATGACCGTGGAAGTCGACGGCGAGCGCGTCGACGTCGGCGGGCAGGTCGCAGCCCTCGAGGACGTCGAGGCCCAGGAGATCGAGATCGGCCGCGAGGCCCCGCCCGGCGCGTAACCGCCGGCACCCTCTCCCCCATCCAGTCTCCCGGCACTCCGGTTTTCTCCCGCTCGGCCACGATCGAGCAGGTGTACCCCGCGTTTCTCAGTAGACCGAAATATTTATTCATGTCCGAGTATCCATTGTGGGCAGGGCCACATGTGACTGCATCACATTGGCATCAGCAGTGACAGTGCGAGGCGGTCGGCAGGCGAATTCGCACTGCAAACGGGTGAGAACACAATGACGGAGAACACCAACGACATCTCACGACGTACCGTGATTCGAGGGAGCGGCGTAGCCGTCCTGGCCGGACTTGCGGGCTGTAGCGGCGGTGACGGCGACGGGAACGGCAGCGACGGGGACGGAACCGGCGACGGGGACGGAACCGGGAACGGCGGGAGCATGAAGCCCGTCGAACTGCTTCACGCCTGGAGTAGCGGCGACGGCAAAGACGCAATCCGGGCGCTGATCGAGGGGTTCCAGGAAGCCCACCCCGACGTCAAGTTCGCACAGGAGCCCGTCGAAGGGGCGGCCCGGGGGAACCTGGACACGGTCATCCAGAATCGGATGAGCGCCAACGACCCGCCGAGCACCTGGCAGGCGTGGCCGGGCAAGAACCTGCTGCGCTTCGAGGGTGCCTTCGCCGACATCGAGGGCGACGTCTGGACGGACGACCTGAAGAGCAACTACATCGAGGGGCCACAGAAGCAGGCCCAGGTCGGGGACAAGTACGTCGCCGTCCCGATCAACATCCACCGGATCAACAACCTGTTTTACAACAAGCAGGTCGTCGAACAGGCCGGCGTCGACCCCACGTCGATCAGCAGCCCGAGCGGGCTCGTCGACGCCTTCGACGCCGTGGCGACCGAGACCGACGCGACGCCGTTCGCCCAGCAGACGAGTTCCGGCTGGTCGACGGTCCAGCTCTGGGAGACGGTGCTCCTGGGTGAAGCGGGACAGAGCGGCTACGACGCCTTCATCAAGGGCAGCGGGAACCGCGACCAGGTCGTCTCGGCCCTGGAGACGGTCAAGTCCTACACGGACTACTACCCGGACGACGCCTCGTCGATCAGCTTCACGGAGGCCAACAAGCGCGTCATGAACGGCTCTGCAGCCTTCATCCACCAGGGCGACTGGGCCGCCGGCGCGTACACCGGCAACGACGACTTCAACTACGGCGAGGACTGGAGCCAGGTCGCCTTCCCGGGGAGTTCGGACTACTACCAGCTCAACATGGACTCGTTCCCCTTCCCGAAAAACAACCCGTCGCCCGAGTCGACGAAGCTGTTTCTCAGCTACTGTGGCTCGACCGAAGGACAGATCAAGTTCAACCAGAAGAAGGGGTCGATCCCGCCGCGCAAGGACGCCGACGTTTCGAAGCTCAACAAATTCCAGCAGGACCAGTTCGACGACTTCAACAGTTCGGAGGCACAGCCGCCGTCGGTCCAGCACGGACTTGCGGTCCGGCCGGCCATCCGGACGAACGTCACGGCGGCCTTCAGCGGCTTCATCGAGAGCTACGACGTCCAGTCGACCGCCGACAAACTGATGGAAGCTTTCCAGTAGTCAGAGTCACATTACGTCTTCATGGATTCGATAGTCACGGCCGTTACACGGAGGCTTCCATGGCGGGACGCCACCCGAACGGACGACGAGGCCCCGGCGGAGGGGCGCCCGTTCTGGCGGCGGGACTCGATCCGGTCGGCGCCGTTCTGGGTGCCGCCGGTCCTGCTCATGGGACTGTTCGTCTACGGTGCGATCATCTGGAACGTCGTTATCTCGCTGACGAACTACCAGGGCTACGGGAACCCCACGTACGGCGACCTCGACTTCGAGAACTACGTCGTGGCGCTCACCGGCGGCACGCCCGAGTGGTCGACGCTGACGGTCGACCCCATCTGGAACTCGGCCAAGAACACCGTCGTCCTGTTGCTGGCGTTCGTCGTGCTCTGCCTGCTGCTCGGGCTGGTGCTCGCCATCCTGGTCGACCGCAAGATCCGGTTCGAGAACACCTTCCGGACCATCTACCTGCTGCCGATGAGTCTCTCGTTCGTCGTGACGGCGAAGTTCTGGCTGTACATGTACAACCAGGAGTCGGGGGTGGTAAACCTCGTCATCACCTCGCTCGGGTTCGACTCGGTGGGAATCGTCCAGAACCCGGAGCTGAAACTCGCGGCGGTCGTCTTCGCGCTCATCTGGCAATTCAGCGGCTACGCGATGGTCGTCTACCTGGCGGGCCTGCGGGCGATTCCCGACGAACACTTCGAGGCTGCCCGGGTCGACGGCGCCAGCACGCTCCGGATGTACTGGCGGGTCGTCATCCCACAGCTCCGAACCGCGACCGTTAGCGCGATGGTGGTCCTGATGGTGTTCGGGCTGAAGGCGTTCGACTTCCTGTACTCGATGTACGGGGGCTACCAGCCCGGCCCGTCGGCCGACATCCTGCCGACCCGGATGGTCCGGGAGGCCTACAGCAACGGCAACTGGTCATACGGTGCGGCCATCGCCGTCCTGCTGTTCCTGATGGCGATCGCGATAGTGGCACCGTACATGTACTCACAGTACCGGAGGGGACAGCTATGAGCGGGTCGACGGCCCCCGCGACCGACGAGGGGGGCGCGACCGACGATAGCGCGGCAGTGCCGACGACGACCGGTCACTCGCTCTGGCGGATCGCGCTCTACGCGGTGCTCGTCGGGATGGTCGGGTTCTACCTCCTGCCCATCGAGACCGGACTGATGACGGCGTTCAAGAACCCCGAGACGTACACCGGGAACGCGCCGTTCCTGCCGCCGACGCCCGGCGAGTTCACCGTCCAGCCGTGGATCGACGCCTTCCAGGGGCTCGGCCAGGGCCTGGTCAACAGCCTCCTGCTGACGATCCCGGCGACGCTGCTCTCGGGTTTCCTGGGGAGCATGGCCGCGTTCGGGCTGACCACCGTCGACTGGCGGGGACAGGTCGGCATCTACGCGCTGGTCATCGCGGGTATCTTCATCCCGTACCAGGCCGTACTGGTGCCGCTGACCCAGTTCTGGTACAACATCGTCCCGCTTCAGGAGTTCTTCGCGCCCGTGGCAGCCGGCCTGCCGCTGATCCACGCCTACCACTGGAAACTCGTGGCACTCATCGTCACGCACACGGCCTTCGGCATCCCGATCTGCGTGTTGCTGTTCCGGGCCCACTACAAGAAGCTCTCCGGCGAGATGGTCGAAGCGGCGCGACTCGACGGGGCCCCGGTCCGGCGGATCTACCGGCGGATCATCCTGCCCCTGTCGGTCCCGATGTTCGCGGTAGTGTTCATCTACCAGTTCACGCAGGTCTGGAACGACCTGCTGTTCGCGCTGATCATCGTCCAGACCGGCGAGGCTTCGGTCGTGACCCAGGAACTGGTCGGCCTCGGCGTAAGCCAGGCGGGGACGAACTTCCCGTTACGGATGGCGGCAGCCTTCGTCGCGGCGCTGCCGACGCTACTGGTCTACGTCGTCTTCGGTGACAAGTTCGCGAAGGGTGTAACTACGTGACAAACAAAGGTGACTACAATGGGTAATCTCACACTCGACGGCGTATCGAAGTACTTCGAGGACAGCGACGGCCGCGTCGTCGCGGTTGACGGCGTGTCCCTGGAGATCGAGGACGGGGAGTTTCTCGTCCTCGTGGGGCCTTCGGGCTGCGGGAAGTCCACCACGCTCCGGATGATCGCCGGTCTCGAGACCGTCTCGGAGGGCACCATCTCCCTCGGCGGCGACCGGATCAACCAGCTTCCGCCGGCCGACCGGGACATCGCGATGGTGTTCCAGTCCTACGCCCTGTATCCCCACATGACCGTCCGGCAGAACATGAGCTTCGGGCTGGAGGAGTCGACGGCCCTCGGCGACGACGAGATAGCCGAGACCGTCGAGGAATCCGCCTCGATGATGGGCATCGAGGACCTGCTCGACCGCAAGCCCGACGACCTCTCGGGCGGGCAGCAACAGCGCGTCGCCCTCGGCCGGGTCATCGTCCGCGACCCCGAGGTGTTCCTCATGGACGAACCGCTGTCGAACCTGGACGCCAAGCTCCGGGCGACGATGCGGACGGAACTCCAGCGCCTCCAGGAGGACCTGGGCGTCACGACCGTATACGTCACCCACGACCAGACCGAGGCGATGACGATGGGCGACAAGATCGCCGTGCTCAACGACGGCGAACTCCAGCAGGTCGGCACGCCGCTGGAGTGTTACCACGAGC
>CAZGAX010000136.1:0-9964 GCA_964523745.1 uncultured Halobacteriales archaeon | reverse complement strand
GTCTCGGTTTTGCCGGTGCCGGTCGGCGCGACGACGAGGGTGTCCCTGCCGTCGACCAGCGGCGGAATAGCGCGGCGCTGTGGCTCCGTCGGGGTTTCGAAGCCTCGGTCGGACAGTGCGTCGCGGACGTCCTCGCCGAGCGTGGCGAAGGCCGCGGCGTCCGTCGCCGCGTCGCTCATCGCCCCTGGCTTGGGAGTTCAACCGATTAAGCCCGTCGCCGTGGCGTGTGGTGTGCGAACAGGTGAGACGGTGGGCTCGGAACGCGGTCTCACGGGGCGGCGTCTCACACTACCGCGATACGCCCCGTGGCGATGGTCAGCGCACGGGGCGTCTGGTCCCGGCTTCGGATATAAACTGACGGGTGACACGGCACGTCAGACGCGGTGGTACGGACCGAGCCGCGTTCCGTCGAGTAAGTAGGCTTCGCCATTTGCGAGACCCTCGGGAAGAAACGGCGCCAGAAACTCCTGGCCCTCGACGTTGACCCACGTGCCACCGGAGAGGTCGTTGAACGCTGGGAAGACGACTAGCTCCCCGTCCACGGTCAGGTCCGGATCGTCGAGCGCGTCCCGGAATGGGTCAGGATCGAGATTGCCTCGGAGCCAGACCCGTTCGATGCGGTAGCCGCCGACCTCGTCTTCCAGCCGGACGACAGGGTGTTCGTGACCGACGCAAACCACGTCAGCCGCTAGGACTTCGGGCGCCGGCCAGGTGTGACCGTGGACGAAGCCAGCGTCGCCAATTCGGACACCCGTGGTGTCGGTGACCGTGACCGCCACGTCGACGTCCCGAATCACCGCCTCGACGTCGCCGTCGTGGTTCCCCTTCACCAGCGTTATCGGTCCGTACTCCCGGGCAGTGGCCAGGAACCGTTTGAGTTCGTCGCGCTCCTGGTGCCAGGGGTCGCCGATGGCGTGGCCCAGGTCTCCCAGAATGATAGTGCGGTCGGGCTTGGTTTCGTCCAGAAGGTCCCGGAGGAGTGCCAGACGCTCGTCTGCCTGGCTGGCGAGTTCGACGCCCTCACGCCGCAGGCCGACTTCGAGTCCGGCGTGGACGTCGGCCAGGACGAGCGCCCGGTCGCCGTCACAGTCGACGACCGCAGCCGGACGGTTCGGGACCGGTTCGACCGCCATCAGATCGGCTTCAGCGTGCCCTCGTCCGGTTCGTAACACCGGCCGTCCATCAGCGCGTCCTGGATGGCGTCGTCGGCGTCCGCCGGATCGGCCCCGGTCCGGTCCACGACGGCGTCGACGACCGCGTCGCGGTCTGCGCCGTCGCCGTCATCGAGTTCGGCCATCGTCTCGACCGCAGCGTCCTCCAGATCCACGTCCGCATCTACGGGTGCATCGGTCGTCTCCTCCCCGGAAGCGTCCGACTCCACGGGCTCCGGTTCCGTCTCAACGTCCGCTGGCTCCGCTTCGGCTTCCACCGATTCCGGTTCGGCCGCCGACGGTTCACCGTCGACCGTTGGTTCGGGTTCGGTCGGTTCCTCCTCGCCCGCCTCGGTACCCGTGACTGCCTCGGCGTCGGGCGTCTCCATGTCGGCCTCACCTGGCTCTTGAACTTCGGTCCCGCTCTGGAACTCGGTGCCGTACTCTTCCTCGATTTCCTCGCGCTCCTCGTCGTCGAGGTCGTACTCGCCGGGTTCGAAGTCGCCGGGCCCCTCGTCGGCCGAGGGTTCGTCGCTGGTGACTTCCTCGCCCGCCGGCGACTCGGCGGCCGCCGACTGGTCGGTCGAGGACGGTGGTGACTCGACAGTCTCGGACTCGGTTTCGGAAGTAGTTTCTCCTGGTTCGGCGGCCTCCGTCCCGGCTGGCTCACTGTCCGCCGTCGGAGTCGTCTCGTCGGCCTCCGCGGACGGCGTCGGCTCTTCCACGGAGGGTGGTTCCTCCTGGGTTGCCGGTTCCTCTTCGGGCGTCGCTTCCGCCGTCTGTTCCGGCGGTTCGACGGCCCCGTCGAGCAGGTCCGCTGCCGTCACGTCGCCGGACGCGTTCGGTGGCACCGAGACGGCCGACACCTCGTCCACCTCGTCGGCGACGAGTCTGGCCGCGTCGACGGCCATCTCCCTGACTTCTGCGAGGTAGGTCGGCGTCGTGCCGTAGTGGTCGATGGCCAGGTCGATACCCTCGGCAATCCCGGCTTCGACGCCACGTTCGACCAGCGCCTCGCGGAGCGACTGGCCGGTCAATCCCAGCGCCAGGGCGGTCGCCATCGACTCGACGCGGTCGATAGTCTGCTCGGCTGCCTGGACCGTCCACCGGTCGCGCGTCTCAACGTCGACTTCGCTGATGCTCTCCGGTCGGACCGAGGTGAACACCTGGTCGGAGTCGTCCGGCTGGAAGGTCCGGGCCTTCCCCGTCACGGCGACGAACGTCGGCGGGTCGGCACGTTCCAGGAACGCCTGCTCGTCGGGCTGGTACTGGCCGGCGTAGAGGACGAACGCGCCGGTCGGGTCGACCACTCTGGCCCTGACGACGTCCTCGCTGACGCTCTCGACCTCGGTGAGGACGCCGACGACGAACAGGCGATTGACCCGAGCACCGGTCGGCGTGACGACGTAGTTCGGCGCCCGCTCCTCGTCGCTCTCGGAGTACGACAAGTCTGCGTCGTCGAACTCGGCGGCGAACAAACGGTAGGCGACTTCGCGGCGGCCGGCGCCGCCCCCGTCGTCGGACTCGTTCGTGCTCATTCTCCCACCTCCGCCAGGAGTGCATCGGCGCGGTCGGCGGGGTCGTCGTCGCTCGGCTCGAACGTGTCGGCTTCGAGGTTCGCGCCGAAGTCGTCGACGCTGAGCGAGCCTCGCGCCCGGTATTCGAGGCCGACGAGCTTCTCGCGGATGTCGTCTGCGACGACTTCCTTGTCCATCTCGTCGCGGGCGTGGTCCTTCGCGTCCTCGACGTCGCCGCCGTAGATCTCGGCGGTCAGGTCGGCGCCGAGGATGACGGTCACTGTCCCGGTGCCGTCGTCGAGAATGGCCTTGGTCCGGAGGTCGTCTTCGCCCTCGACGGTGCCGTGGCTCCGGCACTGCCCGTTCTGGACGATGCGACCGCACTCCGGGCAGCGCTCGATGAGGCCCGAGCCGTCGCGGATCGAGATGACGTTGCCGACGAGTTCGACGTCGAACAGGCCGCCCGTCTCGACGGCCTCGCGGACGGACAGCCGCTGGGCGGCGTCGCCCGGTTCGATCTCGCGATCGAGTGGTGCGACGGTCGAGAATTCGGAGACGTTGACCGACGGAACGCCCCGGAACTCCCTGACGAACGCGTTCTCGATTCGGAGAGAGGCTCCCTCGTGGATGGCGTCGTGGGGGTCCCAGTCGGTGAACGGGAGGCGGGCGCTTTCGTCGGCGAATACGCCGCTGAGAATTTCGGTCTCGCCGTCTCGGCCGTCGATCACCTTCGTCTCGACTTCCTCGGCGTACACTTCGACGTTGATCCCCCGATCACCCGGTTCGAGGACCGCGAGGTCGGCGTCTCCGCCTACCTCGTAGGGGACGTCGAGGGCGTCGTCGGAAAGCTCGACGGTCGTGCGCTCCCCGAGGTTCAGTTCCGGCCGTTCTTCCCACTCCCGGACGCCGGCGTTGCCGATGCGAACTGTCTGGCCGGCCGAGAGGCCGAAGTCCTCCCAGGCCGTGTAGGATATCTTGCCCGTCTCGTCGGCGAGTTCGCCCTCGAAGATGACGTGGTCCTCGCCCTGGTAGCGGATCGACCGCTTCCCGACGGTGAGGACGACGGCGGTGACAGAAACGTTGCTGTCGCCGGTGGTCACGTCGGCCACGTCTTTGGTCGTTGGTCCGTCGTCGCCGCCAGTTCCGTCACCGTACTTCCGACGAAGGCTCTGCTTTGCCTCGTCCATCGGCACGCTGTAGGAGACGAGGTTCTCCAGGTCCGCTTTGACCTCCGCTTTGTCGACGCCGAGGTCGGAGGCGAGTTCCTCGGCATGGTCGTCGAGAGTCATCACGTGCGGCTTGGCCCCGCCGGTACAAAAAGCGTAGCCCCCTGTCCTCGTCTCGCCAGTCGGCCCGCCATCGCCCATCTACGAGTATCACAAGCTAGAACCGATCGATATTTCGGACCGGCCAGACGAGGTAATTTCCGCCCGGATCACCCGCAAGTAGCGGGAAATGAATTAAACCGATCGGGTACGTAGTGAGTATCACCTGTGGTAGCGTTCCGTGGGAAGCCGTCGAAGACGCACATAATCTGGACTCGCGAGACCCGGGACGGGGCCGGTAACAAGCGGTTCGACCACGACCACTTCCGGAAGTGGGCCGACCACTGTGGTTTCGACTTCGAGACGACGACCAGGGTCGACCACGAACGTGGCGACGGCCCCCGACAGCAGTACCGGTGTGTCTTCAGATGGGGGCAAAGCGACACCGAGACGATCGAGATGGGCGACCGGGAGTGGTCGATGGGGTCACAGCGGACGCCACGGACGTTCGTCGAGATCGACGAGGCTGGAATGGCCCGTATCCAGGGCTGGAACTTCGACGCCGTCCTCGACGTGGTAATGATGCGTCACAAGGGTCCGGAACTGTTGGTCGAGACGGCGGCCGGCGACAAGAAGCGGATCAACGCCCGTCGATTCGTCCAGCATCCACGGAAACGCCAGCGAGAGGGAAGTACGGATTGAAACGACGGGTCCCATCGACTTACTTGTCGGGTCCCGTCGACTCACTCGATGTCCGAGCGGCGGAACAGTTCGACCGCCAGGAAGACGACGGCCGCCGCGCCGACGAGGAGGGCCGTAGCCCCGACGGGACAGTAGTCGTTCATGACGAGGATTTCTGTCGGATCGTAGAAGCGCGTCGGGCTCACGGCCCCGATCCAGTCGTAGTCGGTGGTCGCCGAGAGGGAGTCGACGAGGAAGAGGCCGAAGACGAGACCCAGCGACCCGCGCTTTGCCCTGTCTTCGTCGAAGGTCAGGACCGAGAGGACCAGGCCGATACCGGCACACGCCAGGAAATACGGTATGGATAGGGCGTGAACGGCGACGAAGTCCCGAAAGGCGACCGACTCGCCGATAGCTGTCACCCCGGCGAGGACCACCAGGAACGCGACGACGTTGACGACGACCATCGTCGGGACCAGGGCAACGTACCGTTCGAGGACGACACGGCGTCGCGTGATAGGCAAGGAGAGTAGCATGTCGATGCGACCGTCCTCGACCTCGCCAGCCACGAGACCGCCGGCCCGGTACGCGAAGTACATGCCGAGCAGGATTACCCAGCCGAACTGGTAGAACTCGGTCGCGACGAAGCCCTCGACGGTCGCGAACGACTCGACGCCGAACATCGTCCGGAAGGCGGGCGGAAGGTTTTCGATGTAGGCTTCGAGTTCGCCGGCCGAGGCCTCCACGGACGGGTAGAACGCGACGGTAAAGAGCGCGAGGACGGCGAGCAGTCCAGAGAGGACGGCCGTGCCGGTGACCCGGCGTTCGAGGTCGTACCGCGTGATCTCAAACATCGTCGCTCCCTCCCCGCTCGTCGGCCGTCGAGTGTGTCTGCCTGGCCGAATCATCGGTCGTCCGTCCGTCGTCGTAGAACCGCATGAAAATTTCCTCGAGAGGCGCCTCCTGGATTTCGAGGTCGACGATGGAGTGCCGGTCGAGTGCGTCGACGAAAGCGTCGTAGCTCCCGGTGTACGTGAACCGGACGCGAGAGCCGTCGACGACCCTGTCGTGGACCCCGTGGAGGTCGAAGGCGTTGGGCCCTGGAGCGGAGTCGAGCGTCACCGTGACCAGTCGGCCGCTCCGGTCGAGCAGGTCACCGACCTCGGCTACCTCGACGAGGTGTCCGTCCCGGATGATCCCCACCCGGTCGCAGACCTTCCGGACCTCGCTGAGGACGTGCGAGGAGAAGAAGACGGTCGTCCCGCGTTCGGTTTCGGCGTCGACGAAGTCGTTGAACTGCTCCTGTTTCAGCGGATCCAGTCCCGACGTCGGTTCGTCCATGACGACGAGTTCGGGGTCGTGCATGAAGGCCTGTACGAGGCCGAGCATCTGGCGGTTTCCCCGGGAGTACTCGCCGATTTTCCGGTCGAGCGGCGGGTCGAAGATTTCGAGCAGTTCCTCGCGCCGTTCGTCGCCCTTCAGCGAGGCGTGGAGGTCGAGGTAGCGCTGGCCTGTGACGCCGTCGTCGAAGGCCGGGTCTCCCGGGAGAAAGCCCATGTCACGCTTGGCGGTGAGTAGTTCTGACTCGTCGGTCACGTCCTTGCCGAGGACGGTCGCAGCGCCCGCCGTCGGTTCCATGAAGCCCAGCAACGTCCGGATGGTCGTCGTCTTTCCTGCGCCGTTCGGTCCGAGAAAGCCGAATATTTCCCCCGATTCGACCGCAAGGTCGAGGTCTTCGATACCTCGCGTCTCCCCGTAGTACTTCGTCAGCCCGTCTGTGTGAATAGCTTGCACGGAGACCACTCGTGTGACGGTCGATCGGCAGTCAAATGAACCCAAGGGTCGAGTTTCACTGACCGAAAGGGGTTTTGACCGGGCCGGTGCTACAGCTTTCCATGCGAGTCGTCGTCAACGCCGCGACGAGCGTGGACGGGAAGCTCTCGAACCGCGAACGCGACCAGATAGCCATCAGCGGGGACGACGACTTCGACCGCGTCGACCAGTTACGGGCCGAAAGCGACGCCGTCATGGTCGGCGTCGGCACCGTCGTCGCGGACGACCCGTCACTGACCGTCGACGACCCGGACCGTCGCGAAGCCCGGCAGGAACGGGGGGAGCCCGCCAACCCCGCTCGCGTCGTCGCCGACTCGCAGATCCGGACGCCGTCGAACGCCCGGATCCTCGACGACCGGGCCGAGACCTACCTGCTCGTCAGTGAAGCGGCGCCGGCCGGCTTCGTAACCCAGATGGAAGAGACAGGTGCGACGGTCATCACGGCCGGCGATGACCGCGTCGACCTCCGGAGCGCGTTCGAGCGACTCGAAGACCACGGCATCGAACAGTTGCTCGTCGAGGGCGGCGGCACGCTCATCTTCTCGCTGTTCGAGTCGGGACTGGTCGACGAACTGTCCGTCTACGTCGGCTCTATCGTGATCGGCGGCCGGGAGGCGCCGACGCTGGCCGACGGCGAGGGGTTTCTCGACGACTTTCCGGCGCTCTCGCTTCAGTCGGTCGAGCGACTGGACGACGGCGTCGTGCTCCGGTACGAGGTCCCCTGACGGGAGCCCGGAGCCCAGTGACTGCGCTGCCCGACGCGTCCTACCAGCGCCGGCCGCCGCGGGGCCGAGAATCAGTGACTGTGGCCCGTGACTTCGGCGTAGCTCTGGCCGAAGCGGTCCTCGAACAGGTCCATCGTCTTCGCTTCGGCTTCCTCGAGTTCCGGACTCGCGTCGCCGTGACCGTGGTGAACGACGCCGTGGGCCTGCTGGGCCAGGCCCAGCATCGCGATGTCGCCCACGACCTGGGGCGTCGAGTCCCC
The DNA here is from genome assembly GCA_964523745.1 of uncultured Halobacteriales archaeon. Lineage (GTDB taxonomy): Archaea > Halobacteriota > Halobacteria > Halobacteriales > Haloarculaceae > CAZGAX01. Next base: position 2,532 of record CAZGAX010000136.1, on the reverse strand, counting down.
ACCCTCCCCCAGCATGTCGATCAGCGCTGTCGGTACCTCGAGTTCGTCCGAGTCGCCACCTGCCGAAAGCGTCACCGTTACCGTGTCGGATGCCATACACGACCTTCGGTATCCCTCCCTAAAGCCTCTGTGGGTCCTGGTCATTACTACACTCGACCGAGTCAGGGAGCGTAATCTGCGAGTCAGTCGTCCGTTTCGGCGGCCGTCGCGTCGGCGCTCTCGGCGCCCGCCTCGGCCAGGTCCTCGAGGTAGTCGTCGGCGTCGAGCGCGGCTTTCGAGCCCATCCCGCCGGCCGTCACGGCCTGCTGGTAGTGGTAGTCTACGACGTCGCCTGCGCCGAAGACGCCCGCGACGTCGGTCTTCGTCTGGCCGGCACCGTGGCCGCCCTCGGTCCGGATGTAGCCGGCCTCGTCCATCTCGATCCCGGTCCCCTCCAGGTAGTCAGTGTTCGGCGTGTGGCCGATGGCGAGGAAGACCGCCCCGACGTCGAAGTCGAAGGTTTCCGTCTCGGGGTCGTCGAGGTTGTCTTTCGGATATCCCGCCTCGTTCTGGGCGAGGGTGACGTGGTCGACGCCCTCCTCCTGGGTGCCGTGAATCTCGAGGAGTTCGGTGTTGCGCATGACTTCGACGTCGCCGGCCTCGACGTGTTCCTGTACGCGGTCGACCCAGTAGTCTTCGGCCCTGAACTCCTCTCGACGGTGGGCGACGTAGACGGTGTCTGCGAACTTCGTCAGGAAGCTGGCTTCCTCCATCGCCGCGTCGCCGCCACCGACGACGAGCATGTCCTCGCCCCGGAAGAAGGCGCCGTCGCAGGTCGCACACGTCGAGACGCCGTAGCCCATCAGCAGGTCCTCTCCGGGGACGCCGAGCGTCCTGGCGCTGGCTCCCGAGGCAGCGATGAAGGCGTCGGTAGTGTAGACCGTTCCGTCGCGGAGTTCCACGCGATAGGGACGTTCCGACACGTCGAGGTCTTCGACGATGCCGTGTTCGACCTCCGCGCCGAACTTCGAGGCCTGGTCTTTCATCCGCTGGACGAGTTCGGGCCCGCCGATGCCGTCCGGGAATCCGGGGTAGTTCGCGACGTCGGTAGTGAGAGTGAGCTGTCCACCCGGTTCGTCGCCTTCCAGCACGAGTGGGTCGTTGTTCGACCGTGCGGCGTAGATCGCGGCGGTGAGTCCTGCAATACCCGACCCGGCGATGACGAGTCGCCGGTGCTCGTCGGCCTCGGCTGTCATGGCCAAAGCTATCCGCGGACGGCCTATGTACGTTGCGCTGTCTGGAGCCAACCGCCCCAGACCGGGGAACAACGGCTTTAGGGGCCCCCACGAAAGGGCAGACGATGGCCGACATTGCCGAGAAGACCGACCGGTACGAACGGCTCCTTTCGGAGGCTCTGGATGCAGCCACTATCGCCCCGCCCGCCGACGCGGACGACGCGGCGACAGCCGCCGAATTCGAGGAGATGGCCCGGTCGTACCTCGACGACGGACGGCACTTCCGGGACCAGGACGACCTCGTCAATGCACTCGCGGCGTTCTCTTACGGCCACGCCTGGCTCGACGCCGGGGCCCGCGCCGGCCTGTTCGACGTCCCCGAAGACGGACACCTATTCACTATCTGAGAAGAAACGGTAGATATACCACTGGCAAACCGCGGCTACTGACCGGTAGGACGATCTTGAAACCCGCTTCTTTCTGGCGGTTTCCACCCGAAATAGGCGAAACGCTTATATACTTTTCGCACTAACTAACAGTCAAGATAAAGCCAACCCATTTGTTATGGCTTTCGTAACCAGCAGGCAATCCAACCAATGAGTGAGTCAACAATTCGAAACACAAAGGAAGAGGTACGAGAACGAGAGACGGAGGAAGCGGTAGCTGAATCGGAACGAACGGATGCCTGTCCGGAGTGTGGCGGGCGGGTCGTCTCGGACGCGGAGCACGGGGAGACGGTCTGTGAGGACTGTGGCCTCGTCGTCGAGGAAGACGAGATCGACCCCGGACCGGAGTGGCGGGCCTTCGACGCCAGCGAGCGGGACAACAAGTCCCGCGTCGGCGCGCCGACCACGCAGATGATGCACGACAAGGGGCTGTCGACCAACATCGGCTGGCAGGACAAAGACGCCTACGGCAACGCCCTCTCCAGCCGCCAGCGCGAGAAGATGCAGCGACTCCGAACCTGGAACGAGCGGTTCCGCACCCGCGACTCCAAGGAGCGCAACCTCAAGCAGGCCCTCGGTGAAATCGACCGGATGGCCTCGGCGCTTGGCCTCCCCGAGAACGTCCGCGAGACGGCCAGTGTCATCTACCGGCGCGCACTCGACGAGGACCTCCTTCCCGGACGGTCCATCGAGGGCGTCGCGACCTCCTCGCTGTACGCCGCCGCCCGACAGGCCGGCACGCCCCGGTCGCTGGACGAAATCGCGACCGTCTCCCGCGTCGACAAGGACGAAATCGCCCGCACGTACCGCTACGTCGTCCGCGAACTCAATCTGGAGATTCAGCCGGCCGACCCCGAGAGCTACGTCCCGCG
>CAZGAX010000135.1:0-9968 GCA_964523745.1 uncultured Halobacteriales archaeon | reverse complement strand
GCCCGTTCGCATGGTAAGCGGGACCTCCGGTCCCGCTCAAGTCGCGTCTCGCTCCGCTCGGGAGCCGAGCCAGCGCGCCACAGCCTCTGGATCAGCCGAACCCTGGAGGAATGAAAGGGCGAACCGCTGTCGCGTTCAGTGTAGGCGCTGAGCGGCCACTATCCGAGGGAGCTTGCGACCGAGGATATGCCGCTCAGCGACCGCGACAGCGGTGAGGGCTTTCGTCGTCGTTGCGGTAGCGGTGCTGTAAGCGACGACAGAATTGGTGTGGAGACTGCACCTTGGCTCCTTGCAACGAAATCCGAAGTCGAACCCCAGAACGACCGCTATCTGGCTTCTTCGACCGCCTGCAACAGTTCGTCGTAGTCCGGTTCGTTCCCGGGTTCGTCCGCAATCCAGGTGTAGGTCACCGTCCCCTCCTCGTCCAGCACGAACACCGCCCGATTCGACACGTCGTAGAGTCCGATACCCGGAATGTCGAACTCCAGGTCGTAGGCGTCGCGGAAGGCGTTCTGGGCGAACGCCGAGTCGGCACTCACCCCGATCACAGTGGCGCCGGCGTCCTTGAACTCACCGTAGCGGTCCTGGATACCGGCCATCTCACTCCGAAGGTACGGTCGCTGCGTCCGTAAACGGGAAGGCCACCCCACACTCTCGACGAACCGAATATCCCGGGGTATTTATTCGATCCGCGTCTATCCCGCTCCAATGACCCGGATCGACGTGATCGACAACCACGGCCAGTTCACCCACCTGGAGCAGCGGGCGCTCCGGGACATGGGCGTGGACGTCGACCTCGTGGACAACGAGACGCCGCCCGAGGAGATCGACGCCGACGGCCTCGTTCTCTCTGGCGGCCCCGACATCGACGACATCGGCAACTGTGCGGGCTACCTCGACCTGGATATTCCGGTCTTCGGCATCTGCCTGGGGATGCAGATAATTGCCGACGAACTCGGCGGCACCGTCGGCCCCGGCGAGTACGGCGGCTACGCCGACGTCACCGTCGAGATCACCGAGGACTCTGACCCGCTCGTCGGGTCGCTGGCTCCCGAGACGAGAGTGTGGGCCAGCCACGCCGACGAGGTCAAGGAGGTCCCCGAGGGGTTCGTCCGGACTGGCAAGAGCGACGTCTGTGGGGTCGAGGCGATGAGCGATCCCGACAACGACCTCTACGGCGTGCAGTGGCACCCCGAGGTTGCCCACACCGAGGAAGGTGAGGAAGTGTTCGAGAACTTCCTCGCCGTCTGTGAGTAAGTGTGGCCAAGTATCTCACATCGCGAGAGGAAGCGTAGTTTTAACCCGGATCAGTTGCTGTCACGTGATAGATGACTGCCACGCAAGGCGACCTGGCGAGCCTCTCCCGGTACATCTTCCGGGCGCCGAGCTGGTACTCGAGTGCCGGACTGGCGCTCGTCCTCGGCGCCATGACCGGCGTGGCGGCCTTCGACTCCGCGTTCGTCCTCGAAGACGCCTGGCAGGGCGTCTTCTTCGTCGGCCTGCCGACCGTCGCAGCCGGTCTCCTGACCCCGTACGTCGACGGCGCGCTCGGCGGCCGGCTCACCGCCGACCGGTCGTCGCTGTTGGCGCTCACCTGCGAACTGCTCGTCATCGCCTTGCTGGTGGGTGCGGGCTCCCTGGCGATCCTGTTCGGCCTCGGCCAGGAGTTCGTCTTCAACGCCCTGCTGATAGCCCTTGCGGCCATCTTCGGCGTCCGGCTACTCGTCGTCGCGGCCGTCTCGCGGCACTCGCTGCCCGTCTCGGCTATTCCCGCGAGCATCCAGACCGCCGCTGCAGCCATCCTGCTGTTCGTCTACAGCGGGACCGTCACCTATCTGGAGGTGGGCGGCCGGTTCACGAACGACGTCCTCGCCCGCTCGGAGAAGGCCCCCGCAGAACTCGCACAGGCCGTCGTTCCCCTCGATTTCGTCCTCCTGGGACTGATGTGTCTGCTCCACGGCCTCGCCGTGGCGGGCTTTCTCCTGGTGATCGACATTCCCTGGCGGCGCGGCCTCGGCGTTTCCGTACTGGACTTCATCCAGGGCTTCGTCGGCCACCTCGCCGAGGGCTCACGGGAACTCGAGGACTTCTTCGAGGAAATCGGCGAGGAAGCCCTGGTTCCCGTGACCGTCCTCTCGGCGCGCCGACCCGGCGGCACCGAGAAGGCCCGGTTCGTCCTGCCGATGATCCATCCCGGACCGATGGGGGACATCGGCGGCGGCAATCTCCCGGTCCGGATCGCAGAGCAGGCAGACGGGCTGGGCTTTCCGCCCCACGCCACCGCCGGCCACGACTTCAACCTCGTCACCGAGCGCGAAGTCGACACCGTCTGTGACGCTGCGGGCCGAGCCGCAGCCACCATCGAGTACGCCGACACCGCCTCGAAGAGTACCCGACTCCGGGAGGGCGAGGCGACGCTGACCGGCCAGGCGTTCGGCGACGACGCCCTCGCCGTCTCGACGTTCTCGCCGCAGTTCACCGACGACGTGGCGTACTCCGTCGGCCTGTCGGCCACCGCCGAGGCCCGCCGCGGGGGGCTCGAAGACGTCCTCCTCGTGGACGCCCACAACTGCAACAACGGCCTCACCGGCGAGGACCTGGGCCACGTCGTTCCCGGGAGCAAGCGCTCGTTCGACCTGATCCACGGCGCCGAGCGCCTCGGCAAGCGCCTCGGCGACGCCGACCAGCACCCCGTCGAACTCGGCATCGCCTGGGACCGCACTCCCTGGGACGCCCAGATGGGCATCGGCCCGCTGGGCATCCGCGTCGCCGTCATCGACGTCGCCGGCCAGACGACCGCCTACGTCCTCGTCGACGGCAACAACATGGAGCCGGGCCTCCGGGACCGCATCGTCGACGAGGTAGACGGCGTCGACGTGCTGGAAGTCATGACCAGCGACACCCACATCGTCAACACCGTCGAGGCGGAGAACCAGGTCGGGCAAAACCTCCCGGCCGACGAACTCGTCGCGCTGGTCGACGACCTGGTGGCCCGCGCCGTCGAGGACTGCGAGCCCGTCGAGGTGGGCATGGCCAGCGAAACGGCCGAGGTGACCGTCTTCGGCAACGACCGGACGGAGACGCTCGCAAGCACCGCCAACGCGATGGTGTCGATGGGCGGCGCCTTCGCCCTCGTCGTCATCGTCGCCGTGCTGTCGATGAGCGTCCTGATCTTCCTGGTGGCGTCGGCCGCCCCCTGAGTCTCAGTAGCCGCCGGCGTCCGCAAAACAGCGTCCACAGCGGTCCGTCTCACCGTCCTCGACGGCCTCCTCGATGGGCAACACGCGAATCTCGTTGTGGTCGATGCGCGTCGTCGCACCGCACTCCGGTCGCGCGTCGGAGTCACCCGATTTGAGCTTGTGTACCTTGTGTGTTCTCTCGTTTAGCACACCTTGCATGTTATTTCCTAACATGGCCTGGCTGCATAGGTATGGATCCTATATAGATAGGTACTCGTTATGGCTAGCCCGGCGGCCAGCTGCGGTCACTCGGCGTAGAACCTTGCTCGCGGCAAAGCCGCTCGCACGGCTCATCGATGTAGCAGCCAGAGAACGCCGAGGGGGAGATTTGAACCGGAGGAAGACGGTCCGGGCGTGCGTCTCACTTCGTTCGACGTTCCGGGCTGCGACTTCCAGGATTCAAATCTCCACGATGTCGTTCGTCCGGACAGACCGCTCGCTTCGCTCGCGGTGTTGTCCGGACAGAAACGCCGAGGGGGAGATTTGAACTCCCGAGTCCGTGAGGACACCTGCTCTCGAGGCAGGCGCCTTGGCCAGGCTAGGCTACCTCGGCTGCATCCTGTGTTACCGCCGGCGCCACAAGTAACGGTTTCGATCCGGCCGACGGCACGCCACCGCCGAGGGAGCGGATGGAGCGTGGCGACCAGCCGGAGTGGACTCGAATGATGGCTGGTCGCCGGTTCCCGCCGGGTCGACGGAGCTTCGACGACCCGGAGGGGGTTTTGCCAGATCGACGAGTGCCGTAGCACCGAGGGACCCCAACCGGCGCGTGGCCCGGGTGATGCCGGTTGACGCCGGGGTACCCCCAGTTGCGTCCCCGGCGTTCCGACGGCCACGCGCCGGTACCGTGCACCCCAACTCGGTGCAGATTCCTGTTTCATACGCTCCTACTTAATATTTATTAAATAGATATACTAATTGAAGATGTCCGAATACTAGCCGCTCGGTTGCCGGTCGAGGACAAGTACGTGTCATTTCGACACCGTCGTCGATTGCTCCCGTCATCCACGAGCGTCCCGCCCGTCGTCCCAAAAGCTAATAACCCAGTAATACAACCTAGGAATACATGACCCAGATCCAGCGGGCTCGTGCCGGCGAAGTGACGCCGGCGATGGACCGCGTCGCACAGCGGGAGGGCGTCGAACCCGAGTTCGTCCGCCAGCAGGTCGCCGACGGCCAGGCCGTCATTCCGAACAATCACCACCACGACGCGCTCGACCCGATGATCATCGGGCGGGAGTTCGGGACGAAAGTCAACGCCAACATCGGCGCGAGTCCCGACTCCAGCGACCTCGACGGGGAACTCCAGAAGCTCCACACTGCCGTCCACTACGGTGCCGACACGGTGATGGATCTGTCGACCGGCGGGGGCGACCTCGACGAGATCCGGCAGATGAACGTCGACCACTCGCCGGTACCGGTCGGCACAGTCCCGATCTACGAGGCACGCAAGCAGGTCGACGCCATCGAGGACCTGACCCACGAACTCCTGCTCGACGTCATCGAGAAGCAGGCCGAGCAGGGCGTCGACTACATGACCGTACACGCCGGCATCCTGATGGAACACCTGCCGCTCACCGACGGCCGGAAGACCGGCATCGTCTCGCGCGGCGGGTCGATCCTCGCCCAGTGGATCGAAGAGAACGGGATGCAGAATCCCCTGTACGCAAAGTTCGAGGAGATCTGCGAGATATTCGCCGAGCACGACGTGACGTTCTCGCTGGGGGACTCGCTGCGCCCCGGCTGCATCGCCGACGCCGGCGACGAGGCCCAGTACGCCGAGTTGGACACCCTCGGGGAGCTAACCGAGGTCGCCTGGGACCACGGCGTCCAGGTGATGGTCGAGGGGCCGGGTCACGTCCCGATGGACATGGTCGCCGAGCAGGTCGAGCGCCAGCAGGAGGTCTGTGACGGCGCGCCGTTCTACGTCCTGGGTCCGCTGGTGACCGACGTCGCGCCGGGTTACGACCACATCACGAGCGCCATCGGCGCAGCCATCGCCGGCCAGGCCGGCGCGGCGATGCTCTGCTACGTCACGCCGAAGGAACACCTCGGCCTGCCGGACAAGGAGGACGTGCGGGACGGGCTGGCGGCTTACAGAATTGCCGCCCACGCCGCCGACGTCGGTCGGGGAATGGATGGCGCCCGGGACTGGGACGACGCTCTCTCCGAGGCTCGCTACGCCTTCGACTGGCGCCGGCAGTTCGACCTGGCGCTGGACCCGGAGCGAGCCCAGGACTACCACGACCAGACGCTGCCGGGTGACAATTACAAGGAAGCTCGATTCTGTTCGATGTGCGGCGCCGAGTTCTGTTCGATGCGCATCGACCAGGACGCCCGGGACGGCGCCGAGGGGATGGAAGAAATTGCGGACGAGACTGACCTGGAGGAGTCGAATGCTGCCGAGGTGAATCTGCCGCCCGTTGGAACGCACGACGAAGCCGACGTGCCGCCGGTCGACGACGTGGTGGACGGGGACATCGAGGGGCTGTTGCACGGGGATGACTGACTAACGCTTTCACGAGACAGCGGTTTTCCTTCCATTACCGTCACCGCATCCCCAACGGCGGTGAAAGCCCTCACCTCGCTCACTGCTCCCTACGGTCGCCGTTCGCTAACGAGGCCTCCCTCCGGTCGGCCTCGCTTTCGCGGTCGCTGATCGGGACATCCCCCCTCCGGTCGGATAGCGCCCGCTCAGCGACTGAAATAGACGCGAGCAACGTTCGCCCTTTCAGTCCGCCAGGGCGTGGGTCGACACCGGCACACAGTCTATCGTCAGGTCCCACGGGGCTCGAGGACCAAGGCCACCAACACGGCCCCGACCACCAGCAGGAGACCAGCCAGCGGCGGGAACCGACCGTTTCCTGCCAGAAAAGCCAGGTAGGCCAGGCCGGCCACCACCGACGCCACCAGCGCCGTGGCACTCACGTGGACCAGCGTCGCCCGGTCAGTCCCGGCAGCAGGGTCCAGTTGCAGTTCCAGTTCGGCCACGTGCGTCCCGGCGTCCCAGGCGACGACGGTGCCGACAGTGCCGACGAGAAACAGGCCGGGGTCGAGCCCTCCGACGCCACCGACGAGCACGCCCAGGTAGGCCAGAACTCCGCCCCAGGTGATGGTGGCCCGGGACCGACTCGCCACGCCGAAGGCCAGCAGGGCGAGGCCCACCGCGGCGAGGCCGGCAGCGTCGAGACCTGCCGGTAGCGTCGCCAGGACGGCGATGGCCCCGGCAAAGACTGCGACAGCGACCCCCGCCGCCGTCATGTTTTCCACCTCCGCTGGGCCCGGTCGACGGCCACTTCGAGGGGCTCGTCGGCCGGCCAGTCCACGACTCGAACGCCGGCGGCCCGGAGCGTCGCCAGGTGCTGGCGGCGTTCCAGGTGAGCGACGATTGCACCCACCGAATCGAGCGTGGTGGGGTCGGGACTGAACACCGTCACCTGGTGGCCGTGGGCGGCCAGCCGGCGCACGACCGTCTCGACGGAATCGTCGAGCAGCGGCGAGAAGACGACCAGTTGGGCGTCCGACGGCAGCCGCCGTCGAATCTCCCGGAGGTAATCGTCGACGACGAACTCCTCGTCCCACTCCCGTGGGGCAAAGGCCGGGTCGTGTTGCAAGGTCGAGCGGACCCGGCTCCGGTGGTCCGCGCCGGCTCCCGGCCCGACCCAGGTCACCTCCGGCCCGACGCTCCCCAGGCCGACCGTGTCGCCGTCCCGCTGGAGGGAGGCGAACACCTGGGCTGCCCCGGCCAGCGACCGATGGACGGCCGAGAGGGCATCCCGGTCGGGAGCCCGGAAGGCCGATAGGCGGGCGTCGACCAGAACGACGACCGTCGCGGCGTGTTCCTCCCGGAATTCGAGGGTGGCGAACTCCCCCGACCGTGCCGCCCGGTTCCAGTCGATCCGCTTGAGCGGGTCGCCCCGCCGGTACTCCCGGACGGAGTAGAACTCGGTACCGCTGCCGCCGACGTCGCTGGAGACCCGGCCGGTGACCCCCGTCGCCTGGGGATGCAGCGGCACCGACTCCTGGACGTCGCGGGGTTCACACGACAGCGTCGCCACCTCCGTGTCGAGGGTCGCCGTCCGGAGGCGCTGGCCGCTCGGGTCGGCGACGGCGACGTGGGCCTGCCCGAAGTGGTGCTCTCCAAACACTGTCAGCACCTCGTACTCGAAGGTGGCCGATTCGCCCGGCCGGAGCGCCGTGGCGTGGCGCGGACTCCCGTCGACGACGACCAGGTGCGGCGGAACGGCGTCGACGACTCTGAGATCCGCCAGCAGTCGGTCGCCGGCGTTCGTCACCGTCACCGTGACCGTCACTCGCTCGTCGGGACCCGGCTCGTCGGCGTCGAACGAACGCTCGACGCGGAGGTCCGGCTCCGGGGGCCGTAGAAGTCTCGCGTAGCCAGCGAGTCCGAAGAGCGTCGCCGCCCCGAGGACGAGGCCCGGTTCTCCGGCGAAGACGGCGACGGCAAGCGTCAGCAGGCCGAGGGCGCCGATGCCGCGCCACCGGCCGGTCAACCCGGGTCCGGACTCCCAGCGGCCGGACGCCGCGCCCGGGTCGGGGTCGGACACCCACTCCCGGTCGGCCACGACGTCGTCCAGTTCGACGGCAGCCAGCGCGTCGACGGTTCGAGCGACCCTGTCGGCGTAGCTCGGCCCCCGACCGAGCATTCCACCCCACCTGTTTCCTTCGTGGGTATTTATTTCACCGTCAGTTCCGTCGCGGAGCATCGACGCCGCGACGGGGTCGTCGGTCCAGGTCCCCGTCGCCAGCGCGTCCCTGGCCGCTCCTTCGTCGCCATTCTCGGAGAGGACCGACGAGGCAAGGGAACTCAGTCGGCTCCGAACCGTGGCCCGGGCCTGCATCCGCTCACCAGGCTGGTCGCTCGTCGCGTTCCGAACGGTGGTTTCGAACGGGGCGCCGGCCCGGCGGACCCCGTCTCGCGTCTCGACGGCCGAAGGTCGACGAACCGTCGCGTCCATCCGAATCCGCTCGACGGCGGCCCAGAGACTGACGAACAGTGCCGCCAGGCCACCGGCCGCGAGGAGGGCCGCCGAGACGTCGCCGACCCCGAGAAACGGCGTCGCGACGCCGGCGAGAAGGACGGTTCCGGCGAGGGCGGCGAGCCACCGTCGGCGGCCCGGTAGCGGTGCCCAGACCCGTTCGCTTTCGGACCGGTCGAGGCTCATCCGGGCCGACCCCCGTCGTCGGGCCCCAAATCGGCCCCGTCCACGGCGTAGCTGGCCTCGATCCGCCGGAGTGCCGCCCTGGCTTCCCGCTCTCGTTCGTCGGTCAGGTCGGCGTCGCCGTACCGCACTTCCCGAAAGAGGTCGGTCAGCGTCGCGACGTCGTCCTCGTCGAGGCCGGCGGCGACCGCCGCGTCGGCGAATTCGGCCGGCGTCGTCGTCTCGGGAGTGTCCACGTCGAGGACGTCGGTCATCTCGTGCCAGGCCCTGTAGACGCCGTTCTCGAGGTCGGTCGCGTCGATGCGATCGGCGGCCCGGCCCGCCGCTCGGCCCAGCGCTGCAGCCTCGTCGCCCCGGCAGGAATCGACGTCCTCGTGGGGCCGGTGCGACCGGGTGAAGTGGTAGATGCCGAAGCCGCCGAGCACGGCGACGGCCACGAACAGCGCCAGGACGGCACTCGGGGACGTCGGGTCGCCGCTGTCGGCACTCCCCGGTGTCGGCGTGGACGGCGTAGTTTCGGACGTCGCCCCTGGCGTCGGGGTGGTGGCGTTCGCACTCCCGTCGGGCGGCGAAACGTGCGGGAGGAACACGGCGATCAAGAGGCCGGTGAGCAGCACGAGGCCGCAGATGAGTGCGACACGAGGCGTCATCGCGTCGAGGACGAGTGCCGCCCCACCGAGCAGCCCCAGAACGACGATGACGCCTCCGACGGGGGCCAGCCAACCCAGGCCGCCGTCGCCGGTTGGCGTCGTCCGCTGGGCGGGTTGGTCGGGCTGGCCGGTGCCGTCGCTCCCGCCGTCTTCGGCGTCGATAGCGTCGATTGCCGTTGCCCCCAGGCCCAGGGCCCCCACCGCCAGGACTGCGAGGAGGGCGACGACCACCCTGTCGCGCGTCACGGATCTGCTTCCTGTACTGACAGGACTGACACCCCGACCAAGTCCGTTGTGGTCTCGTGTCTGCGGCGGGATGGAGGCCGTAGTGAACCGAGTTCGTCGCTACTGTGACCGTTCCACACTGGCAGTAAAGCCCTCACCTCGCTCGCTGTACGATCGAATCCCCAGCAACGGCACCGTAAGGTCGGAGAGCCACCGGACCGGGAACTTTCCTGCCAGTTCAGTTCGGTTGCTAGCAGCCGACTCGACAGCAACGAGTAGCGAGTCACGACGAGCCATCTGACAGGACAGTTGAACAGATGAGCAGACATTCATATAACGGAGTTTACAGCGGGTCCGGTTCTGCAGCAGAACGGTAGCCAGCGGAGGTAACACGACGGGACGCGTATCGAACTGGTCCGAAGCGATTTAGCAACGCACTGTCTCAAGGACGGTATGAGTGAAGATTCATCTGAGAGGGTCAGAGAGGAAACAGGCGGTGAAGGGGGGGCGCGAAGGCATCGCGACCGACGAGTGACGTTCTCGAACTCGACCACGTCTACGAGGCACTGGGCCACCCCCGACGCCGATACCTCTGTTATACGCTGCTCGAAGACACCGAATGGACGCTGACCGAACTCGCGACGAAGATCGCCGCCTGGGAAGCGGACGTT
>CAZGAX010000134.1:0-10169 GCA_964523745.1 uncultured Halobacteriales archaeon | reverse complement strand
GGCCTCGCAGGCCCGAGAGGGCCGAGAAGCCGCGTTCCGGGTTCAAATCCCGGCGAGTCCACTTCTGAACGAGGTCAAGCCGTGTAGCGGCGCGACCGACGTGAAGAAGTGGACGAGCCGAGCGTTCGCGATTCGTGACCGACCGCGTGGATTTTAACCCCTACCAGACGCAGCCCGGCAGCGCGTAGCGAGCAGCCCGGACCGTCTGGTTCTGGGTTCAAATCCCGGCGAGTCCATCGCCGCGACCGATTTTCCGAGAGAACGAAAACGGCACCCCTCGTACCGGCTTCAATACGCACCAAAAACCGTCACGAGTCCTCCGCTCCCGAACTCACTTCCCGCCGATACAGAACGACGAGAACGACCAGAAAGAGAACCTCGGCAACCTTCGACACGCGTGCTATCGGATAGTCCCGGAGATGAGAAATCACGGCTTCAGTCGGCGACAGCCCGTGGTACAGCGGCTCTCGCATGGGGAGGAATCCGCCGTGCCCGGTGAGGTGCCACGCGAAGTACCCGACGATGTACGTCGTCACGAGTGCCATCCCGGCGACGTAGACGGGCTTTCTGGGAAACTCCCACAGCACGAGGAGGACACCGACGACGATGCCGAGGCCGGACAGGACGAACAGGAGCGGTCGTGGATCGCCGGCGAGAAGCCACAGATTATCCGTCATCGCGAGCGTCACCAGTCGCGGGAAGCCACGCTGGGGATGGTAGAGATGAATCGCCGCCACGACGAAGGCGAGAACTGCACCGACGTACCGGAGCCGTCTGTCCGTCGGCGAAAGCTCGGAGCGGAGGGCCCGAGATTCGACCATTACTCGATATCCGCCGAGACGCGTCTTAAGCGTGCTGAACTGCGTGGCAGTATGCCACGGGCAGCGTGGAGACCGACCTACCGCCGCCGCACCCCGAGCCCAACAGGGAATTCCCGCCGGGGTGCTCGGTCGGGACCGACCGCCACTCGCCGCCCTCGTAGTGTAGACCTGTCGAACTGAAATAACGACAGCACCGAACTTTCCTGGTAGCGTTCCTAAGTATCGATACTGATTTCAGGACGCGACGAAAGCGGAATCAGCTTCGAATCTCGGAGAAAATACGCAGACAGCGGTCGTTTTTCTATCTGTGAAATAACTCGATAGTTTTATTGATCTTTCTGGCATGTAGGGGAACAGGATGTACGGGGGAGACAGCGCGCCCACCGACCGGGGAGTCAGCGACATCTTCGGCGTCGTACTCCTCGTAAGTCTGACACTGATCGGCTCCCTGCTGTTGGTGGCCGTCGGCGGGATGGCTCTGCAGGCCATCGCCGACCAGACGCAGTCGGACGTGGCCCAGCAATCGATGCAGGAGATGAGTTCCCGGCTGTCCGGCGTGGCGGACAGCCCGGTCGACGCCTCGACGAAGTTTGAGTTTCCACAGGGCGTCGGCGAGGACGTCACGCTGAACGCGACCGGTGCCAGCTTCGAACTGGCGATGACAAACAGGTCGCTCTCGGCGGCGGCCTCGCCGCCAGCGTGTAGCTATTCGTCGAAACTCGGCACGGTGTACTACACGGACAGTCAGAACAGCGTTTACGCCTACCAGGGCGGAGGCGTCTGGGCGGGAGGCAACGGCGGTGCGAGTATGGTTTCCCCGCCGGAACTGGACTACGACGGCAACACCATCGACTTCTCGTTGGTGAACGTCTCGCGCCTCGAATCGATAGACGAGAACAAGCAGGTCGTCGCGACCAAGGACGTCCAGGCGTCCCAGCGGGCCGCCCAGCGGCTCCAGAACGAGTTCCGCCCCTGCTGGACGAACTCCACCGACGGAACGATGGTGACCGTCAACGCCACACTGACGATCGAGAGCGAATTCGCCGGGGCCTGGGCGACCTACGCGAACGACAGCATGCGGGTCTCTCCACACCGGGTACAGTACTGGGAATCGAACGACACCGTCCGGATGACGTTCCTGAACGTCGGTAGCTCGGTCGCGGGAGCCGGGGGCGGCGGTGGTGGCGGTGGCGGCAACGGAGGTTCTGGCGGCAGTAACGTCGACGACGCGCTCGAAGAGGAGGGGGACGCCCTCCGCGTCTTCCAGAACCAGGGTACCCTGGAACTGTTATCGGCCCAGATCGGTGCGCCGGTCGAACGCGAAGTGGTCGTCGAAGACCCCGAGTACCGGGACCCGATGGACGTGATGTTCGCCATCGACGAAACCGGGTCGATGACGAGCCCCTCCGAGGGCGACGAATACACCATCAGTTTCGACGGCCACGACCCGGACCCGAGCCTCGACTGGATCGAGGGCTGTCGAGACGGCTCGCCGCCCGGGTGTGACGAGTACGAAGTCAAGCACTACGACAACTACCGGATCTACTACAACAACGGGTCGGGCTGGAAGGCTGCCTACTGGGTTCGACACGGGTGGCGGGACTGGAGTGCCTACGTCCCGACGGACGGACGGATCGTCACGTACGAACGGAACGGGACGTACGACGTTGGCGCTCAGGACCCCGACGGCCTCCGGATAGACGCCACGCGTAGCTACATCGGCGAACTCAACGGAACCCACGGAGACAGGGCCGGCGTCGTCCAGTTCAGTAGCGACTTTAGCGGCGGAAGCGTCGTCAAACACGGCCTCTCGAACGACCTCGAGGCGGTAAACCAGAGCTTCAGCGCCCACGGCGATGGCGGCACCGACATTTCCGACGGGATGGCAGACGCCAACGACGAGTTCGAGTCACACTCCTCGTCGGACAACGACCGCGTGATGATCGTCATGTCTGACGGATACAATTCCCAGGTGAGTTCGAACCTCGACGTGATGCGAGAGACCAGGCGGGCCATCGAGCAGAACGTGACGGTCTACACGATCGGCCTCGGACCCGGCGTCGACGAGGACCTCTTGAAGTGGATCGCAAACGAGAGCAACGGGAGTTACGTCCACGTCGACAACGCAGCCCAACTCGACGATGCCTTCGACGACATCGCCGACGAAACCCAGACGCAGACCGTCCGGATGATCCAGCGCAACGCGACGCAGATGACCGCCAGGCACGCGACGACCGAACCGATCAACATCGACCTGAACGACCCCTCGCGGTCGTTCTCCGGCAACGACGGACTGTCGCTCCAGAACGACACCATGCTGTCGTTCGAACTCACTCTCCAGGGCTGTGAGGAGTGGCAGTTTACTGGCGTCACCGACGACGACGCCAGCGGGACGTCCTGGGAGCACGCCACCTGCGAGACGCCGGACCCCGATTCGACGGTGACCGTCTCCAACACGTCCAGCGTCCACGGCGAACAGGTGTTGCTCGTGGACGGCGAGAGCACGTCACCGCTCGGGACGATCCCGGTGGACTGGTGGCAGAAGGACCCCGAGGACGTGCTCCAGAACGAGGGATTCACACATTCGAACGGAACGGTCGACCTCCCGGACAACGAGGCGGTCGTCGCGATGACGGTCGAGTCCGGAACGCACGAGGGCTACGTCCTGTTGCACTTCAACGTCCCGCCACGGAACGCCTCGCCCGGCTCCTCGGAGCCCGACGTGAGCGCCCAACCGTCGGCTCCGATCGACATCGACTACTCCGAAGTCACGTTCTCCTGATCCCGGTCTCAGCTTTCTCTCGGTGCTCCCGACGCGAGCACGCCTGTCGACTGACGCCGTCGCCTTCTCGGGCCTCCTGTGGCGGTGTTACACCGTGCCCCGGACCGACGATGGACCACAGCCGTCGCTGGCACCGGAAGACCGGCAGAATTAGTCCGAAACCTCGATAGTGACGACGCGGACGAGGACTGTATCGACGCCGGTACACTCCCACTGGTGGTTCTCGACCGGTCCCACGGAACGCCAGCCGGGCTGGTCCTCGAGGTAGAAGTCCCACTGTTCGGGGGCTGCCGACCCGGAGACGTCGACGGTCACCGGTCCACTCCCTCGGTAGGCGACGGTCGCGTTCGTCCGGACGGCGTTCACTTCGACGGACTGGCCGGCGCTCCGGATCGGGGCGTCGGCCGGCAGTTCCTCGACGTCGGGGACGAACACCGAACTACTGCCGGCGCCGACGCTGATCGACTCGTCGGTCGTGAGGTTCACGAGCGAGACGACGGCCATGTCGGTGTCGGGCGAGCACCGCCAGCCCGGCTGGAACCGGGCGGAGGCGCCGTCCGACCGGAAGACGGCGCCCGACTCGTAGAGGACAGTCGTCGAGCCGCCATCCCCGGACTGGAGTCGGTGCTGGATGGCGTTGACGTCGCGTTCGACGACGGTCCCACCGGCGACGACCCGGAGCGTGGTGTCGTTGAGTCGGATGTGCCCGTGGTTCGGCGCCAGTCGGATCCGCCGGAAGGTGTCCCCCTGGTCGTGGAGGTCGCTGAGCGATGCCGCGACGGTCTGCATCCCCCGCTCGGCGCTGTTGATCTGCTCGTCGTCGCGCATCTCTTCCAGGGAGTCGAGTCCGGCCGTCGAGACGAGTCCGATAGAGAGGATGATGACGCTGAACATCATGACGAACGCCACGACGTCCGTGACGCCACGGTCGCTCGGGCTCACGAGCACTCCCCCAGTCTGATGTGGTCACTCTCACACAGCGACAGCGTCGGCGCGGCGCCACGGGCACCGGTCGTTCGCATCGACGCGGGATTGAGCTGCGTGGTCGTGTTCAGCGGCAGCCGAACCGGGCGGTCCATCGCCGGGGAACTCACCAGCACGGTTCCGTGTGTGGGGCCGTCGGCGCGGATTTCGAGCAGGTACGGCTCGCCGGCGACCCGCCGTGGGTACGTCGGCTGGAGCGTGACGCTGACGTTTTCTCCAGTCGCGTTCAGCCGGTCGAGCTGATTGATCTTGTCGACAACGTCGGCGGCGACGTCGTCGAGTTGTTCCCTGGCCACCGTGCGCTGTTGCTGGTCCAGGTACCCGCCGGCAGAGACGAGCAGCCCGGAGACCAGGATCGCCGTAATCCCGGCTGCCAGGGCGTGCGTGATGGCGATCGACGCGCCGCGAGTGTCTGGTCTCAGTGTCATCGTCCGGTCTCGTTGTAGACTGCGAAGGTCGATTCGTAGCTGATATCACTCGACAGGTACGTCACCCGGAAGGCCGGATTGACGTAGACCCGGCCCGGGGCCTGCGGTCCAACGATGTTCGGATTGCCGCCGGCAGTTACGACGTACTGGCCGGTAAACTGGTGACCGTCTGTGAATTCGACGGTGTACGGGGGATCGGAGAGTCCGGCCGCGACCTGGATGTGCGAACACCCATCGCCGCTGACGTGGGTATCGGCGTTCCCTGCGGTTAGGTTGGCCCGCGTCGGCCAGCCGGGCGTCCGCTGGCACGTAGTCGTCGTGCCGTCTGGCCGGATCGATTCGATAGAATCCTGGCGGACGACCAGTTCCCACTCTCCGCCTGTGCTGTTTTCGACCGTCACGCGGAGTGGGCCGGAACCGCTGTCCCGTGAGACGTTGAGCCAGACTGCCGTGACGCTCCCGGCATTCCGGATCAGTTCTGGGTTTGCGTTGAGCCAGGAAAATTGGCGCGGGTTTCGCCACACGACTGCGGCCCTTCCCTCGACGCTCTCGCTCGGGACGAACGAGACGTTGAGAAGCGCCCCCGTGGATGTTGCCGAAAGGTTCGACGTAACGCTACTGAACGCGACGGTTTCCTGGGCCAGGTCGTCCCGTTCGGCAAACGGGAGTGGCGCGCCGTAGGTGCCGGTCGTGGTCGTCGTGTATTCGAACAGTCGGGCCAGGTCCGACTGCATCGGCTCGAAGTTGGCGTGTGCCGCTCCGGCGTCGGCAGACACTCCCTCGGCGGTGGCGTCGCCGGGGACGACCACGACGTTTAGCAGGACGGCCGTCGACACGACGACGAGGCCGATCATGATGCCGGCGACCAGCAGCAACTGGCCTCGGTCGCGACTCACCATACGACCACTCGCACCTCCACGACGGCGAACGTGCTGGGGTCGGCCGGCCCGCCAGCGGGGCTGATCTCGTCCACGTATAGCGGGTCGCCGTCGTCGACCCGGCTCTCGACCGCCTCGCCGTCCGGGACGCAGTCGTTCGACGTGCTGACCTTCGTCCCGTCGAAGACCGTCACCGGGTAGGACGCTGTCACGGTCGACCGCGTCGGCGTCGGTTCGGACAGCGGATAGACCAGTTCGGACTCCACCCGCCCGGTCGACTCGTTCCAGTAGTCGAAGTAGACGGCGTACCGGTACCCGTGCGCTCGGAACGTCCGGTTTAGCGCCTTGCCGAACGTCGTGGCGTTCACGCCGGGAGCGCCCGCCAGTTCGTCCGGCGGGACGGCGATGACGCCGTTGGGCTCGCCGGTGCCGTCTTTGATGCAGGTTACCATCCGCCGGAGCGTCCCGTTGTCGGCCGTCGCCGCGAGGAGGTCCTCGGCCTGGGTCCGCACGTTCTCCAGCTGTCGCTCGTCGGCGCTGGTGGCCCAGGGCGCGACGTTGACGGCCTGGAGCCCGTACAGCACCGAGGCCGCCACGATGATGGCGGCGATGACGCCCTCCAGCGTGTAGGCCTGGCCCCGCTCGTCCATCATGACCAGACCCTCACGACGAGTCGACAGACCGGCGAACATTCGTCGGCTTCGAACCGGACGACCCGAACGGCCGTCGCACCGATGCTCGCGTTGGCGTGGTAGACGCTCCCGCCGCTCCACTTTTGCTGATTCCCGTCCAGCAGCGTCACGTTGACCACTTTTCGGTCGAGGACGCCGGCGGCTGTCGCCTGCGTCCGGAGGGCGCCCGGCGTGGTGACGGTTGCCTTCAGCCGCGAGTAGTTCAGCGTGTTCGACGCTCCGGTGACGCGGTGCTCGCTGACCAGCTGGTCGGCCAGACTGTCGGCCATCGTCTCCTCTTCGGCGTCGACGGGGTCGGCAAACGGCTCGTACAGGTGCGGGATCATGCCGAAGACGCCGAACAGCGTCAACAGGAGGACGCTCACCCCGATGAGGAAGTCCTGGGCGGTCTGCCCTCGGTCGCTCATCGCGTCGTCACGGGCGCTGTGCCACCCCGGTTGCCACCGTTTCCCTATCCCTTTCGTTAGCGCGCTGTGCGACCGGCGACCGGGCGTCCCCACGGGGCTCCCCAGCCCCGAAACGCCCGACGCCGGTGGTCGCGACGAGCAGGAACAGCGCCTGCTCGCTGCCGCCGGACATCTGGTTGACCGCGATCCACGTCAGCAACGCGACCGTGGACAGGGCCACCGCGTACTTCACGCCGGAGATCAGCTCGACGTTCCGGATGTACCCGGCGATGAACGACGAGATGATCGCCTGGAGCGTGACGGCGTGGAAGAACAGCATCGACAGCATCCCGGTGTCGAGGCCGCCGCCGAAGCCGCCGGTCGGGCTCTGACTCGAGCCCGAACTCGCTCCGGCGGCCTGGTCGGCCAGCCCCGCCATCACGTTCAGGAACTGTAGCTTCAGCAGCGCCATCACGCCCAGGAGCGTGAGGTAGGTCATGATGATGATGACCATCTGCATCCGTGTCCGGGACTTGCGCTCCCGGTCGATGTCGTCCTGGTTCTCCGAGGCCTGGGCGGCCGTCGAGAGCACGTCCTGGATCTGACTGGAGGCCTCCTGGGCCTCGCTGATCAGCTTCACCGTCCGGGCGAGCCGGGGGATGTGATACTTGTTGTTGAACTCCCGGAGCGCATCTTTCAGGTTGGTCCCGTAGTTCACCTTCGCGTGCATCGTTTCGAACTCGTCGGCCAGCTTGCCCGAGGAGGTGTCCGAGACGACCTTGATCGACTCCAGCAGCGTCATGCCGGTGTCGTTGGCGCTGGCCAGCTTCCGGAGGTTCTCGGAGAGGTTTCCGAGTACGCCTCGCCGCGAGCGGACGTTCCACTCGTAGAATATCGCCAGCGGCAGGAAGTTGACGTACAGCGGGACGTACACCCAGATGAACGTCCCCCAGACCGGCCGTGACTTCATCGCGCTGACCGACAGCGGCGCGTTGCCGGTCGCGATGGCCAGGACCAGCGCCAGGATGGTCACCGGCGTCGTAACCAGCAGGACGAGCGTGGGGTGGTCCCGGAAGAACAGGTGTGGCGCCCGCAGTATCTCCATCAGCTCGTGGGTGCCCTCGCGACGCTTGATGCGGTCGAAGACGCTGTATTCGCCGGTGTACTTTTCGACGAGACCGGGGTTGAACACGCCGATACCCTCGTCGACGGTGAACTCCTCGCCGGCCTGGGGTCGGAGGTAGCCGTCCCCGATGGTGTCCTGGGTTACCGTCGAGACGAGCACGAGGAACCCAGCCCCGACGAGGGGAATCAGGCCGTAGACCGTCCCGTACAGCAACATGGCCTGGGCCTCGCCCATCATGCTCATGATGACCAGGATGATGATGAGGAGGAGCGGGAACAGCGAGAGGGTCATGTACATCTCGCCGAACAGTTCGAGCGTGTCCAGCAGCTTCTGCTGTTCCTGCTTTGCGGTCCGCATGTGCTTGTCCTTCTGGTCCTCGAGGAAGTCGGTCATGTCACCCCCGGAGTTGATGATAGAGAGCATGTCCGTGAGGAACTGGGCGAGTTCGTCGCTGGGCGTCTGGAGCGCCTGGTTTCGCACGGCGGTCCGGTAGTCGGTGTCGAAGTATTCGGTTTCGAGGACGATCGACTGGAACTCCTTTGCCACCTCGCCGTAGGTGTCGTCGGCCTTGGCCATCGCCTGGAGGATCTCCAGCTGGTTCATCCCGCCCACGGAGAGGGCGTACATGAACGAGATGGAGTCCGAGAGGAGGACGTTGATCTCCCGCTTTCTGGCGCTGGCCCGGAAGTAGGGGATCGAGACGAGCGAGCCGAAGCCGATGACGAAGCCGATAGAGCCGAAGATGAGCCCGGCGACGACGATCAACAGCGGCTCTTTCAGCATTACGACGTACGGCCGGATCGAATCGGGGATGGGGACGCCGATAAGCGCGGTGCTGGGGTCGACGAACAGCTGGACGAACAGCCAGCCGGCGAGCACCCCTAGCAGCCAGAGGGCGAACCCGGAGATGACGCCGACGGCGATGGCTCGCGAGAGGAACATCTCGACGTTGTCGGCCATCCGGGCCTGGCCGAGTTTTTTCTCGACGCTGCGGACGAAGTCGCCGTCCTCGTTGAACAGCCGTCGGTAGATGGGGTAGAACGTGTCCCCGAGCGAGGAGTCGCCCCCACCTAGCTGTTGCTCCCCGCCTCGGGTATCGAGGCTCATTCCTCGTCAGCCTCCGAGCCGGCCTTCGGGACGAACTGGCCGAAGTCGATGGCGCCCTCGTCGGGTTCGAGGCCGCCGTCCTCGCCGTCGGACAGCGCCGATACGAGGTTCGAAGTGTCCTTCTTCCGGTAGCGGTCGAGCAACGGAGCGGCGTTCTCGAGGATCTCGTTCGTCTCGTCGAGCAGTCCGTCGAAGGGGTCGGGCCGGGGCACCATCTCCTCTTTCTCCGGGTCGATCTCGATCTGGACCGACTCCATCTCCCGGAGGTCCTCCAGCGAGCGTTCGAGGCGCTCGTTCGAGATGATAGAGAGGATGGTGTCCGGGTCGTTGATGAACGCCTGGACCGTCGCCGCCACCTCCGTGTAGCTGTTCAGGCCCTTGTCGATGAGGTAGGCGAGCACGACCTTGCGCTTGAACAGTTCCTCCGAGAGCCTGTCCTGACTCCAGCCGCGGTCGAACTTAATCTCCTCGAGCGTGCTCGACGAGCCCATCTGGATGTAGTTGTCCGTCTCGGCCCGCCACTCGTAGACGTCGCGGACGTTGATCTCGTCGTTCTCCGGCGAGTACTCGTTGATCTCGGTCAGCACCTTGTTCCGTCGTACCTTGTTGCCGTCCACTCTGGTCGAGGTCTGGATGGACACGAGGTCGAGCGCCGTGAACAGCGTCTTCGAGACGTTGATCGGCTCCGTCGTGAACCGCTTGATGACCTCGCCGACGGAGTCTGCGTGGAACGTGGTGTAGGTGGTGTGGCCGGTCGACATGACCTGGAAGAGGGTGCGACCCTCCTCGCCACGGATCTCACCCATGACGATGTAGTCGGGCCGCTGGCGCAGTGCGGCCTCCAGCAGGTCGAACTCGTCGACGTCGCCCTTGTCGTCTTCACCGAACGAGGGCCGGGTGACGCTGGCGACCCAGTTGCGCTGTGGCAGTTCGACCTCGCGGGTGTCCTCGATGGAGACGATCTT
>CAZGAX010000133.1:0-10246 GCA_964523745.1 uncultured Halobacteriales archaeon | reverse complement strand
GGTGGGGGAGTCGTACCGGGGGAGTGGGGGATCCGCGACGTAGTGGGGATGCCGACCGTACCGGGCTGGCGCAGGTGTGTCACCGAACGGCACGGGAGTGCTTTGTAATCAGATGCTTAGACGGCGACGCGACGGGGCCGACGGTCGCGTTCCGCCAGCCGACTGTCGAGGAGCACCGACCGCCCATCGACGGGCACCGATCGACCGTCGACAGCACCGATCGACCGTCGACGGGCACCGACCGGCTCCCGTCGGCCACCGGCCGTGGTCCGGGCGACCGTTTCCAGCAGTCGCTTACCTACGGTTCGTTGTCGTCGATGGAGACGCTGGCCGTCCCGTCGAGCGAGAGCGCGTTGATCGACCCGGCGTACCGGAAGCGGTGGGTTCCGTCGTCCAGCGAACCGATGACGCGGACGCCGTCCTCTGTCTCCACGCGCTCCTCCGGCTCCCCGCCACCCACGTGTTCGATGCCACCGCTGGCCTCGAAGACGTAGCTGGCCGCCTCCCCGACTTCGACGGCGTCGAAGACGACTTCGTTGGGATGGGTCAGCGTCAGCGCCGTGACGACGTCGCCGTCACAGGTCAACCGGACGTTTGCCATGTCCGTGTCGGCGTCGAATCCCGTGACGGTGCCGTCGACCAGGTACGTGTCGCCGTAGCCGTTGCCGGTGACCCCCGTCACCGTGACGGTTCCGTCGTCGTTCTCGACGGAGTCGTTGCCCTCGGCAGACAGGTCGGCCGCGTCGGTCACCTTCTCGACCGTCCCGTCGACGGTCAGTTCGTAGGTGAACTTCGGGCCGTCGTCGACCGCGAGGACCTCGAGGCTCGTGTCAGGCGGTGCGTCGTTGCCTCCCAAGCCATCGCCGCCGTCGTCACCGCCGTCCGAGCCATCTCCCGCACCGCCGTCGCTATTTCCCGAACCACCGAGTAGCTGCTCGAGAGAGACTTCCTGATTGTCGAGGACGAGTCGGTAGTTCCCCCGTGAGGCCCCGGTGTCGAACGACGTTACCGACCCGGCCAGCAGGTAGGTGTCGCCGTAGCCGTTGCCGGTCAGGCCGGTCGCGGTGTAGCTCCCGTCGCCGTTGCTGACGAGTTCGTCGTTGCTTTCCGCGCTCCGGGTGTCGGCCTCGGTCACCTTCCGGATCGGTCCGTCGCAGGTGAACGAGTACTCGAGCCCGCCGACGTTCTCGCCGGCGACGACCGCGAATTCGGTCGCGTCCTCGAAGCGGCCCGTATTACCCCCCACGTTCCAGTTTCCCGAACCACTCTCCAGGGACGTGACCTCGCGTGCCTCGAGGTCCGGGGCGGTGGCCTCGCTTCCTCGAGTGACGTTCTGGACCCAGCCGGGTACCGAGTAGTTGCCGTCACCCGAGACGTGGACGTTCGACCCGTCCCAGTCGCCTGTCGTCTGGAGGATGGCCGGTCGGTCGGTGCCGGTCCGGATCCGCACGTCCCGGACGGTCCCGCTGCCGCCCCCGCTGCGGGCGGTGATGAGTACCGGGGAGTTCGCGCCGCCCCACGAGTGGTCAGCGTCGACGTTCGCGATGGTCACGTCGTTGCCGCCTGTCCGGACCCAGACGCCGCGCTGGTTCCGGGCGCCGCTCTCGTAGCGGGGCGCGGCCCCGTCCTGGATCGAGACGACGTCGCGGACCGAGCTGCCTGTCGACCCGACGCGGACGTTGGCGATGTTGTTGTTCTTGTAGAGGCCGCCCTCCACGTGGACGACGCCGCCACCGCTCTTCTGTGGGGCCGAGGCGTAGATGCCGTTGTTCGGGAAGCCCTTGACGACGCAGTCCCGGAACGTGACAGTGCCCCGATGGGCCGAGCCGACGTAGTAGCCGATGCCGATCCCCAGGTCTTCGGCGCCGTCGGGCTGGTTGACGTTGTGGACGAGGATCGACGCGTCGGCGGCCCTCGCGTCGAACCGGATCCGGTGTTTGCCCCGGCCTGCTTTTCCTCGGATTGTGATGTTTGCCACCACCATGTCGCCCTGCGCGAGGACGGACGGCCGGTGAGAGTGGCCGTCCGGGATGCGAAAGACCACGTTCCCGTCGCCGATCAGGTTCGCGTTCGAGTACGTCCCGCCGAGTCCGCCGCCGCGCCACCGGTACTCCCCCTCGGGGACGATGACGGTGTTCCCGGAGGTGAAGTGGTCCTGGAGGTAGCCGTCGATCAGGTCGCCGTCGCGTAGGCCCTCGTTACCGAGGTCGACCGTGGCCGCGCTCACGGAGCCGATCGCACCCAGACCCGTGCCGGCCGTCGCCGCCGCACCAGTCAGTTTCAGTACCGATCTGCGGTCGAGTAGTGTTCGCTTTCGATCCGACGCCTGACTGCTGTCGTGCGCCATGGACGGGTAGGCAGACGTTTAACGAATAAGGATTGTGACCAGTTCGGTCGGATTGACCACGGGTCGAACAGGTGTGACCTCCAATTGCGTACGTTTCCTCACGATTGGCCTTAGACCAAGGAGGAATTGCCGGCCTTCACGGGCCGATACGGCCTGTCATGCGTGGGAAGACTACGTCTGGCTTATTATTGCTATGCGGTACCGTTCCACGCTGATTCCGGGCGGTGACAGGACGGTTCCGGTCGGTAAGCTCCGCTTACGACCCTTCGCGGGAGGGAAGGAACCGTCGAACGAGCGGAATCTCGACGCCGATCTGGTCTTCGACGAACTCCAGGGCCACGAGGTCCAGCGGCTGGACGCAGCCGGTCGCGACGACGAGCACGAGCGTTACCAGCCCGGTTGCGACGAGGACGACCGGAACGAGCAGCAGCGTCAGCGTCACGTCGCTGGCGAGGTAGACCGCCGGTGGCAGCGTCAACAGGGGGAGGAGCGTGTACATCCGGACGACTTCACTGGAAAACGGCGTGATACCGAAGGCAAGCCGGAGGACGGCGTAGATGAGGGCGTTTCGGGCGAGGAACGCGACCGTCGACGCGACGGCAGCACCTTCGTAGCCGTAGGCGGGGATGAGGGCGAGGTTGACGACGAGGTTGACCGCGAGGGCGCTCGTGTCTGCGACCAGCACCCAGTTCGTCTGTCCCAGCGCCGACAGGGTTTCGCGATTCCGGCCCAGCGCCGCGCTGGAAAACAGGCCGACCGAGAGGACGACGAGGGCGAGTGCACCTTCCCGGTAGGACGGTCCGAACACGAGCGCGAGGACGTCGCCGGCGAAGACCGTCAGGAGGAGAAAGGCGGGGAAGGAGAGGACGAAACTCCACTTGGTCGTCAGCTGGTAGACCTGGTTGATCGCCCCGTGTTCGCCGTCGGCATCCATCCGGGAGGTCATCGGGAGGTAGAGGTAACCAAAGGACGAGACGAATATCTGGAGGCTCATCGCCAGCGGGAACACCGCCGCGTAGACGCCGACTTCCGCGGACGACCGGAAGAACCCGACCATCAGCGTGTCCATCCGGGTCAGCAGGACCGCCAGGACCATCGAGACGACCAGCGGCGCCGAAAACCCTACCAGCGTGCGTACGTGGAAATTCACCGGACCGACGAGCGGGACGAGTCTGGCCAGGAGGACGTGGGCCACGACGAACGCGACCAGTCCGGCTACAATGTACGCGTAGCCGGCCGCCGAGACGCCGACGCCGAGGCCGACGAACCCGAGCAGGAGACCGAGGCGAAGTGCCGGATACAGGACGTCGTTGGCCGCGACCTTGTAGACGGTGTTCTCCATGCCGCGAATCGCCGCCAGCCCCATCCGGAGGCCGACGGTGATCGGAATGGCGACGACGAACAGGATCAGGAGGCCGTCGGACGCGTCGTTGTCGAAGAGATAGTTCGTGATGATGCCCGTGTTCAGTCCGAGGAAGAGTGCCAGCACCGTGCCGATGGCGAGTGAGAGGCCGACGCCGACCGCCCAGACGCCCCGACGGTCTGCCTCGTCGTCGAACCGCGAGATGTACCGGGGAACGCCGTGGTTCAGTCCCAGCATCGAGACGCTGGTCGCGACCGTCAGTATCGCCAGGCCGAGGCTCACCTCGCCGTAGGCTCCCTGGGAAAAGATCCGTGCGATGACGACCCGTTCGAGCAGCGTCCCGACGGACGTCAGGACGACGCCCAGGAATATCAGCGACGTGCTGGAAAGTAACGACGAGAGGTCCGACTCCTCGAGCGACATCGATTCCTGTAACGTTAACGGCCGATTCGGTCTTTGTAATCCCACGCTTACAGGCCGTGGCCGTACCCGACACGCTCGAACCGATTTCGAGGCCCTCGCACCTTCGTCCGGACTCCCGGAAGACGGTTCGATAGTACGTCTATTACAATTCCCTCTCTGGACGGTCGTCTACCCATGGACGACTCCGGTCGCTCGGTGGGGGGTATGGCTGTGGCCTGTCCGGGTACCGTTACGTCCCCTTCAGGGACCGCCCTTGCGTGGGGTGCTGGTGGCCTGTTTGGGTGCCTCGGGGCTCTATGAAAATCGGCCTCTATCACGAGGGAGCGGGCCGGATGCAGGCGGGCGGTATCTCGGTGTTCGTCCAGGAGATGGCCATCGAACTGGCCGAGACCAACGAGACGTACCTGGTTACCGGCGACGGGCCGGTCGTCGACTTCCTGGAACGGTCGGCCGTGGAAGTCGTCCAGGTGCCCGGCGCTGTCCCCGACGACGGTCTGACGCGGACGTTACAGCAGGTGACGCCGTTTCGCGACCAGCTGTCCCGGAAACTGCTCACGGTGGCCCGAGCGGAACGCGCCGGCGTCTTCGACTGGATCGACGACGAACTCGACCTGGTGTTGACCCACCAGTATCTGGACGACCTGCTGCTCTCGCGGGCCCTCTCGGTCCCGACGCTCTTCGAGTACCACGGCGTCCAGAAGGTGGGTCTCGGCTCTCGCATTCGCGAGCGGTTTTCCGCGACCGACTGGACGATAGCGAACTCCCGTCACACTGCAAACGTCGTCGACCGATCGTTCGGCCGCCAGGTCGACGGGGTCGTCCGACCTGGCGTCGACACGTCGCAGTTCAGACCGGGCGCACCACCCGCGTTCGAATCTGACGAGGTCTCGGTGTTGTTCGTGGGCCGTTTCGTCGAGGCAAAAGGCGTGTTCGACCTCCTGGAAGCCGTCGCACGGATGGACTCGTCCGTTTCGGTCCACCTCGTCGGTCGTGACGACGTCTCGGCCCTTCAGGAACGTATCGCGTCGCTCGGCCTGTCCGACGCCGTCACGGTGCACGACCCGGTCGCCCACGGTGACATCCACCGCTACTTCGCGGCGTGTGACGTCTTCTGCAATCCGTCACACTACGAGAGTTTCGGCATGGTCAACCTCGAAGCGATGGCCTGTGGTGTCCCCGTGGTTACGACGGACTCCGGTGGGATAACCGAGTACGCGAGCGACGGCGACGACGCCGTGCTCGTCTCCCCCGGTGACGTCGATGCCCTCGCTCGTGAACTAGACTCGCTGGCCACTCACGCCGGGCGCCGTCGACGGCTCGGACGAAAGGCTCGCGAGACGGCACTCGAATACGACTGGACGAGCCAGCGCCGCGAACTAGAGGCGGTCTGTTCCCGATTGCTTGCCGGTAACCCGCCGATGACCACGTGAGCGACGGGTCGACGCCGACGACGCGGTTCGAGACGGCATCGGTCGATTGGTATGACTGTTGTCGTCGGTTCCAGGCGGGAGTTTCGACAGTTGAGACTGTTTCATTTCCGTATGATTGTCATAGGTGACTGAACGGTCCCGTGCCTCAATTTACCCCCTGTTCGAACGCCTCGGATACCGTTCAATTACCATGGTTACAGAAGCCGCCGGTGGTTCCCGCGTTACGTCGGTCAAACACGTCGGCTGGTCGGTCGCAGTCGTCCTGTTGCTGTTACTGAGTGTGAGTTCCAGCGTGCCTGCCGCGTCGGCGACGGAGGCCGGTTCTGGCAACGCAGCCGTGCTCACGTCGACGTCAGGGCACTCCGACGTCGATGCCCGGTCGACTGGCGGGCCGTTCACGCATCCTCGCCCGGTGCCGTACACTGCCGTGACATCCGGGGTTACGGCCGATGCGGGAGGTGCCGGTGGGTGGCTCGATGGCCTCTTCCCGTGGGACCACGACGCGAACGTCCCGCCGTCCTGGGTCGTGGCCGGGCAGGCACGGCTGTCAACCGTGGGAGCCACGGTAGACGGCGCCAGGGACAGCGTCCTCGACGCCGTGCGAGAAAATCCCGGCGTCCACCTCTCGAAGGTGGCAGCCGACTCGGAGTTTCACCGCTCGACAGTCCGGTACCACGTTCGCGTCCTCGTCGACGAGGGAGTCCTGCAGACGGACAAGGCGCGTGGCAAGCGTCGGTTGTATCCGAACGAATGGGATAGCTCCCCAGAGTTCGGAATCCTCGCTGACGACTCCCCTCGCCGCATTGCCGAAGTCGTCGCAACCCACGGGTCACCGTCCGTTACGACGATCGCAGACGAAGTCGACCTCGCGGTGAGTACGGTGTCGTACCATCTGGACCGCCTGGCGGAGGCCGACGTCGTCCGGCGCAACCATGTGGATAGTCGAACGGAGGTCAGTCTCGTGCCGGAGGCGCGGGCTCGACTGGACGGGCACGTCGACGGGAACAGTGAGGATCATCCGCTTCCGATCTAGACCCTGGGACGATTACGACGTGCTTAACGTCCGGTGATTTCGATGGATTGGTCAGAGTAACTTTTCGGACGGGGGACCTCGAATCGACCGGGCCGAGCGGCCCAGAACGATACCATGGACAACGACGACGCGCCGACGCTCGACAGACGTACGATGGTGGCAGCGACAGCGACGTTGGCTACGGCTGGTGTCGCGGGACTCGCCGGGTGTGAGTCTCCGGGTGGGGACAACGAGACCGACGGCGATGGTGTCGGTGGAACGCCGGAAAACGACACCGGTGCAGGCTCTCCCACTCCGACGGAGACTGAAATGGACAACGAGACAGGAATGGACAACGAGACCGGGATGGACAACGAGACAGGAATGGACAACGAGACAGGGATGGACAACGAGACCGGGATGGACAACGAGACGGGTATGGGTAACGAAACGGACGGTGACAACGAAACCGGGACGAACGAAACCGATACCTGACCCTCGTCGCAGTTCCGATCGAATTCCCTTCGACCCCAAATCTCTTCTAGGCGGCCTGTATCTCCGATATTTCCCGTGTTGGGGCCTGCACGCGGACCTCGTCGCCGTATCGACAAAAACGTATAGCGATATATGATTTATACGTTGTGGCGTCGACAGCGGACCCGGCGATACCACGGCCAGTAGCCGACGAAATCGGAAAAACGAGGCCTCAGCAGAGCGAGTAGACGTTGTCTTCGTAGACGTCCCGGACGCGATTGCCCCAGTCGTGGGTGTACGTGTCGATGACGTCCTGGGCGACGTCGCCGCGTAGGTACTTGACGACGCCTCTGTCGCCGGTTCTATCCCGGAGGTGTGTCGTAAAGAAGTGCCGGAAGTAGTGGGGTGTGACGTTTTCTTCCGGGCCGCCGCCGGTCCGGTACCAGCCGAACTCGCGGGCGTGGGTTTCGACGACGTGGTGGACCATGTCAGTCGTCAGTCGCGCGCCCCAGTCTCCGGCCGTGCTGACGAACAGCGGGCCTGCGTCGGACCGAGGGTCGGGTCTAACGGCGAGCCACTCGGTGAGAACCCGGCCCAGTTCGTCGTCGACGGGTATCGTAGTGCCACGCTGTCGTTTGTTCGAGGCCGTTCGCTCTTCGCCGTTGTACACGGCGCCGCGGCTCGGCTCGTCGTCCACGTACAGTGAGTCGTCGCGACCGTCCAGGTGGGGTCTGTGCTCTCCGGGGTCGTCGGGCGGGTCTGACAGACGAAGGTCCCGCCTGTCGAGGTTGCACAGCTCTCCGGCCCGAATGCCGGTCTTGAGCAACGTTACGACGACGGCGCGGTGAAGCGGGTGCCTGACTCCGGCCACGAATTCGCGCATTTCGGGTACTGAGAGGTCGCGCCTCGCGGGGTCGACGTTGATCGACTCGTCGATCTCCTCGAGGACGAGCGCCATCGGGTTGTCGTCGAAGGCGCCGACGCGCTGCATGTAGTCGTAAAACCGGTGGAGGTAGGAGGCGTAGGTCGCGACGGTGCTGCTGGAGACGTCGCCCCGGAGCTGGTGGACGAACGCCATGCAGTCGCGGTGGTTCGCCTCGGTGAGAACCAGTCCTCGACCGTCGAGATAGGCCTCGAACTCCCGGAGGACGCGGCGGTACGCGTCTCTCGTTCGTTCGGTCTTGCCCTGGTACTCCACGTCCTCCAGGAAGTACGCGACGTGGTCGTCGACGTCTTCCGGGGCCGGGGCGTTTCGGGAACTCATTCGAGGAGAACGTATCCTCCCTTGCGGCCGTTGTACTGGACGCGGTTCTCGTCCTGTAACTCGTTCAACGTGTCTTCCAGGGACTCCTCTATGTCGTCGGTGACCGCGTCGAAGAGTTCGTCCCAGTCGAGGCAGTCGTCTCGCAACTGGTCGACGACGCGCTCTTCGAGGTCGTTCCCGGGCCGTGACCCCTGGGGTTCGTGGCCACGATCATCCTCTGCAGGGTGTTCCGTGGGCGAACCGTCGGATCGCTCCGCTTCGTTCGCCCGGGTCCGGTTCTCCTGGGCACCCGCGAACTCGTCGAATCCACGCCGACCGGCCTGGACCATCGTCCGGACGTACTCGCTCCGGCTCATGTCCAGTTCGTCGGCGTGGGCGTCCCACTCGTCTCGCTGGTAGGCCGGGACGTAAGTCCGCACCGACGTTCGCGACGCGTCTCGTTCCCCGTTCGCTGCCATGTGGTAGCACATCCGGGCCAGGTACATCAATCTATCCCCACAAAACCGGATAAAGACCCTTATTTGGAATTGTGGTGCCGAATTTTGGCGCCCGCAACGAGCAACTCCTCGATAGATAGTACTAGATACACAGATAAAAATGATATGCGTATACGTGTAATGCCGATTTGGGACCAACGACCTGTATTGTCACTCACGGTGACTGTAACGGACGCAGTATCTCACAACGCCTGCGCTTATCGCAAATTCAGAGTAGTACTGTGTGACCGAGGGTAAGACCTGCTGGACAGTTCATCGATCCGGACGCACGACTGTCACCGTGGACGGGTGATTTGCGTCACCGTCTGTAGCGGACACACCCCTGGAGTGGGGCCCCGAGAATAGTCCTACAACTATCCTTTATATGGGGTAGAATAATAGGTCATAGCGACGTTCCGCAAATCCCCGGGTGGATTAGATATCGACGTTGGCATAACCTCATCTCGGTTTGGCTTCCGTCACCAGTCGTTCACGGGGCGATCGGCGGTGCTGGGCGTTCGGTGTCGAGATCGGATTGGTGGCGACCAGGACGGATTCGGGATGGAACGCGGTGACACCACGACGATTCGAACTCCTGGTCGAGGTAGGCCGGTCTCCGCCGGAATTCGCGAAGTAAACCGGTGGAGAGCGGGTGTGGAACACTGGGCTGGACCTTCACAGCCCCTAGCGGTCGTTGGACGGACCAGCTAGAGCGTCCGTCCCACGACCGGTCTGAAGCATAATATGGTTTCTAACCTCTTTTCCCCTCTCGTTTCCTCGTCACGCGTCGTACCGCATCAGGGTCAACCCTCTCGAACGGTCCTCTCTGTGTTAGTAGACCAGCCTTCGTGCTCGTTTCGTCATCCACGAGCGGATTCTGGCTGGAAGTACGACCGACATTCTCGGAAGCTACCGTGTTTTCCTGGACGGTCCGAAGCTTTCGGCCGATGTTCGAAGTCGGGTCCGTACGGGGCTCAGCTGGGTACTCTTTGCGAGAATCGCTGTCCAGGTGGTATTCGAGGGTGTCCGAAATAAAATCTATAAACTGTATGTTGCTATAGCTATTAGCCTGGTAGTTGCGGGTTGTTCGTCACCCCCGGCGTTCCCCCGAATTGGGGTCGTAGACGGTTTAAACGGCGGTTCGGACGCTCCCGGACCGGACCCGTTTGCCCGGACGACCACTCGTCCGGGAGGTTTTCACGGTGGCGATGATAGGGGGAGTCATGGCAACACCGGACGGTTCGACGGACGAACTCACAGTCTTCGCCGACTACGTCTGTCCGTTCTGTTACCTCGGAAAACGGTCACTTGAGCGGTATCGTCGGGAACGGGAGGCTTCACTCACCATCCAGTGGCACCCGTTCGACCTCCGGAGCGACAAGCGCGACGCTGACGGAACCATCGACCACTCCGTCGACGACGGCAAGGACGAGGCGTACTTCGACCAGGTGCGACAG
>CAZGAX010000132.1:0-10423 GCA_964523745.1 uncultured Halobacteriales archaeon | reverse complement strand
GTAGGACATGAGCTTCCCAAGCTCATAGCCCGGGTTCAATTCCCGGCCGGCGCATACCGCCGCGAACGAACGTGAGCGGCGTGTATGCAACTCAGACGGGAATTGAGCCCTGCCAGTCGCAGCGGCCGAGCGAAGCGAGGGTGACCGTCTGGCTCTGGTTCAATTCCCGGCCGGCGCATACCGCCGCGAACAATCCGTGTGTGGCACCCCAGGCCGACCAGGGCCGACGACACTGCCGCTGGCCACCACGGCCACACAGATCGACAATACGACTGCGTCGGCCGGATCTACGGCCGGTACACTCAACAATCGCGTGAACAAGCGTTTATCACCACCGAGTGTAACAACCAGGTAATGAAACGGCGAACGGTACTGAAGACCGCCGGTGCCGGCGTGGCGGTCGCACTCGCAGGCTGTAGCGCAGAGCAGACCGACGACGGCGGGTCCACCACGGAAACTCCCACAGAGAGCACGCGTACCCAGACGGCCACGGCGGGGGCGCCCAGCGGGACGCTCACCGTCGCGACCTACGACTCGTTCACCGGCGAGGGAACGGCCGGGAACTACCTCAAGTCCGCCTTCGAGGCCGAATACGCCGACGTGACCGTCGAGTTCACGACTCCCGAAAACGGCGTCAACCAGTACATCCAGCGCAAACGACAGGGGGCCTCGGTGGACGCCGACCTCTACGTCGGCCTCAACACCGGCGAACTCGTCCGCGCGGACTCGGAACTCGACACCTCGCTGTTTCTCCGGTCACGTGACGAACTCGACCGTAGCGACGCGATCAAGTCCGACCTGGAGGTCGATCCCGACGGCCGTGCGGTCCCCTACGACACCGGCTACATCAGTCTGGTGTACGACGAGGACGCGATCAGCCAGCCCAGGACCTTCGACGACCTGCTCGACCCGGCCTACGAGGGCGACCTCATCACGCAGAACGCCCAGCAGTCGGACCCGGGTCGGGCGTTCCTGCTGTGGACCATCGACGCGAAGGGCGAGGACGGCTACCTCGACTACTGGTCGAAGCTCCAGGACAACGGCGTCCGTGTCCTCGACGACTGGCAGCCGGCGTACAACGCCTACATGGCCGGCGAGGCTCCGATGGTCGTCTCGTACTCGACCGACCAGGTGTACTACCACGGCGAGGACGTGAACATGGCTCGCCACCAGGTCGGCTTCCTCGACGACGAAGGGTACGCCAATCCGGAGACGATGGCCCGGTTCGCCGATTCCGACCAGTCCGGGCTCGCCCGGCGGTTCATGGACTTCGTCCTCCAGCCCGAACACCAGGCCGAAATCGCCGTCCGGAACGTCCAGTTCCCGGCCGTCACCGACGCCACCCTGAGCGAGGAGTTCTCGAAGTACGCCTACGAACCACCGGAAGCCGTGACGTTCGACTACGAGCAGCTCCAGGGGAACGTCGAGACCTGGATCGAAGACTGGGCCCGCCAGGTCGTCGGCAACTGACGATGGTCAGGTGGGCCGAGCGGGCTGCGCTGTCGGCAGGCGTCGCGGCCACGCTCGCCACGCTGGCTGTCGTCTTCTACTATCCGGTCGGCAGCGTCCTCACAGAGGCGGTCCTCGCCGCCGGTCGCCCGACCGTCGGCCCCCTGCTGGACGTGCTCACCGACCCCTTCTACACCGGCGTCGCCCACCACCTTTTCGCAGACCCGCTCGGCGTCCCGGCCGGCGTCCTCGCGTGGGTCGAGTCGGGGTTTCCGTCGCTCTCGCTCGGCCTGTTCGGCTTCACCGCCTACCAGGCCGCCCTCTCGACGGTCGCCAGCGTCGCACTCGGGCTGCCAGGAGCGTACGTCCTCTCGCGGTTCGAGTTCCGCGGCCGACGGACGCTGCGGTCGCTGACGATCGTCCCGTTCGTGCTGCCGTCGATCATGGTCGCGGTCGGCTTCGTGGCGATGTTCGGCCGGACGGGACTGCTCAACGACGTACTCGGACTCGCCGGACTGGGTCCCGTCGAGGTCCTGTTCTCGCTGGAGGCGATCGTCCTCGCTCACGCGTTCTACAACGCACCGCTGGTAACGCGGCTGGTCACCACTGCCTGGGAGTCGGTCGACCGCCGCCAGGTCGAGACGGCCAGGGCGATGGGCGCCTCGCCGTTCCAGGCGTTCCGGACCGTCGTCGCACCCGCGCTGCTCCCGGCACTGTTGACGGCCAGCCTCCTGACGTTCCTGTTTACGTTCATGTCGTTCCCCATCGTGTTGAAGCTGGGCGGGCTCGACCTGGCGACCGTCGAGGTCTGGATCTACGCCCGGGTCCAGGCGCTTGACCTGACCGAGGCCGCCACGCTCGCCACGATCGAGACGGTGCTCTCGCTCGTGGTGACGTACGGCTACCTGCGGTACGAGGCACGCCAGCGCACGACGAGCAGTGCCGGGCAGTCGCTGCCGCGCAAGGCACTCCTGTGTGGCCGCCAGACGCTGGCCAGCCCCGTCCGACTGGCCCTGGTGGGCTACGGGCTCGTCGTCGCCGTCGTGTTCGTCGGCCCCCTCGTGAGCCTGCTGGTCGAGAGCGTCACTACGCCCGACGGCACCCTGACCACGGCGTACTACGAGTTTCTCCTCGCCCAGCAAGGCTCGGCGGCCGTCGGTACGACCAAACCGCTGCCGGCGATCGCGAACTCGCTAATTTTCGGCGCGGGGACGCTCCTGCTCGCGGTCCCGATGGGGGTCGTCGTGGCCGTCGTCGCCACCCGTGGCGGGCGAGGCAGCCGACTGGGGGAGGCGTTGTTGACCGCGCCGCTCGCGGTGAGCGGCATCGTCGTCGGTATCGGGTTGTTGCAGACGATGGTGTTCGGGACCGTCCTGTTCGGCTACCGGTTGACCGCTGCGGGGCCGCTGGCGATCGTCTTCGCCCACGCCGCCGCCGCGTATCCGTTCGTCACCCGCACCGTCGCCCCGGCGCTCGGCGGACTCGACACCCAGCTTCGAGAAACCGCGCGGTCCCTCGGTGCGAACCGCTTTCGGGCCCTGGTCGAGATCGAACTCCCGTTAGTCGGCGCCGCGGTCCTGGCGGGGGCTGCCTTCGCCTTCGCCATCAGCGTCGGCGAGTTCGATTCGACGGTCTTACTCGCCGAGGGCGTCCACAGCTACACGATGCCGGTCGCACTGGAGCGCTACGTCGGCAACCGTTCGCTCGGCCCCAACCTCGGGCCGGCGACCGCGATGGGGACGGTCCTCCTGACGGTCACGGGGCTGAGTTTCGTCGCTATCGACCGGCTCGGAGGGCGGTGGGAGCCGTGACCGGCGTCACGCTCCGGGACGTCTCGGTCGCGTTCGACGGCATCGACGCGCTCGCGGACGTCTCCCTGTCGGTCGAGGACGGCGAGTTCTTCACGCTCGTGGGTCCGTCCGGCTGCGGGAAGACGACGTTGCTGCGGACGGTTGCCGGGTTCGAGTCGCCCGACGCCGGCGCGGTCGAGATCGGCGGAACCGACGTCGCAGGCGTGCCGGCGGAGGACCGCGACGTCAGCGTCGTCTTCCAGGATTACGCCCTGTTCCCACACATGACCGTCCGGGAGAACGTCGCCTACGGCCTTCGCTACCGGGATCCACCGGACGGCCTCTCGGTCGAGAAACGGGTCGCCGACCTGCTCGAACTCGTGGACATGGCGGGGACGGACGACCGCGACCCGGCCGAACTCTCCGGCGGCCAGCAACAGCGGATCGCACTCGCCAGAGCGCTCGCCCCCGGGCCGGAGGTCCTCCTGCTGGACGAACCGCTGTCGGCGCTGGACGCCCGGCTTCGCGAACGGCTCCGGGTCGTGATACGGGACATCCAGCAGGAACTCTCGATAACGACCGTCTACGTCACCCACGACCAGGCCGAGGCGCTGGCGATCAGCGACCGCGTCGCCGTGATCGACGACGGTCGCGTGGAGCAGGTCGCGACGCCCGAAACGCTCTATCGCGAGCCAGCGACGCGGTTCGTCGCCGAGTTCGTCGGCGACAACAACCTGCTCGAAGGCGACCTCGTCTCGACCGACCCGCCGCGAGTCGAGGTCCGTGCCTCGCCAGAACGAGCATCGGACGGCGGCGTATCTACGTCGATTCCCGCTGCCGGGCTATCGGCCGAAACGCACGCAGTGACGCTGTCGATCCGACCCGAAGCCATCACGCTCGGCGACGACGAGATGCCGGTGACGCTGTCGGCGACCGTCGAAACCACCGAGTTCGTTGGAGACGCCTACCGGGTCCACTGCGACTGGCACGGCCGGTCGCTGCTGGTCAAGACGGAGGCCGGCGAAGCTCCACGTGGCGAGGTCACGCTGGGATTCGACCCGGCCGACGTGACGGTCCTGGAGGGATCATGACCGACCTCGGCAAGATAGACGCCGACCGTTTCGAGCGCGTGGTCGCGCCGAACCTCGGGGCCTCGCGGGACGACGTCGCCCTCGGCCCGACGGCGGGGATCGATTACGGCGTCCTCGCCGTCGACGGACGGGCAGTCGTCGTGGCGACGGATCCGCTGTCGGTCCTCCCGGAACTGGGGCTCGAACGCGCCGGCCGACTCGCCACCGACATCGTGCTCACGGACGTGGCCGTCTCCGGGGTCCCACCCTCGCATCTAACCGTCAGTCTGACGCTCCCGGAGACGTTCCCGTCGGCGGATCTGGCCACGCTGTGGCGGGGAATCGACGCCCAGGCCCGCGAGTTTGGCGTCGAGGTCGTCGCCGACCACGCCGGTCGCTACCCGGGTGTCGACAGCTCGTGGGTCGGGGGCGCGACGGCCGTCGGCGTCGGCGATCCGGACGACCTCGTCCGTCCGGACGGAGCGCGACCGGGGGACGCACTCGTCGTCTCGAACGGACCAGCCGCCGAAGTCGCGGGCCTGTTCGCGACGCTGTATCCGGCGGAACTGGGGGTACCCGCCGAAACCGTGGCGACCGCCCGCGAACGCGTCGACGACGTCCCGGCCGTCGGGGACGCGCTGGCCGCCCACGACGCCGGCCGCGTCACGGCGATGCACGACGCGACAGAGGGTGGTATCGCCGGCGGCCTCGTCGAGATGGCCGACGGGGCCGGGGTCCGCTTCGACGTCGAGACAGACGCGGTCCCCGTAGCCAACGGCGTCGAGGCAGTCTGTGACGCCGTCGGCGTCGACCCGTGGCACGTGACCAGTTGCGGCACGCTGCTGATCGCCGTCGCACCAGCGGACGCTACCGACGTCGTCGATGCACTCGAGCGGCGAGGGACGCCCGCCGGCGTCGTCGGCCGAGTCGACGAGGGCGCCGGCGTCTACGCCGACGGCGAACCGGTCCAGCCGCCCCCGAGCGACCCGTCCTGGGAGGCCGCGTCGCGACTCGCAGGCGGTCCTCGCGAGTGACGATCGCCGGACGCGATTACCCCGTTCGGACGCCCAAAGCGGCCGCCGGTTCGTGAACTGACTCGACCGTCAGGTCCGGCTCGCCACCGAACCGTTCCCACGGAGCCCCTTTCCGGTCGGCCCGGACGCTCTGCATCCCGACTGGCTCGCGCCCATGGCGAGTCATGGGGACGTCTCAAACCCCGTAGGGAGCCCCGGCCACGGCAGCGCCGACCATCCCGCCGGCGCCGAACGCGATGACCAGCGCCATCGCCTGGCGGCCGCCCTCGACTGTCCAGCCCTTCCCGATGCCGAGTTCCGCCGAGAACGTCTCGAGCGCCTCGCCGGACATCAGCACTGTCGACCAGCCGATGAGGCCGACCGAGAACGGCAGGGCGGCGAGCGGAAAGGCCAGTTCGCTGGCGTCCCGGGGCGACCAGCCACTGGCGACCAGGCCGTAGAACAGCAGGCCAGAGACGAGAAAGCCGACGCCGAAGGTCCGGAGGAGGAACCCCCAGTCCCGACCCGAATCCTCGACGCCGGCGGCCATGGGTCAGTCGACAGCCTCCCGCATCCTGGGGTCCAGTGCGTCGCGCATCCCGTCGCCGAGGAGATTGAAGCCCAGGACGGTCACCGCGAGGAACAGTCCGGGGAAAAAGGACATCCACCACTTCCCGGTCAGCAGGCCGTTCTCGACGCCCTTGGCGAGCATCAGGCCCCAGGAGGGGGTGCCGGCCTGGGCGCCGAAGCCCAGGAACGACAGGGCGGCGATGTCGATGATGGCCAGCCCGAAGTTCAGCGTCGACTGGACCGTAATGGGGGCCAGCGAGTTCGGCACGACGTGCCTGGCCAGGACCCGGGGGTCCTTCGCGCCGAGGGCTTCCGTCGCCTCGATGTACTCGTCTTCCAGAACCTTGAGGGCGGCCCCTCTGACGACCCTGGCGAATCGGGGGGTGTAGACGAGGATGAGCGCCGCCGTCGCCTTCCAGAGCCCGGCCCCGAAGATGGAGACCAGGGCCAGGGCCAGCAGTAGCGAGGGGAACGCCAGCAGGACGTCCATCGTTCGCATGATGACGTTGTCCGTGAGGTCGCTGTAGTAGGCCGCCAGCGTGCCGAGGGTGATGCCGGCGACCGTCGAGACGCCGACGGCGACGGTGCCGAACTTCAGGGCGATCCAGGCGCCGTAGGCCGTTCGCGTGAAGATGTCCCGGGCGGCGGCGTCGGTCCCGAAGAGGTAGGTGGCCGACGGCGCGGCCCGGTCGGGGATGCCCTGGCCGAGCCGGGAGTCCGCCAGCATCCCGACGTCCAGCAGGAGG
This sequence comes from uncultured Halobacteriales archaeon, assembly GCA_964523745.1. Taxonomy (GTDB): domain Archaea; phylum Halobacteriota; class Halobacteria; order Halobacteriales; family Haloarculaceae; genus CAZGAX01. Next base: position 3,785 of record CAZGAX010000132.1, on the reverse strand, counting down.
CGGGCCGAGACCGCGACGACGGCCATCGCGACGATGATGACGATGCCGGCGAGCGCGAGGCGGTTCGACAGCAGCTCCGAGAGGAACTGCGAGGAGCGCAGCCGGTCGAGGAAGCCGCGGTCGGTCGACGGCGAGTGGGTGGTGGTTTCGGTGCTCATGTCACTGTTGGATTCTGGGGTCGAGGTAGCTGTAGGTGATGTCGACGCCGAGGTTGACGAGAGTGAACAGCAACGCGAACGTCAGGACCGTGCCCTGGACGAGCGGGTAGTCCGTGGCACGGATGGCGCCGACGATGGTTGTGCCGATGCCGTTGATGCTGAAGACGGTCTCCGTGAGGACGGCCCCGCCCAGCAGCGTACCGAACTGGATGCCGACGACGGTGACAACCGGGATGAGGGCGTTCCGGAAGCCGTGTTTCATGATCGTGATCTTCTGGCTCTGGCCCTTGGCCCTGGCAGTCCGTATGTAGTCCTGGCGGACGACCTCGAGCATCGACGAGCGCATCATCCGGGAGATGAGCGCCAGCGAGTAGATGCCGATGGTGACCGCCGGGAGGAACAGGTGGCGCACGGCGGAGAACCACGCGTCGAGCCGGCCAAGGAGCAGCGTGTCGACCGTGACCATCCCCGTAAGCGGTAGCTGGACGCCGAACAACTGCCAGTGGTCGGCCAGGAACACCGTCGAGCTGATCCGGCCGCTGGCCGGGAACAGGCCGAGGTACGTCGAGAACAACAGGATGAGCATCGGGCCCGACCAGTAGATGGGGATCGAGATGCCCGAGAGGGCGCCGATGCGACCGAAGTGGTCGACGAGGCTGTCCTGTTTGACCGCGGAGATGACGCCCAGCGGCAGGCCCAGCAGCAGGCCGATTGCCTGGCCGTACAGCGCCAGTTCTACCGTCACCGGGAGTCGCGAGGCCAGCACGCTACGGACCGACTGGCCCTGGGCGACCTTGTAGGACTGGCCGAAGTCGAACGTCGCCGCGTCCAGGAGGAACCGGCCGTACTGGACGTACAGCGGGTCGTTCAGCCCGAGATTCTCGCGGAGTTCCGCCACCCTTGCCACCGACGCTCGCCGGCCGAGGATGACCCGGGCCGGATCGCCTGGCGAGAGGTGGAGGATGACGAAGACGAACGTTGCGACTCCGAACAGCACCGGGACGAGCAACAGCAGTCGTTTGAGGACGAATCGTTTGGAGGTCATGGCTGTCTGTGGTGGCGTTCGCCTGGCGAACGAGACGAGCGGTGCCGGTCGCGGCCGGCGTCGTGGCCCGTCGGGACGGTCAGTTCAGCTTGACGAGTTCGAGGTACGGGCCACCGACGGAACTAACGGTGTAGCTGTCGGCGTCGACCGACTTGTGGATACCCCGGGTGAGCTGGGCGTAGTCGATGAACACCCACGGCGCCTGCTCGTGGGTCATCTTCGCGGCCTCGAGGTAGACCTCCTTGCGCTTGGCCTCGTCGTACGTCGTCTGGCCTTCCTCGACGAGTTCCATGTAGTCGGTGTTCGCCCAGGCCGAGATGTTCGAGGCGTTGCCCTTGTCCTTCCAGTCGACGTAGCTCTGGCCGTCGGGGATCTGGTCGGCGGAGACGCCGGGGTGCAACAGGACGTACAGGAAGTTGTCCGGGTCGGCGTTGTCGGTGTACCAGCCCAGCAGCGCCGCGTCGTGCTTGCCGCCGTAGGTGTACTCGATGTACGGGCCGAACGACGAGAACTGGTTGACCTCCACGGTGAGGCCGATGTCCTCGAGGTTCGACCGGATCTGGTTGGCGGTCGCGACGGGGCTCGGGTTGTAGCCACGGGGGTTCGAGAACGTCGCCAGCTCGAACGAGAGGTCGCTATGGCCCGCCTCTTCGAGCAGCGTCTGGGCTTTCTCCGGGTCGTGAGGGTACGGGCTGAGGTCCTCGTTGTGGCCGAGGACGTCCGGCGGGAGCGCCTGGTCTGCGTTCTTCGCGAAGCCCTGGTAGATCGAGTTGACGATGGCGTCGGTGTCGACGGCGTAGCTGATCGCCCGCCGGACCTTCGGCTTCCGGAAGGCCTCCTTCCGGGACTGGTTGAACGCCATGTAGCCGACGTTGATCCCGTCTTTCCGCTTGATAGTCGCCGAGTCGTTGTTCTTGACCTGCTTGATGGCCTCGGCGCCCAGGTTGTCGGTGATGTGGCTGTCGCCGTTGATCAGGTCCTGGGCCCGGGTCGAGTTCTTCTTGATCGTCTTGACGATCAGCTCGTCGACGTGGGGACCCGTGCCCCAGAACTCGTCGTAGGCGCTGAACCGGATCTTCTCGTTGGAGTTGTCCAGTTCCTCGAACTGGAACGGTCCCGTACCCTTCGGGTCCGTGCCGAGTTTCGCCTGTGCTTCGGCACCGCTGCCCATCTCCTCTATCTGTGCCTTGGAGAGCACCGCCGCCGCGAACATGGCGAGGTTCCGGAGGAACGGCGCGTAGCGCTGGCTGAGGGTGAACGTGACCTCGTACGTCCCGGAGGCCTCCACCGACTCGACCCAGTCGCCGAACGTCACCGAGGAGTAGCCCGAGCGGTTCTCGCCGAGGAAGTACTCGTACTCCTTGTCGATGAACCGGCGGACGGTCGCCCTGACGTCCTCGGCCGTAAGTTCCTCGCCGTTGTGGAACGTCACTCCCTCTTTCAGCGTGAGCGTCGCCGTCTTGCCGTCGAGGCTCCACTCCTTGGCGAGGCCGTCAGTGAGCTTCCCGCCGCTCCCGGGCTTGAAGTCGATGGGCGTGTCGAACACCTGGTTTGTTACCTTCGCTACCTCGCCGCTGGTCGTCTGCTGGGGGTCGTAGTTCGTCGGGTGGTCGCCGCGGGAGTAGATGAGCGTCCCACCCCCTCCACCTCCGCCACCGAAGATACCCAGACACCCGGCTGTCGACGAAGCTGCGACCGTCGCAGCCCCGGCTGCTTTGAGAAACTGACGACGATTCGTGCTATCGCGTGACATGTGCCCCTATGCTCCCCTATAACACTTAAAATAATGGGGTATGGACATAGGATATATTAATAATGTGACAATCGTCAGTCGAGACCGTCGTAGAGGTGACAGGCGACCGGCTGCTCGTCGCCCGAAAGCGGTGGGTCCTTCCGTTCGCAGACGCTCTCGAAGGCGTCGTCGAGGGTGGCAGCGGCCTCGTCCCAGTCCTCTGTGGCGAGTGCGTCGATCGCCTCCTGGACGACGTCGCGGACGCGTCCAGACGGGTCGGTGGAGAATTCACGAGCCCAGACCGCACGGCTGAACGCCGCCCGGTCGGTGTCGCGGCCGCCGTCTGCCGACACCTCGACGGGTTCGGCTTCGTCCCGGGGAGCCTCGGTGGCGTCGTCCCAGACCGCGTCCAGCGGAATGTCCCGGTTCTCGACGGCCTCTTTGAAGTCCATCACCTCCCGGTACACCTCCTGGTCGACGTCGAGGTCGTCGGGCGGGATGACCTCGGGACAGCGGGTCCGGAACCGACAGCCCGACGGCGGGTCGACCGGGCTCGGCACGTCGCCTTCCAGGAGGATGCGGCCCTCGTCGCTCGCCCGGGGGTCCGGCTCGGGAATGGACGAGAGCAGGGCCTTCGTGTAGGGGTGTTTCGGGTTTTCGAACAGCCGCAGGGTCGGTCCCGTCTCGACGACTCTCCCGAGGTACATGACGGCGACCCGGTCACAGATGTGGCGCACCACGGAGAGGTCGTGGGCGATGAACAGGTAGGTCAGGTCGAACTCCTCCTGGAGGTCCTCGAGGAGGTTGAGGATGCGGGCCTGGACGGAGGCGTCGAGCGCCGAGACCGGCT
>CAZGAX010000131.1:0-10530 GCA_964523745.1 uncultured Halobacteriales archaeon | reverse complement strand
GACGACCTGCGAGCGGGCCAGCGTGCCGTCGCCGTTGTCGAGGATGACCTCGACCTGAGCCTCGCGCTCGCCGTCGCTCTCGCTGTCGCCGTCCTGATGGCCGGGGTTGTAGATGAGGTCGGTCAGTTTCTCGGCGCGGATGCCCGAGGTGCGGGCGAGTCCGAGCGCGAAGAGGATGGCGTCGATGATGTTGGACTTGCCCGAACCGTTCGGGCCGCTGATCGTCGTGAAGTCCTCGTAGAAGGGGATTCGGGTCTTCCGGCCGAAGCTCTTGAAATCGTCGAGGACGAGCTCTTTGATGTGCATGGGGGTGCTCGTGGGCGAGCCCGACCGTCAGGCGATGATGATGTCGCTCTCGTCGGACTCGTTTTCGTCAGCCTCGGGCGCCTCCGATTTAGACGTGTCGGCCGACTCCTGCTCGGCCGTCGGTTCCGGTTCCGACTCCGATTCCTGTTCGGCCGCCTCTGCGGCCGCTTTCTCGGCGTTTGCCTTGTCCGCACGCGTGAGCGGGTCCTCGCTCTCGACCGCGTTCTCCAGCTCCCGAATGCGTACCTTGCACTCGACCAGTTCGTCCGTCAGCCCGTCGACGGTCGCTTCCAGTTCCTTGACCCGCGATTCGAGTTCTTCGACTCGATTACCACTCGCCATACCACTACAGCGCGACTCCGCCGCCATAAAGTTACGTCAGACATTCACATCCTTTCTGATACGTCGGAACCGGTGGAAACGGCGCTCGAGAGCGGTGATCGGGTGCCGTGATCGAGCGCGGCGGTCGCGGGTCCGTTCCAAGGCGGCCGCGACCGTCAGTATTCGGTCCGATCCGACGCCCGGAGGTACTCCTCCAGCAGCGTCGGGAAGTCCCGCCCCTTGAGGTAGCGCAGGCCGAAGTCCTCGGCCCAGTTGATGATGCCCTGGTCCTCGGTGACGACGCCGGCGTCGAGTTCGCGGGCGAGGATGAGGAGGTCGAAGTCCTCGCGGGAGTCGAGGACGCCCTGGCGGAGCGTCGAGCGGTACTCGTCGCGCAGGTCGGAGATGACCTGGTCGACGTGGCTCATGTACTCGTGTTCGCTGACCTCTTCGGCGCGGGACTCCTCGGCCTTCCGGACGGCCTTCTCCGAGACGCGCAGTCCGCGATCGACGCGGTCGGACATCTCGTCGATGAAGCCGTAGACGATCTCGGCGGGGATCATCACCTCGAACCGCGCGGGGTTTTTCTTGATGATCCAGGTGTTGAGCTTCGAGAAGACCTCGTCGTCGACGTCGCGGTCCTCGAGCATGAGGCGGAGCTCCTCGTAGATCGAGGGGGGCATGTAACAGGAGATGTCGAGCCCGAGTTTCGCCTCCGCGACGAGATCGAGCAGGCGGTTGGCGGCGTCGTTGACCGTCTCGCCGTCCCGGCGGATCTCGTCGGTCAGCACCGTCGACGTGTCGACGACGAACCGTTGCTTGAGCGGATGGTCGGCCATTGGCGGCCCTAACGGCCGGCGCGTGAAATATGTACACCCCGCTCGGGGGAGTCAGCGGCGGACGGCCCCGACGGCGCGTCGGCCCGCTCGCAGTCCGCGGGACCGGTCGCCACGGTTTTTGCCCCGGCACGACGTGACACCGGGTATGGACTACCACCGGACGCTGGGGATGTCCCGCGCCCAGTTCGAGAGCCAGCTCGACAACTTCGAGCAGCGCAGCTTCCGGGACCTCGACTACCGACACCTCCCGGACTACCGGAGCTCGCTGAACCGCGGGACCGTCCTGATCGAGGGCGACGTGGTCGCCGGCTTTCCCAAGGTCCCCCGCACGCTCGTCCTCGACGAGGGCGTCCCGCGGTACTTCGACGGCGAACTCGCCGTCGAGGAGAAGATAAACGGGTACAACGTCCGCGTCGCCCGCGTCGCCGACGACCGGACGCTCGCATTCACCCGCAGCGGGATCGTCTGCCCTTTCACCCTCCACAAGGTGACGGCCCTGCTCGACGGCCTGGAGGAGTTCCTCGACGACCACCCGGACCTGCAGCTCTGTGGCGAACTCTACGGCCCCGAGAACCCCTACACGGCACACGACTACCCGGAAGTCGACTCGCTCGCGTTCGCCGCGTTCGACGTTCGCGACCGCGACACCGGCGAGCCGCTGCCCGTCGCAAAGCGCAGGGACCTCTGCCGGACGTACGGCTTCCCCCAGGTGGCCTTCCACGGCGTCTACACGCCCGAGGAAGCAGTCGACGCCCTGCCCGACGTCGTCGACGAACTCGACGCCGAGGGACGAGAGGGCGTCGTGATGAAGTCCCTCGACGACACCCAGCAGCTGAAGTACACCACCTCGGCGGCCAACCAGGGCGACCTCGCCCACGCGTTCGACCTCCCCTTCGACTACGGGCAGGATTTTCTCTTCCGGCGGATCGTCCGCGAGGGGTTCCAGTCGATCGAGTGGGCCGAGGACGAGCGGACCCGCAGGGAGCGCGCACACGACCTCGGCGAGTCCATCCTCCTGCCGATGCTCGAAACGATCGACGACGTGCGGGGCGGCGAGACCGTCGGCGAGGAACACACGGTCCGGGCGCCGCCCGCGGTCGTCGACGAACTGCTCGCCCACCTCGAGGGCATGGGGTTGCACCTGCGAATCGACGAGGACCGCGAGGAAGGCGGCGAGCGCGTCGTGCGGTTCGTCAAGGAGACGCGAGCGACGAACGACAAGATCGACGCCTACCTCGACGGGCAGATCGTCCGGGAGTGACGCCCGCGATCGGCACCGTCAGGCCGATTCGTCGGGGTCGTCGTCGACGTCGAGCGAGACGGGACCGTCGTCCGCCGTCGCGTCGTCGACGGCCGCGTCGCGCTTCTCGGCGCGGTCCTCGAGCAGGAGGCCGACGCCGCCGGCGGCGAGCATGCCGACGCCGGCCGCGCGGACGGTCCGGACGTACCACTCCTTCGGTTCGAGGTCTCCCGGGTTCTCGAAGGGACAGCCCCAGAGCCGGGCGTTCAACTGCACGCTCGTCTTCGGCGCGAGCGCGGTCGCGAGACCCTGTACGAGCAGCCAGACGTAGCTCAGTCGGCGGAGTTTCGGTGTGAACACGTCCGCCCTAGGGCGGCGACCGATATGAACCACACGTCGACTCCCGGAGCCTGGGAATCCCGCGTAGCGTTAGCCTTTAGCCGGCGGCTCACGAACCGCGGGTAATGACCGCACAGGCTGCCGAAACGGGCGACCTCGTCGCCGTCATCGGACTGGAAGTCCACGTCCAGCTCGAGACGGCGACGAAGATCTTCTGTGGCTGTTCGACCGACGCCGCCGACGCGGAGCCGAACACCCACACCTGCCCGGTCTGTCTCGGCCTGCCCGGCGCGCTCCCCGTCGTCAACGAGGGGGCCGTCGAGGCCGCCGTCAAGGTCGGGAAGGCCATCGACGCCGACATCCCCGAGGAGACGACCTTCCACCGGAAGAACTACTACTACCCCGACCTCCCCAAGAACTTCCAGATCACCCAGTACGACTCGCCCATCTGCCAGGACGGCGAACTCGAATTTGCCGTCGAGGGCGACCGCCGCGTGGTCGGGATCGAACGGGCCCACCTCGAAGAGGACCCTGGCAGCCTCAAGCACAAGGGCGGGTCCATCGACACCGCCGAGTACACCCTCGTGGACTACAACCGAGCGGGGGTCCCCCTGCTGGAAATCGTCACCGAGCCCGACTTCCGGGGCGCGAACGAAGTCCGGTCGTTCCTTGCCAAACTGGAGGAAGTCCTCGAATACCTCGGCGTTTTCGACGCGTCGCGGGACGGCTCGCTGCGGGTCGACGCCAACCTCTCTGTCGTCGACGCCGACGAAGTGGCCGACGACGGGGCCATCGACGAGACCGTTCTCGAGGAGGCAAACCGCACCGAGGTCAAGAACATCTCCAGTCACAAGGGGGCCGAGAAGGCCCTGGCCTACGAGGCCCAGCGCCAGAAAAACGCCATCCAGCGAGGGCGTGCCGTCGAGCAGGAGACGCGCCACTGGGACGAGTCCCGGGGGATCACCGTCTCGATGCGCTCGAAAGAGGAGGAGAAGGACTACCGGTACTTCCGCGAGGCCGACATCCCGCCGCTGCAGGTCTCCCACTGGAAAGAAGAGATTTCGATTCCCGAGCTTCCCGACGCCCGCCGGGAGCGATTCCGAGACGAGTACGGCCTGAGTGCGGAGGCCGCCGACAAGCTCACCTCCACGAAGCAGGTCGCGGACTTCTACGAGGACCTCGCGACGGAGTTCGACGCCGACCTGGTGGCGACCTGGGTGGCCGACAATTTGCTGGGGGAACTCAACTACCGCGACATGGAGATCACGGACGTCGACGACCGACTCGACGAGGTCCACCGGCTCGTCGAACTGGTGGCCGAGGACGAGATCACCGCCAAGAACGCCCGGGAGACGGTGTTGCGGTCGATGCTCGACGAGGGCGCGGACCCGGATGCGGTGGTCGAAGCCGAAGACCTCGGCAAGACTAGCGGCGACGCCGTGCAGGAAGCTGTCGAGCGGGCCATCGACGAGAACCCCGACGCCGTCGAAGATTACCACTCGGGCGAGGACGGCGCCCTCAACTTCCTCGTCGGCCAGGTGATGCAGCAGACGGGCGGGTCGGCCGACCCCGGCGACGTCAATCAGTTGCTCCGCGACGAGCTCGGTTCCTGACGGCTCGGAGTAAGCTACATTTTTCTGGAACGTAATGGGCGGCCATGGCAAGTCGTCGGAGTCGACGAGCAGTTCTTGCGAGCCTCGGAACGGGACTGAGCATCGCGCTCGCCGGTTGTGAGGGGACGCCTCTCGGTGGCGGTGGCGGCGACGGTGACACCATCGGCCTCGGCGGTAGTGCCGGCGCCGCCGCCTGGCCGTTCCACCGGGGGACGGCAGGTAACACCGGAGCGAGTGCCAGCGGCGGGCCGTCGGCGGACGCCACGGCGGCGTTCACCGCCGAGCTCCGGGACGGCATCTCTGTCGGCAATCGTCCACCGATCGTCGGGACCGACGGCATCTACGGCATCGCCAGGGAGGCCGAACCGTACAGCCACGACCCGATTCAGTTCGCCCAGTATGCCTACAAACTGTCGACGGACGACGGGGGCGAACTCTGGCGAACCACCGTCGCGAAGGCCGAAGGTGGCGACAAGATACAGCAGATCATGGGTGCCCAGGGCTGTCTCGGCCCGAACAACCTCTACGCACTCCGGTACGACACGAACGAGGCCGTCCAGACGGTCACCGCCGTCTCCAGCCGAGCCGGCTCGGTCCAGTGGGAGCAGACTATCGAAAATACGGCGATGGTGCGACAGCCGGTCGTGCGAGACGGGACGCTGTATCACTTCGCGGCCGGCCACGTCGTCGCACTCGACACGGCCGACGGTAGCGAGAAGTGGCGGTCGCCCGAGATACTGTACGACCAGCCCCTGCCGAGCGTCGGCGCGAACGGCATCGCCGTCTACAACCGGGGCGTCGGCGGCCAGTCGACCGGCGGCCAGCTCACGGTGCTGGAGCCCGCTACCGGTAAGGTCCGGTGGTCGAAACCGCTCTCGAACGCCCGGCATCCCATCCCGGCTGTCGCCGGCGACACCGTGTACCTGGCAGACGGCGATGCCCTGGGCCAGTTCGAGCTGGGTCCGGGTGACAGTCGTCCTCGCCGGAAGATCCACGCCCTGTCGACGCAGGACGGCAGCGAGCGCTGGACCCACACCTACGAAACCGACGCCATCGACGACGCGTTCACCGCCGGCGGAACCGCCTACGTCACCGTCACGCCGAACTACGTCTACTACGCCCTCGGATTCCTCGGGGCGCTGGGTATCCTCGGCCCGCGAGCGTCCTCCGAACAGGTCGAGAAGGTGCGCAAACAGCTCTACCACGGCCCGAACGTCGTCGCGCTACACCGGGACACCGGATCGGTCGCCTGGCGAACGACGCTCGGTTCCCAGGCACGGGTCTTCCGCCCGATGGTCGCCGGGCCAGACAACCTCTACGCCTTGTACCGAGACGTGGACAACCCCGAAGAGCGGACGAAGGTCTACGCGTTGAACCGCCACGACGGGTCGGTCCGTGGGTCGTTCGGCCCCGTCCAGCCCAACCGGTCGTTCGCCGTCGTCGACGGCACGCTGTACACCCACCGACAGGGGTCGATCAGGGCCTGGCGCTGACGGTCCACCCGCCGCACCCGCGACCAGGACCGGCTATCCCGACGAACCCTCGTCGGCGTCGTCGCTCGCCTGTACTCCCGCAGCCTCGTCGAGCGTCAGCTGTCCGTCCGACCGGGAAGCGCCGAGGTACAGCGCGAGCAGAATCGCCGCTGCGACGACCTCGACCAGCAACGACACCGTCTCCAGTGGTCCGGCCAGGGCGTGGTCGACGAACCACTGGAGACCGATCGACTCGGTACCGGCGCCGCGACCGAGGAGTATCCACGGCCGGTGTCCCAGCAGGTGGTACGTAAAGTAGCCGACTGCGTAGCCGAGCATGGCGACGGCGCCGGCAAGGTAGTACGGGCGGCGGTCGTCTGCCCAGGCGGCGAGGACCATCCCGGCGATGATCGCCAGTCCGGAGACGACGAACAGCGGCCAGCGGCCGTCCGCCGGAATCAGGAACCCGGCGCGATACCACCGGACCCAGTTCAACACCCCCAGCGCGAAGTGCAGCAGGGCGGCGACGAACACCAGCTGTGAGCCGACGAACAGGAGGAGTCGCTCGGTGCGGTCGTTCATTGGCGGGGGTTCGAGCCCGGGAATAATGGATTGCCTGGTACGGGCGCCGAATCAGGCCCGGATGGACCCGTCGGCGGTGACGAATCCGTCGCGGAGAGCGCCCAGCGGGTGTTCGACCCGGTAGTCCGGCGTCTTCACGGTGATGAGCGAGTCGTCGGTCAGGTCCGAGAACCGGAGGTGCATGTTCCAGCTGCCGTCGGCGGCGATCGGGCCGGCTTCCTGCTGGTCGCTCGGCTCGTGGACCGCCCAGGCGTACTCCCCGGCGGCGTCGGCCGATGCCCGGCCCTCGATCCGGTAGGGCTCGGGCAGCCGCTGGACGGCCGAGCCAGCCAGCGGATAGCCCTTGTCGATCCAGGCGCGAAAGCCCTCGTCGATGACGTACACCGACTTGTAGCCGTCCTTGATGAGGTGGGAGGCGCGAATCGACGAGAGGTGGTGGGGACAGGCACAGTAACAGACGACCCGGGTGTCCTTCGACCAGGCAGCCACGGGGTCGTTCTGACCGCCCTCCGGTGCCGGGCTGTGGACCGCACCCTTGATGTGGGCCCGGTCGTACTGGCTGGATCCACGGGCGTCGGCAAAGCTGGCCTCGTCGTCCTGGTACCAGTCGTAGGTGTCCCCGATGGGTGCCAGGGGCACCTCGACGCCGTTGGTGGTCGTCGTCTCGTAGTTCTGCCCGCCGTTCCCCAGACAGCCGGCCGTTCCGACGACGCCAGCGGCCCCCAGCGCGAGCATCCGACGACGCGTCAGTTTCATCGGTCGAGAACAGCAGTCCCGCAAATAAAAACTGACTGGTCGTCGCTACTGCCGAAGTGACCCAGAAGGGTATCTCGGTCCAACGTGCGCGCACACGCGCTGTCTCGTGGTTTCTCGAAAGATTTTAGAACGGCTCCCGGCGTATCATCCTCCTGACGACCGGTCCTCGCCGGCCGAGGTGACCCCCCGTGGAACTGATAATTACCGAGAAGGACAACGCCGCACGACGGATCGCAGAGATACTCAGCGGCGGGAGTGCCAGCGCCCAGCAGCGCAACGGCGTCAACGTCTACCGCTGGGGCGACAAACGCGTCGTCGGCCTCTCAGGCCACGTCGTCGGCGTCGACTTCCCGCCCGAATATTCGGACTGGCGGGACGTTCGACCCGTCGAACTGATCGACGCCGACATCGTCAAGTCGCCCACCCAGGAGAACATCGTCAGGACGCTCAAGCAACTCGCCCGGAAGGCCGACGAGGCCGTCATCGCGACTGACTACGACCGGGAAGGCGAACTCATCGGCAAGGAGGCCTACGAACTCATCCGGGAGGAAACCGACGTGCCGGTCAAGCGCGTCCGTTTTTCTTCGATCACCGACAACGAGGTCCGGGAGGCGTTCGCCAACCCCGACGACATCGACTTCGACCTCGCGGCGGCCGGCGAGGCCCGCCAGATCATCGACCTCATCTGGGGCGCCGCCCTCACCCGGTTTCTCTCGCTGTCTGCCCGTCAGCTCGGCGACGACTTCATCTCCGTCGGCCGGGTCCAGTCCCCGACGCTGAAGCTCATCGTCGACCGCGAACGGGAGATAGAGGCGTTCGACCCCGACGACTACTGGGAGCTGTTCGCCGACCTGGCGAAAAACGGGGACGGCTTCGAGGCCCAGTACTTCTACGACGACGACGGCAGCGAAGCCGAGCGGGTCTGGGACGAGGAGACGGCGGAGGCAGTGTTCGCAAAACTGCAGGACGCCAGCACGGCCCAGGTCACCTCGGTCCGCAAGCGGACCCGGACCGACGAGCCGCCCGAGCCGTTCAACACGACGGCGTTCATCAGCGCCGCCTCCTCGCTGGGCTACTCGGCCCAGCGGGCCATGTCCATCGCCGAGGAACTCTACACGGCTGGCTACATCACGTATCCCCGGACCGACAACACGGTGTATCCGGAGGACCTCGAGCCGGACGACCTCCTGGATGCCTTCGTGGGCAACCCCCACTTCGGAGAGGACGCCGAGTCCCTCCTCGAACTGGAGGACATCGAGCCGACGCGGGGTGACGAGGAGACGACCGACCACCCGCCGATCCACCCGACGGGCGAGCAGCCCAAGCCCAGTGAAGTGGGTGAGGACGCCTGGGAAATCTACGAACTGGTCGTGCGCCGATTCTTCGCCACCGTCGCCGAGCCGGCGAAGTGGGCCCACCTTCGGGTCGTGGCGCTGGCCAACGACTGCCAGCTGAAGGCCAACGGCAAGCGTCTTCTCGAACCCGGCTACCACGCCGTCTACCCCTACGCCTCTGCCTCCGAGAACTTCGTGCCGGCCGTCGAGGAGGGCGAGGAGCTTTCCATCGACGACGTTCGCCTCGAGGCCAAGCAGACCCAGCCGCCCCGACGATACGGCCAGTCCCGGCTCATCCAGCGGATGGAGGACCTGGGGCTGGGGACCAAGGCGACCCGGCACAACATCATCGAGAAGCTGTACGACCGTGGCTACATCGAGAACGACCCGCCGCGGCCCACGGCCCTCGCAGAGGCGGTCGTCGAGGCGGCCGAGAACTTCGCTGACCACGTGGTCAGCGACGAGATGACCGCCCGGCTCGAAGCGGACATGAAAGCCATCGCCGAGGGCGAGGCGACGCTCGACGACGTGGCCGACGAGTCCCGCGAGATGCTCGACAAGGTGTTCGAGGAACTCATGGACTCCCGCGAGGAGGTCGGCGACCACCTCCAGGAGTCGCTGAAGGCCGACCGTCGGCTCGGCCCCTGCCCGGAGTGCGGCGAGGACCTCCTCGTCCGGCGGAGTCGCCAGGGCTCGTACTTCGTGGGCTGTGACGGCTTCCCGGACTGCAGATTTACGCTCCCGCTGCCGAACACCGGCGAACCCCTGGTGCTGGACGACACCTGCGAGGACCACGAGATGCACCACGTGAAGATGCTCGCCGGCCGGGACACCTTCGTCCACGGCTGTCCCCGGTGCCAGGCCGAGGAGGCCGACGAGAGCGAAGACGAGGTGATCGGGGAGTGCCCGGACTGTGGTGACGAAGAGGGCGGGGAACTCGCCATCAAGCACCTCCGGACCGGCTCGCGGCTGGTGGGCTGTACCCGGTATCCCGACTGTGACTACTCGCTGCCGCTGCCCCGCCGTGGCGAGATCGAGATCACCGACGAGTACTGCGACGAGCACGACCTGCCCGAACTCGTCGTCCACAACGGCGACGACCCCTGGGAACTCGGCTGTCCGATCTGTAACTACCGGGAGTACCGCGCCGAACAGGAGATCGACGAGCTGGAGGACCTGAACGGGGTGGGCGAGGCGACCGCCGAGAAGCTGGCCGACGTCGGCATCGAAAAGCCCGACGACCTGGTCGACGCCGATCCGACCACGGTGGCCGACGAGGTCCAGGGTGTCACGGCCGACCAGCTGAAAGAGTGGCAGGGCGAACTCGCTAGCTAGGTGAAACCGGTTTCATCAGCATCACACCGGCTACCGCACCATCCCCGAAAGCCCTCACCTCGCTGGCTCACGGGTTGCTACGCTCCCCGTTCGCCTTACCGAGACTCTCACTTCGTTCGAGTCACGCTCCTGGCGGTCGCTGAGCGACATATCCTCGGTCGTGGTTCGAGAGAGCGAAGCTCTCTCGTCATCACGAAAGGCGCCAGAGGCGCCTTTCGAACGACTTCGCTCCCTCGGATAGAGGTCGCTCAGACGACCACGACGAACGCCAGCGGGGAGGCCGGCTCCGCCGGCCTCCTATAACGTGGCGGCCGGGAGACGGCTTCGCCGTCTCCAACCGAGGCGCCTCCGGCGCCTCGCAGCCGCCACGCGAGGTTCGCCCTTTCAGTCCGC
>CAZGAX010000130.1:0-10595 GCA_964523745.1 uncultured Halobacteriales archaeon | reverse complement strand
TGTTCGTCGAGCCGCTGGCGCCGACGCCGTCGATGGCCGTCTTGACCGACGCCGCGTCCGTCGAGAGGGCGTGGTCCAGCCGCTCCTGGTCTGCGAAGCTCACGACGCCGACCTGGCCGGCGCTCGGCCCGAGGGTGAGCGCGTCGACGAGGTTCTTGGCGGCGGTCCGCATCTCCTGGTTTTTCGATCCGGACATCGAGCCCGAGCGGTCCAGCACCAGCACGACGTCGACTTCGCCCCCGCTCTCGCCGCCGGGTTCGAAGACGTTGTCGCCGTCCTCGTCGTACCACAGCATCGTCTGCATCTCGTCGAGCAGTTCGACCTCGCCGTCGACTTCGCCCTGCGAGTTCGCCTCCGGCTCGGTCAGTCCGTTCTCTGAACCCACGCCGTCGCCCATCAGCCAGACGTAGCCGGGGTTGTCACACAGGTGGAAGCTCAGCGTGAGTTCCCCGAAGTCGCCGGGCTTGACGTCGTCGAGGTTCACCAGCGGCGCCGGGTCGCCGTTGTCCAGCAGCGTGTCGGCGTTTTCCGTCCGCTTGGCGCTGTACGGCGCGTCGACCACGTCGTACCCACCGTCGACGGGGTGGAGGTCCGCGTCGAGTTGCGCGAAGTGCTCGCAGGCGTCGTACATCTCCAGGTTGTCCTGGACGCCGTCGTCGTCGCTGTCCGGGTACGCCTCGACCGAGGTGGCGTCCATGAACGCGTCGATGTCGTCGACGGCGACCATGGGGTTCTCCGGGTCCGGGAGTCCGACGTAGCCGTCCGGGACGTCGTCGGCGCTCTCGACCTGCACGAGGTCGACGCCCTGCAGGTCGAAGTCGTTCCAGTAGTGTTCCTCCCAGTCCACCCGGAGGTCCAGCGACCCGGCCGTGATGGTGTTGTTCGCGAACGTCTCTTCGTCGCTGAAGTACGCACTCGTCCCGAGGCCGGCGACGGCACCCGCCGCGCCGATGGTGCCCAGGCCAGCCAGGACGTGGCGCCGCGACAGGCTGTACTCGTCGCTCATGCCGAACCACTCCCTGGGAACGTCGGTTCGGGGTTGTGCCGGCACTGCTCGGTGTAGAAGCCGAGGTCGAACGACACGGAGTCGCCCTGGATCACGTTGCCGACCGAGGTGGGAACTTCCCAGCCGACGTTGATGCAGTGGCACGTGCCGCCCTCGAAACACTCATCAGAGAGGAGCAGCCCGTTCGAGCCCTGCTGGACGAGGTCGCGCGCCTCGGCGAGGGTCCCCGACCAGATGGTGGTATCCTCGTCGTTGAACCGGGAGTTGCAGTTCTCGTCGGTCGCGACGTAGACGTTCATGTGCTCGGCCAGGTCGGCGTCGTTGTCGGCGTCGCCCTCGGCCTCCCGTTCCGGTTCCGGGTTCGTCCCGCCGTCCTCGCCGTAGTTCGAGAGCGTCAGCCAGAGGTATCCCGGGTTGTCACAGAGACAGAGGTTGAACGTGATCTGTCCCCCGTCGCCGGGCTTGACGTCGTCGAGTGCGACGAGCGACTCCTGACCGTCGCCGTAGTACTCCGCGTAGTTCTCGGTGATGTTGCCGCAGTTCACCAGGTCGGTCACGTCTTCCTGGCTTCCCGTCGGCCCGCCGTCGTTCCAGTTTGCGTCCGGGAGCGACTGCTGGCCGTCGCCGTCGTGGTCGGGGTTCGCGTTGATGAACTGGCCGTCCTGGCTGTCGCGCGGCCGGACCGCAGTGCCGGCGACGCCGCCGTAGTAAATCTGTTGCCACCCGACCTTGAGGTCGAGTTCGCCCGCGACCATCTCGTTTCCTTCGAACGTCTCCTCGTCGCTGAAGTACGCGCTCGTCCCCAGCCCTGCCCCGACGCCGGCAGCACCGATCGTCGCGAGTCCTGCGAGCGTCTTCCGCCGTGAAAGCTCGAATTTGTCTGTCATTGTTGTCCTGTCCGGAGCGTTCCGGAACCGATCACCCCTGCATCCCCTATCCCATTAGCTAATGAGTGGCCAGATCCTGTCGAATTAAGCGTTCTACCGCCAAAATACGGCATTTCGAGGATCGAACGAGGGGTTCGAAAACGGCCCGGAACGACCGGAAGGGTTCTACGACTCCATTGGAGTTACCAATCCGCCGTTCGACGCCACGAACGGGTGCTTCGAACCGGTCTAAGGTATCGTTTATCGCACGACGGGAACCGGGTCGTAAATTGACCCATACGATCACATACCTATATACACTTTCAGCTTGATTGTCACTAACCGAAGCAAGCTGGAGGCCGAGCCATCGGAGACGGTCCGTCGGACCGCGACGGTCTACGCGGTCACAGCGAGGTGTCGGGTACTCACGGGCGAACAGTTCACAGGGGGGTCCGTCAGCCCACGTCTGACGGAAAGGGAGGGACCATGGCGCTTTCACAGGCACCCAACTCAGGAATCCAACCGCGGGAGATCCACGACATCCTGCGAAACGATCGACGCCGCAACGTGATCGAACACCTCCGGAATAACGGGGGACCGACGACAGTCCGCACCCTCTCGGAGCGCATCGCCGAGCGGGAGTCCGGCGAGTCACCGGCCCCCCGCAAGCTCCGCGAGAGCGTCTACAACTCGCTACACCAGACGCATCTGCCGAAACTCGACGACCAGGGCGTCATCGACTACGACAGGAATCGGAAGGTCGTCGAACTCCTGGAGGGTGCCCGCCAGATCAGTATTTACATGGAAGTCGTCACCCGGTACGGCGTCACCTGGGCGACCTACTATCGAACGCTGGCCGTCGTCTCACTGCTCCTCATCGTCGCTGCGAACGCGGACGTCCCCCTGGTCTCCAGAATTCCGACGCTGGCGCTGGCGACAGGGTTTCTCGTCCTGATCGGACTGTCGACGTCCTATCAGCTGTGGTCGCGGCGCTGGTTCTACCTGCGAACGCTGTTGAACTGAGTCGACTCCGGCCCCTCCCTCCCCCGTCACAGGTGACGTGCGGTGATGGTGCCGTCTCGGAATATGCGAACTTCGAGGCCCTCGTATTCGAAGTGAACCTCCGTGACGCCGCGGTCGGACGCGGCTGGACCGAACGCCTCGGCCACGGCCTCGAGGTCGACGTGGTCGTAGAAGGGAGTCTCCGCCGACGTCCCGGTGAGGCGACCGAGCGCGTCGCCGAGCGTGGTTTCGAGCGTCACGGACCCGTCCCAGTCGTGGGTCCCCAGCGTGGTCCACGAGCCGGCGTCGCTCGGTTCGCTGTTCGAGGCCATATTACCAAGGAGGAAGTTCCACAATAAAAATGTGTGCGTCAAATTACCACGCCTGGTAACGGGACGCGGCCAGGTGCCGCTCGCCTGGACTCCGCGCCAGTCAGGTGTCGACGCCGGCGACGGCGTTGGTCTCGGTGCCGCCGAACGCCACCCAGTCGTTCGTGCCGTCGGCCAGGGCCGCGGCCGGGCCGAACGTGTAGGTTCCCGTCGAGTCCGGCGCCTCGACCAGGTAGCTGTAGGTGCGGCCGTCGTCGTCCGGTGTGACAGTGTTCTCGAAGCGAACCAACTGCCGGTCGCCGACCCGCTCGACGCTCGCCACGTCGTCGCTGTGCTCCGCGAGGACGGTCCACTCGGTGGGGATCTCGTCACGTATCGACGCCTCGCGGGAGACGCTCTCGACGGCGACCGTCACCTCGTTCGTCTGCCCGGCGGTGAACGTGCTGCCGTCGTCGTCCCGGCTCCCGGACACCGAAAACGGCGCGGGCTCGACGTCGGCCGACCAGTCGCTCCAGCCGAAGGTCGTCTGCGTGCTGGCCGTCGAACGGGTCTGGGTGAAGCCCAGCGCGTTCGTCAGCACGAGGTAGCCGAGGAACGACGTCGTGTAGTCGAGCAGCCCGAACGGGTGGAGGTTCGCCTGGGACGCCGGCGGGAGCAGGCCGCCCACGACGTGGATGCCGGTGGGGTCGTCGGCTCCCCTGGTGATCGAGCCGGCAGACACCGCCCCGTCGGTGGTCGCTGCCACGGAGGGAGCGGCCTCGCCGGAGGCGCCGGCCAGCGTGAACGCCTCCTCGTCGACGAGCGTCATCGGCGCCTCGTTGCTCGTCGAGTATCCCAGTGGAGCGATCTTCCAGAGCTGTTTCTGGATGGGACGGACGTCGGTGAGCAGCGGGTGGCTGGCGTCCTTGTCGGCGAGGTGGGCAACGTAGAACGTCCCGTTGTCGACGTCGTCGCGCGAGACGGTGTCGGCCAGGCTGTTGTCCATCTCGGCAAGCAGGTGGACGCCCGTGTCCGTCAGCACGAGATTGCCGCCCGCGTCGACGAACTCGTCGATGGCGTCGACGTAGTCCGCGTCGAAGCGGTGCTCGTCGTGGATGACCACGGCGTTGTCGTAGTCCGAGAGCGCCCCGCCCGTCACGTCCGATACCGTCACGGAGTCGACCGCGCCGCCGTCGCCGACGGCGGCCGCGAAGTCGTCGAAAAAGCGCAACGGCGACACCTCGTAGCTGGTCTGCTCGTACCCCAGCGCGTCCTTCGGGTCGGGGCTGCCGGTGCTCGAGAGGGTCCCGAAGTAGACTTTCAGGTGCTCGGGTGCGTCGACGAGGTTTTCGACGCGCACCGTCCACGTTCCCCGGGCGGGGTCCCCGATTTCCCACTCGGGGTGGCTACAGCAGCGACCGCCCGCCACGTCGCCCTCCCCGGGGTCGTACGACCGGACGACGGCGCCGTCGGGGGCGACCAGTTCCGTCCGGAGCAGTCCCTCGTGGGCGTGGGGGTGGACCGACAGCGAGTCGACGTCGCTGTCCAGGTCGAACGTCGAGGTGGTCGTCCCGCCGGCGGTGATTCGCTGTTCGTCGGTGCTCGAGGACGTGGTCGTCTCCGTCTCCGCGCCGGGGAACGTCGCCTCGACGTCGTACTGGGCGGCGGCGTTCGCCCACGTCTCGACGACGAACGTGTACTCGCCCGACTGGTTCAGGTCGGTGGAGATGGTCTCGGGATTGTTGGCCGTGGCCGCCGAGCCGATGCGGTCGCCGTCGGGATTTATCAGGTAGAATTCGAGGTCTTCGGCCTCCGGCGTCCACGAGAGGGCTGCGTCGACCCGCGTCGGCCCCTCGGAGAAGTCGTCGGTGTGGAACGAGTGGCGCTTCCGGGTCCGCGTCTCGTCGGTGCCGGTGGCGCCCGGACCGATGACACCCGACCACGTCAGCGTCGGGCCGTCCGAGGGGAGGAAGGTGAGGTCCTCGGAGGACCGGGTGAGCGCGTCGGTGGTGACGTAGGCCGTGTCGGCGCCGCCGGTCTGGATGCTGGCGTCGAACTCGTCTGCCGTGTTCGGCGTGTCGCTGTTGTTGACGGCGTACTTCGCGATGGTCCGTACGGCAGTCTGGTAGCCGGTCACCTGCATGTCCACCAGGGCGGGGTCGTAGACGTTCGACCCCGTCATGTGGCTGTAGGCCATCTCGAAGTCCATCGTGGTCATGCCCAGACCGCCCAGTTCCTCGGGGTGAGACATCCAGTCGCCCATCGCCCCGGAGACGGTGTAGCCGATCGTGTCCCAGATAGTCGAGTAATCGAACGCCTGCTCGGGGAGCGTCCCGAAGCCCAGGGGTGCAGGGTTGAACCCACCGGTGACGCGCTCCTGGGCGTCGGCCAGCGCGTTCCAGTTCCCGAGGGCGTCCTCGAGAGTGTCGTCTATCTCCCGGTTCATCTGGTAGAGTTCGTGCAGCGCCCGGGTGTCGAACTGGTCCTGGCTGATGAGGCCGAGGACGAAGTCCCGGGAGTTCAACATCCCGTGGAGGTCCGCGCCGTAGTTCATGTTCTCGTAGGTGCGGAAGTGCTCGACGATGGCCATGGCGTCGGTCGTCCGCTCGAGCGACCGGTCGGCGGGATCCTGCGGTTCGGCCGGGTAGTGCGCGGTGGTGATCCACCCGACGGTGGGATACTGGCGGTTCGTGTCGTAGACGCCGGCGTTGCCGCGCTCGTAGAACGGGGCGACGGGTGCGCCATCCTCCGGGCCGAGCAGCTGCCAGCCCGACTCGTACTGCGGGTGTTTCGCGACCCAGCCGTCGGGGTTCGTATAGCAAAACACCAGCACCGCGTCGTCGAGCAGTTGCTCGATCTCGGCGTCGTTGCCCCGAAGGAGGCGCTCGATGTACCGCGACCCTGCCTCGGCGCCAGCCCGTTCGAGGCCGTGCAGCGACAGCGAGTAGAACACCTTCTCCTTTGCGGCGAAGGCGGCCGCGTCGTCTACGTCGTTGGTGACCTCGGCGACGTAGACGCCCTTGGGGTCCTCGCGGGCCGACACCTCGTTGTAGTGACCTGGCGACGTGCCGATCTCGTAGAAACGCATCCGGTCGGCGTGCTGCGATTCGAGGTGTTTCAGACCGTCTATCATCTGCTCGAAGTCGACGAAGTCGACGCTGCGCTCCGGCGCGGGGAACACCCCGAACGGGTAGTAGCCCAGCCGCCAGAACGGGTTCGACCCCGGCGAGTGCGAGAGTTCCTCGGCGGTCGGAAGGTCGGCGACGGAGACGGCCTGTGTCGTAGTCAACTGCGCGTAGCCTGCCGGCTGGCTCGTCTCCGTCGTCGTCACGGCGTCCGGTTCGATGGAGGTGAGGGCGTCGAGGCCGGTCTCGTCGCTGAACGTCACCAGCGTCGGCGCGGCGTACGTCTCGGGGGTGTGGTTCAGAACGTACTCGTACTCGGCGGTCATCGGGTCGGCGCTCACTGCTGCCGTGGCGTTGCCCGGCAGCGATAGGCCGACCGCCGTCGCGGCCGCGAGTCGGGTGAACGTCCGTCGGTCGATGCGGGCGCCGTCGAAACGGTCGCGGGTGGAGTCTCGTTCCATTGTTTGAGGGGGTGAGGTGGGGGGTGGCGTATGGTGGTCGACTGGCTGTTCCTCGGGCGTCCTCAGGTGTCCTCGCCGACGACGGCGTTCGTCTCGGTGCCGCCGAAGGCAACCCAGCCGTCGTCGGTGGCCTCGGCGAAGGCCGCGGCGGGCCCGAAGGTGTAGGTGCCCGTCGCCTGCGGCGCCTCGACCAGGTAGCCGTAGGCCCGACCGTCGTCGTCCGGAGCGACCGCGTCCTCGAAGTAGACGTACTGGCGGTGACCGGCCGTCTCGACCCTGGCGACGTCGTCGCTGTGGGCGACGAGGACGTCCCACTCGGCGGGGATCTCGTCGCGGACCGTCGCCTCGTGGGAGACGCTCCCGACGGCGACCGTCACCTCGTTCGTCTGGCCGGCGGTGAACGTGCTCCCGTCGTCGTCCCGGCTCCCCGCGACGGCGAGCTGGGTCGCCGCGTCGGCGTCCACCAGGTCGACCTCCCAGGGGCCCGCCCAGTCACCGTCGGCGGCACGGGCGACGGCCGCGTCGGCATCGACGAAGCCGGCGCCGGCGTTCCACGGCGTGTAGTCGGCGTGGACGTCGTTCGCCGTGGCTTCGAGCGTCGTGATGACCTGCCAGGGGTGAGGCGTGCCGTGGCCCTTCTGGCGACTCGCGTCGATCAGCAGCGAGGCGACGCCGGCGGCCACCGGACACGCCATGCTCGTCCCGGTCATCGGCGTGTAGTAGGGCTCCGCGTCGGGTTCGAGGGCGTCCAGCGAGTCGGTCGGCCCGACGGTGCTCATCACCGAATCGCCGGGCGTGGCGATTCCCGGCCGGTAGAGCCCGACCGGCCGATACCGCGTCGGCTCGCCCCCGAGGTACTCGATGCCCTCGTAGTCCAGCGTGTATTCGACGACGACGCTGACCATCGGTTCGACCTCGACGTAGTAGGTGGTCCCGCCGTCGACGTCCGTCTCCAGGGTCCGGTGCTGGTGGACCGGCTCCTCGCCCATCTGGGCGACCACCGTCCCGTCGCGGCTCCCCTCGTGGACGCTGACCCGGACCTGCTGGCCGTCCGGTTCGATATCGAGGGTGAGTTCGAGCGCGTCGGCGTTCGGCGGGGCGCGCCACTCCCAGAAGTCGCTCCCGGTACTGGCGTCGGATCCAGCCACCGAGTTCTGGGCTGCCGGGCCGACTTCGCCCTGCCAGGTCCCGGCGTCGACGAGGTACTGGCCCCTGGTCTGGGCGGCGTGGTACCGGTAGAGCCGCCAGAGCGCCGTCACCCGGTCGTAGTTCGTTTCTCTGTTTTCGTCGGGGGTCCGACCCCGCGAGGAGAAGTTCGTGACGTGCTTCTCGTCGTTGGTCGCCGCGACGCAGAGGACGTGGGGCGCCTTGGCAAACCTGGAGAGGGTGTCGGCGTCCGGCCCGGAGTTGCCGGCGGCGAACACCGGCACCATTCCCCTGGTGAACGCCTCCCAGGAGGCGACGTTGACCGGGTCGTTCGGGTTGTACCGGACGTCCCGTGCGACGCCGTAGGAGTTCGAGACCACGTCCGGGTCGAAGTCCACGTCGGAGTCGTCGGCTCGCATAAGCATGTGGTCCCAGGCGCCGACGACGTACGGCAGGTAGACCGTCGTGTTCGTCGAGTAGACCGACAGCCGGGCGCCGGGAGCCATGCCGCGGTACTGTCCCTCGCTGGCGCTGCCGTCGCCGGCGACGAGGCCCGAACAGTGCGTGCCGTGGCCCAGGTCGTCCGTGTCGGCGCTGCCGGTGGCGTTGATCCACGCCGCATCTCTCGATTCGAGGGGTTCGTCGACCCACTGCCAGGACGACTCCAGGCGGCCCTCGAAGTCGGGGTGCGGGCCGCTGAAGCCCGAGTCGATGACGACCGCGTCGACCGACGAGCCGTCGTAGCCCATCTCGTTCTGGACGGCGTCGACGCCGGTCGCCTCCCGGGCGTCGTCGAGGAAGTAGTCGAGTTCCACTGCCTTCTTGACTCGTCTGACCTCTTCCCAGCCCGCGACGGACGTTAGCTGGTCGGGCGTTAGCGCCGCGTAGGTCATCGGCAGGACCTCGTACTCGTGTTTGCCACGTTCGAGCGAGAGGTCGTCTAGCCTGTTCATCGAGTCGCGGCCGTCGAAGACGACGATGGCTTCGATGGGGGCTGATCCCGAGAGGTCGAACGCGTCGTCGAGGGTGCTGGTGTCGGCCGCGACCATCCCGGTGCCGGCGAACGGGAGGGCGGCTGCCACACCGGCCGCTCCGAGGCCCCGCAGGACGCCCCGCCTCGGAACGCCGTCGTCGGTGGTCATGGCTGGGTCAGTGTTACCTCCGAGAAGGTTGCGAGGTCGCCGTTCGCCGCCCGGCTGACCGACGCGTCGGCGTCGACGAAGCCGGCGCCGGCGTTCGCCGGCGTGTAGGCCGTCTTTGCCTCGTAGGCCTCGGACTCGACGGTGTTCAGGACGTCCATCGGGGCGGGGTCGCCGTGGCCGTTCGCCCGGTAGGCGTCGATGACGAGAGCGGCGATACCCGCCGTCACCGGACAGGACATGCTCGTCCCGCTGATGGCCGCGTAGTACAGCGACGTGTCGGGGGACGTCGCCTGCAGCGCGTCGGCGGGCGACATCGTGCTGTTGACCTGGTTGCCGGGGGCGGCGACGCCGTTGCGGTACAGCCCGACCGGGCCGCTCGCGCTCCCCGAGTCGTAATAGGTCCGGAGATTGTCCAGCGCCGTCTGGCGGTCGTAGTTCGCACCGGTCGAGGCGGCCCGGCCCCGACTGGAGAAGTCGGTGACGGCTTTCTGGTCGTTCGTCGCGGCGACACAGAGGACGTGGGGTGCCTTCGCGTAGTCGTTCAGCGTGTCGTGGTCGGGCCCGGAGTTGCCCGCCGAGATGACCGGCAGGAGCCCCTGGTCGAAGGCGTTCCAGGTCGCCGTCTGGAGCGTCCCGTCGGGGTTGTAGTCGTCGGCGCTGGCCGAGCCGTAGGAGTTCGAGACGATGTCGACCGACCCGGCGTGGTTGGCAAGAATGTGGTCGTAGGCCGCTGCAGCTTTCAGGATGCTGATCGCGGCGCCGGACGAGTAGACCGTCAGGTCGGCGCCGGGTGCCATCCCGCTGTCCTCGCCGTTCGTGCTGCCGTTGCCCGCAATCGACCCCGAGCAGTGGGTGCCGTGGCCGATGGAGTCTGTGTCGAGTGACCCGCTGGCGACCCACAGCGTCGGGTCGCCCAGCGGATTGCCGGCCCACTGGTAGTTGTTCCTCGCCGCGTCGGCCAGGTCCGGGTGGTCGCCGTCGAGGCCGGAGTCGACGACCGCGACGTGGACCGACGAACCGTCGTAACCCATGTCGTTCCGGACGGCGTCGACGCCGGTGACGTCCCGGGCGTCGGCGTTGTGGTAGTCCAGGTCGCGGTTGGCCTCGACGTAGCGGACGGAGTCCCAGCCCGCGACCGTCTCGATCTGCGAGCCGGTCAGGAGCGCGTACCCGACCGGGAGAACCTCGAATTCGAGGAATCCCTCTGCCAGGTCGAGCGCGCCGAGACTGGAGACGTCGTCGGCGTCGTCGAAGACGACGAGAGCTTCCTGGAGTGCGTCGGTCGTCGTGTCCAGCGCCTCGTCGATCAGGTTCGAGGCTGCGGCCGAGCCGGTGGCTGCCGCCGTGAGGGCGGCGCCCAGGCCGAGGCCGGCGGTCGTTTTGAGGACGGTGCGTCGGTCGACGTCGTGCGTGTTGTCGGACATTGTGGATCTGACGGAAAGTCGGTGTGTGGCGTGTGTTCGGTGGCGTACGTTCGGTGGCGCGTGTTCGGTGGTGTGCGGTCGATGGCGCGTGTTCGGTGGTGTGCGGTCGATGGCG
>CAZGAX010000129.1:0-10884 GCA_964523745.1 uncultured Halobacteriales archaeon | reverse complement strand
CCCGCCCTCGAACAGACGCTCAACGACCTT
This sequence comes from uncultured Halobacteriales archaeon, assembly GCA_964523745.1. Taxonomy (GTDB): domain Archaea; phylum Halobacteriota; class Halobacteria; order Halobacteriales; family Haloarculaceae; genus CAZGAX01. The sequence continues at coordinate 10,854 of CAZGAX010000129.1, read as the reverse complement.
CAACTCGACGCGCTCGACCTGTACGACGCCTTCGACACGTCGGTGTTCGCCGGCGGTCAGGGCCACTCCAAGCCCCATCCTCAGCCGTTTCTGACGGCGGTCGACGACCTCGCGGTACCGACGGACGCCGCCTACTACGTCGGCAACTCGCTGGCCCACGACGTCGTCGGCGCCAAGCGTGCCGGTCTCGGCGCCGGCTGGTACCCACACGACTACGACCTGGACGACGACCCCGCCGACTTCGAACACCGGCCGGACCACCACTTCGAGACGCTCGGCGACCTGGAGTCGGTACTCGAGGGGTCGGTCTAACGGAGAAAAACGGTCTAACGGAACGAAACTGTCGATTCAGGCCTCGACGGGGAGGCCGGCGATTTCCACGGCCTCGGCAGCCGTGGCGTCCTCGTGAATGACGGCGGCGACGGCCCGCGTGATGGCCGCCGGGTCCTCGTGCTGGAAGATAGAGCGACCCATCGAAACGCCAGCCGCCCCGGCGTCCATCGCTCCACGGACCATCGAGAGGGTCTCCTCGTCCGTGCCCCTGCTCCCGCCGGCGATGACGACCGGGAGGCTCGTCGACTCGACGACGCGCTCGAACGTCTCCGGCGTCCCCGAGTAGGCCGTCTTGATGACGTCGGCGCCCAGTTCCTCGCCCAGCCGGACGGCGTGACCCAGGTCTTCGGAGAAGTCTTCGGGATTGCCGTCCCGGATGTCGTGACCACGGGCGTAGGTCATCGCCAGGACCGGCATGCCGTAGCGGGCTGCCTCGCTGGTCACCTCCGAGAGGCCGGTAATCTGGTTGGGCTCGTGCTCGCTGCCGACGTTGATGTGGAAGGAGACGGCGTCCCCACCGGCCCGAATGGCGTCCTCGACGGTTCCGGTCGGTCGTTTGTCCTGCTCGTCGGGCCCGATGGTGGTCGAGCCGTTGAGGTGGACGACGTAGCCCGCGTCGTTCTTGTTCGGGTGGACCCGATTCGCGATACCTCGCTGGGTCAGAACGGCGTCGGCGCCGGCGGCAGTCACGTCGTCGATGGTCGACTCGATGTCTACGAGTCCCTCGACGGCCCCCAGTGTGATGCCGTGGTCCATGGGGACGACCAGGTGGCGGCCCCCTGTCCCGATGCGCTCGAGCCGTGCGGATTTCCCTGCGGTCATGTTGAGTGAAGCTGTGGCAAGTACGATTATGTGCGTTCCGGTTGCGGTCGTTCTTCGGTCCCCCGGGCCCCGGCGACGGCCCCCTGCTTGAGTTCGCGGGCCTTCGCCTCCAGGCGGTCGGCCACCTCGCCGGTGGACAGGTCCTCCTCGACGCCCTCGGCCACGATGTCGACGAGCGCGGAGCCAACGATGACGCCGTCGGCGCCGCCGCGGACGATCCGCTCGGCGTGCTCGCCGGTCTTGATGCCGAAGCCGACGGCCTTCGGGACGTCCCAGTCCGACAGCCGAGCGAGCGTCGACTCCGTCTGGTCGGAGACGTCGTCCCGGGCGCCGGTCGTCCCGAGCCGTGCCTGGACGTAGACGTATCCAGAGACCTGCTGGCGCATTTGGTCGAGGCGTTCGCCCTCCGTCGTTGGCGCCACGATGAACACCAGGTCGAGGCCGAATTCGTCGCACGCGTCTCGGAGCGGCCCCGACTCTTCGGCGGGCAGGTCCGGAATCACGAACCCCTCGATGCCGACCTCCGCGGCCCGCTCAACGAACGGCCGTGGCCCCTCGGCCGCTCCGTACTGGTACACGAGGTTGTAGTAGGTCATGCAGACGAGCGGCACGTCCACGTCGAGGTCGTCTGCAAACTCGAAGAAGCGCTCGGGAGTCATCCCGGCGTCCAGTGCCCGGACGACTGCCTGCTGTATCGTCGGGCCCTCGGCGATGGGCTCCGAGAACGGCAGACCCAGTTCGATCACGTCGGCCCCTCCCCGGGCCAGCGCCTCTACGTATTCCTTCGAGGCCTCGTAGCTCGGGTCGCCAGCCGCGAGGTAGGGGACGAAGGCCGGTTCGTCAGAAAATGCCTCCTCCAGGCCCATCAGAGCCCACCCCCGACTTCGTGGAACACGTCGAGGTTCGGCGCGACGTCGAGGTCGCGTTCTGCCGTTTCCTCGATGACGGTCTCCAGGTCCTTGTCGCCGCGACCAGAGACCGTGACGAGGACGACCTCGCCCAGGTCCTCGTGGCTGGCTCGCGGCTCGTCGCCGTCGTCTCGCGGCTTCGCCGCTCGACTGTCAGCGGAGCTTCGCTCCGCGCTACTCGCCCGTTCGGCGGCGGTTCCCGCCGCCTGCTCAAGGAATCCCAGCGCGTGGGCCGACTCCAGCGCCGGAATGATGCCTTCGTCCTGCGACAGGCGGTGGAACGCCTCGAGGGCCGTATCGTCGTCGACGTTGACGGCCTCGACGCGGCCCGAGTCGACGAGGTGGGCGAGTTCCGGCCCGACGCCGGCGTAGTCCAGCCCCGCAGAGACGCTGTGGGACTCGACGATCTGGCCGTCGGGGTCCTGGAGGACTTTCGTCCGGGCGCCGTGGAGGATGCCCTCGTCGCCGGTCGAGAGCGAAGCCGAGTTGGGTGCGACGCCGGCCTCGTCGTCCACGCCGAGCGAGGAGCCGCCCGCCTCGACGGCATAGAGGTCGGTGTCCCGGTCTTCGACGAAGTGGCGAAAGCTCCCCATCGTGTTCGAGCCGCCGCCGGCACACGCCAGGACGGCATCGGGGAGTCGCCCGGCCTGGTCCTGGACCTGCTCGCGGGCCTCCTCGCTGATGACTCCCTGGAAGTCACGGACCATGGCGGGGAACGGCGCCGGACCGACCACGCTGCCGATGACGTAGTGGGTCGTCTCGACGGTGGTGGCCCAGTCCCGGAGCGTCTCGCTGATGGCCTCCTTGAGCGTGCCTCGCCCCGCCGAGACGGGATTCACCTCGGCGCCGTTGGTCCGCATCCGGAAGACGTTGGGCCGCTGGCGGGCGATGTCGGTCTCGCCCATGTAGATTTCACAGGGCATATCGAGGTGAGCCGCAGCCATCGCCGTCGCGGTGCCGTGCTGGCCGGCGCCGGTCTCCGCGATGATGCGCTCTTTCCCCATGTACTTCGCCAGGAGCACCTGTCCGAGGGCGTTGTTCAGCTTGTGGGCCCCGCCGTGGACCAGGTCTTCGCGCTTCAGGTAGACCTCGCGGTCGTACCGCTTCGACAGTTGGTCGGCCCGCTGGACCGGCGTCGGCCGGCCGCCGAAGTCCCGCAGTCGACGGCGAAACTCGTCCATAAAGCCGTCCTCGTTTTCGAGGACGTACCGCTCGTAGGCGTCGGTCAGCTCCTCGAGTGCCGGCATCAGCGCTTCCGGTACGTACTGTCCGCCGTAGTCGCCGTAGGTGGATTCGCTGCTCATGTCTCGCCTTCCGCCTGTGTCAGTCGCCTCGTGTTTTCGGTCACGTCTCCGTCCATGATGGCCGAGCCGACGAGCAGTCCGTCGGCCCCGGCCCGTCGCATCCGTCGCACGTCGTCGGGAGTCCCTACGCCGCTCTCGGCAATCAGCGTGACGTCCGCCGGTGCGTCGGGAGCCACTCGCTCGAACGTCTCCAGGTCGACCTCCAGGTTCACGAGGTCACGGTTGTTGACGCCGACGTAGGTCGCGCCGGCCGCCACGGCCCGCTCCAGTTCGGCCGTGTCGTGGACTTCGACGAGCACCTGAAATCCCCGTTCGCGGGCCGCTGCTAGCAAGTCCGCCAGGTCGTCGGTGCCCTCACCTTCGAGGAACCGAGCGATCAGCAAGACGACGTCGGCTGCGACGACGTCCAGTTGTTCTTCGTAGAGGACGAAGTCCTTCCGGAGGACCGGGACGTCGACGGCCTTCCGAACGCGCCGTAACGTCTCCGGTGACCCCCCGAAGTGCTCGGGCTCGGTGAGGACCGACAGCGCAGCCGCCCCGCCCTCGACCATTCCTTCGGCCAGCGCGACGGGGTCGTCGGTGCGCTCGCCGTCGGTCGTCGGCGACGTCGGCTTCACCTCCGCGACGATCGGGACCCGCCCAGCGGCCTCGGCGTCCTCGAAGGCCGCTGCCAGCGGCCTGGCGTCGACGGCCACCGGACCGCCGCCACCCGACCGCTCCCGTGCCGTCGCCAGGATGGACTGAATGGCCGGTGCCATCCCGTCGGTATCGTTCATTACCGTTCACTAATGCACAGAGATGTTCAAAAGGCTTGCGGGACGGGATCGGATGGTCCGAAGCGTACATTCTTACCCTAACCAGGCAGGTTTTTTCGGAGTTTTACACAATATTACGGGTTTGTCTTGACGAATCAGTGGCTTTAAGACCGCCCCTTACAAAACAGCGTGCGTCGACGAGGCCCTCTACGGCCCGTTCGAGCCGGGCCATCGGGTCGTTCGTCGGCACTGGCCGTCCCCGAGGACGCGGCCGGGGGTCGAGACGCGCTCGGTTGCAGCCCCCACCACCCACCCCACCTGCACACTCTCCAACCGAGTGCGCCGACGGCGGCAGCCGGCGTCTGATCCCACTGACTCCTGCGTGCCGGCTGCCGTCGGCCAGCCCCGCTGGCCAGCACCCACCTTCAAGTCACCGAAGGCCGAGCTACGGGTATGGACGACGAGGCGGGTATCTACGCACGGGAATCGGCGTTTCTGGACCGGTACGTCCAGCTAGGGGTCGCCCAGGGGCGGGTCATCTCGGTTTCGTTTCCGGCTGCGCCGGACGACGACGCCGTGGGGGACCACGAGCTGCTCGACCGCATCGAGGCCTACCTTCAGGGCGCCCAGGACGACTTCGCCGACGTCACGGTGGCTCTGACGGTGCCGACGGACCAGCGCAAAGTGCTGGAGACGGTCAGGGAGATCCCCTACGGGGAACAGCGCTCGGTCGAGCAGCTCGCCCGGACGACGGCCGGCCTCGACCCCGAGGACGACGAGGACCTGATCCTGGTGCGCCAGGCCCTGGACGACAATCCGGCTCCCCTGTTGATTCCGGACCACCGGATCCGGGACGGTCCGAGCGCCGCTCCGGCCGAGATCGAGCAGAAGCTCCGGGCCGTGGAAGGGTTGTAACGCTGGAGCGGTGAACTCTCCGGGCGAGCTTCTCTACGAGAGGTTTCGTGGTAGCACCGCTTGGGTTTCGACAGCACCACGATCGAGCCGATGGCGAAAGTCCACCTCTCGCTAGCTATGGGTTTGTGTCCTCGTCGACGGCACCGCAACCGCAACGTCGAAGAAAGCCCTCTCCTCGCTGGCTATGAGAATGGGTCATCGTCGGCAGCACCGCGACAGCAACGACGGTGAAAGCCCTCACCACGCTGGCGGTCGCTGCGCCGGATATCCTCACTCCCTTCGGTCGCTCGGATAGAGCCGACGCAGCGACTCCACGAAGCCGCCAGCGAGGTTCGCCCTTTCAGTCCTCCGGCAGACGGTCGCCTCACTTCGTTCGGCGCTGCGTCTGCCAAGGCTCTGCTTCACTCCCTGCGGTCGCTCAGCAGACCACCAGGGCGTGATCTGATGCAGCAGCGGGTGGCGCGCTGGCTCGACGCCGAGTGCGAGACGCGACCGAAAGGGAGCGTCTCGGAACGGCGAACGGCGAAGCCGTGAGCCAGTGAGGCGGTCGAGCCGTCGGCGCGAGGGACGACCGAACGAACGCAGTGAGTGAGGGAGTCGGCTGGGGAGGGTCGTGGTGCGGTGCTGTGCGGTTGCGGTGCGGGCCTGGCGGACTGAAAGGGCGAAGCCCGGTGGCGTATACTTCAGTCGCTCTTCCGGCTCTATCTGAGCGAACGAAGTGAGCGAAGATATCCGGAAGAGCGACCGCCAGGAGCGAGACGCGACTTGAGCGGGACCGGAGGTCCCGCTTACCATGCGAACGGGCGGCTTCGCCGCCCGTGAGCAGACGGAGGGAGAGTCTCGGATAGGCGAACGGGGAGCGGTGCGAGACTCGAACGGAGTGAGAGTCTCGATGCGAACGGTGAACGGAGTGAGCCGTGAGCGGAGCGACCCGTGAGCCACCGGGCCGAGGGCTTTCACTGCTGTGTAGTAATGGCAGTATCTGTAGCAACGACATCGCATAGCCAGCAGGCGTAGAGTTTGCTTGCCGTCGCAGACGTGGTTTGGTGACTCCGAACTGCCAAATCGACGACTGGAGGGCACTGTCTACAAATTGGCCGATATCAGTTGAATAGATGAGCAGATATTCAACTAATACAACGCGCGTCATCAGTTCCATTCCCAGATAACGCCGCAAGCGGGCGATTACCTGAAACAGTTTCCAGATAGACAACCGGTACGTCCAGGCCGATCAACGACCCAGACTTCCGATCGCCGTAACTAAAGTTCTGAGTTCTAATACATCCCGACCCAATTAATTTTGGTACAATATCTGGACGAGTAGTTAGATTTATGTCCCAATGCGCCAAAGACGAGAATGTCGACGGGGTCACACGGTCCCTGCGCGATCGGTGGTGACCGACCGTCGGCAACCCACAAGGAGGTCCAACACCCGACGCCAGAACCAACTCAGACGTCCTCGGATGTCGTAGCTACCGTTTCATCCAGCGGTAGGCCCGACGACGGTACCCCACTGCTTGCCTGCACCCACCCGAAGCACGAGCTCCACCACACCGGGTGCCGGTCGTCGGATTTTCGTACGTACCTGTTCCAAGACGCTTCGATCCTCCCACAGTCAACCTGGACGGCACACCAGTGCGGAGTCCAGAATGCATTTGGGTTTGGACTAGAATTCGACGGTATGGACGACGAAACCATCGCCGATTTCAAATGGCTAATCGCTGGCGGAATCCTGGCCTTATACGGTGAAATACTGTTTCTTGTAGGGGGGCGGGGCCTCGTACTGGTAGCTTTGCTTCTGACTTTTCTTGGCGGAACCCTGTTCGTCGGCGGCTTCCTCGGTTCGCCGGTCCGAGAATCCGTCGGGGACCTCTAAGGCGCGTCCCTTCCGGTGGCGAATCGAACTCCTGGCAGGGGCCCCCATCGGCATTACCGAGAGCGGCATCAGTCAATGACCCGACGCCACGTCGGCATGAGTACGTCCCCAAAGCATCGCCAGAGGGCACACGGCCCGCCAAATACATTCATCTGATCCCTAGATTTATATTATACTGATTTTATTGTTAGTCTATGCGGAAACTAAACCGCAGAAAGTTGTTGAAAGCGGCTGGAGTGGCGACAACCGGTGCCCTGGCCTCGGGAGTTGCATCCGCAGCCGACGAGCGCCAGAGCGCCTCGGAACTCAGCTTCACCCGACGGTACCAGCCCGGTCAGCGGCCGATCGAACCGGACGAGATAGAAGCCCGGAAAGAGGAACTACTCGAGACGTCTCCGACGATTGACGGCCTGATCGGGCGCCGGAGTCCGATCGAGCTATCCGAAGACGAGATCATCGTCGCGTACAATTTCGACGTGTTCGACGGCGTACCGACCGAGTACGTCGGAACTCACGAACGGTCCGAAGAGAAAGTAACGCCGATGCAGAAACGGAGCGGGGAAGGAACGACGCTTTCCGAGCAGGTTCGAGAACAGCATGCGAAAGCGGACGCACTGTTGTCGAGCAGAAAACGACAGTATGCGAGTTCCGGCACCCCTCGTACATCGAATGTCCAGTCCGTCGGAACGACGTCGAATGACGACCAGTTCGCCGACTGGACGAAGCTAGTCCGGAGTAGACACCACAAGACCGACGACGAGGGCAACGAGATGGGCTGGACCTGCGAATGGCGACGGAATCCATCCCAGCCGTCAGCGCAGGCCCTGAAGACGCAGATCAGGATGTATCCGAAGTCAGACGACCTCTACGGTGACTACGAAGCGGATACGGCAGAAAGTGCGATGCGCTTCAACAAGGACCTGGTAACGGTACGGGATCACAAACCCGGCAACACGATCGAGCAGTCGTCATCCTCGTATTCGCTCGCCTGGGTCGACGGGAACCTCCAGGTCGGGTTCGGTGGGAGTACGACCTCCTCGAACCTGCACATCGACGACAAGTCGAACGTCGACAGCGAGATGAAGGTCATCCACAAGTACAACGTTAGCGGTGGTCTCCGGGATAACAGTCTCTTCCTGAACGCAGCTTCCACCGTCGATGCCAACGAAACGAGTGGCGAAACGTTCGTCAACATCGACCTCCATTCGACCTTCCAGATCTACAAGGTCTACTGGAGTACCTGGACGCCATCACCTCTCGAAAACCACTACAGGTACTACTGGTCCTGAGCGAGGCGGCTACCCACTCTTCTTTCGACCGGGGCCAAGGCGAGAAGCCCCGAGCCACTCGTGGACCACGAACTCCAGGGCGTTGACGGCGTAGTGGGCCACGACCACGACGAGCAGGCTCCCGGTGACGACGAAGCCACCAGCGAGCACCAGCCCGAGGACGCCGGTTACCGCGATGCCTACTCGGCCCTGCGCCCCGTGGCCCAGGGCGAAGACGATGGAGGAAAGGACCGCCATGAGCCAGGCCGAGACTCCGAACCCAGCGTGGATGACGCCGACGAGCGCCGCCCGAAAGAGCAGTTCCTCGACGAACGCGATGGTCGGCAGGACGACGGCGAGCAGGACGAGCCAGCCCCCGGTCGAATCCGGCGCGAGCATCTCACGGAGCTTCTCGTCGTAGGCTGCCCCCACCGCGTCGGCGACGGACGCCGCCACTTCGTTGCCGAGCCAGAGCGCGACGCCGAAGGCCAGGCCCATCCCCAGCGCTGGCAGCCCGGCGACCCACGGGTCGCCGGTAACCCCCAGCGCCGAGAGCGGAATCTCGAAGTGGACGACGCCGACGAGGAGGACCACCCCGACCAGGCCCTGCGTCAGGGCGACGTTGACCAGCAGCGTCGCCGTCCCGAACTCCGGGCCGGTCGGACCGAGCGTCCGGTCGGCCGGCGACTGTTCCGGATACGGAGACTCGACGCTCCCTCCAGCGTACGTGGGTCCACCGTCGCCTCCCGGCTCCGTGGCCTCGACGGTGCCTGCCGCCTGGGCGCCGTCGGCGCTTGGTTCCGGGGCGTCGTCGGCCGGCGCTGGCGACGGATCTTCGTCATCGAACGCGTCTGTCCGGTCCGGTGACTCGTCGTCGGGCAGCGGTGACGAGAGGCCGTCGTCGCGGACCAGCGACTGGGAGAGCCTGGCGAGCGCGAGAAAGAAGGTCAGGACGAGGACGGTGAGCCCGACGAAGGCGGCCCACCGGGGCACGTCTCTACTGCGGGCTGGGCGAGCCGCTTCCCCGGCCCACGTCCTGGTCGAGCGCCTTGCCCGTGATGGACTTCAGGCGGTCGACCAGCGAGTCCTTCTCGGTCTCCCCGGCGAGTGCGACTTCCAGCACCTCGCTGATGTGGCTGACCGGAATGATCTCGACCATGTCCTTGTACTCGTCTTCGATCATCACGTCCTGCTCGTTGGCGGCCGGGATGATCACCGTGTCGAGGCCAGCCTTGGCGGCCGCCTCTATCTTGTGGGTGACGCCACCGACGGGCAGCACGTCGCCCCGGACCGACAGCGAGCCGGTCATGGCGACGTTCTGGGCGACTGGGACGTCTTCCAGCGCGGAGATGACGGCCGTCGCGACCGTGATGGAGGCCGAGTCGCCCTCGACCCCTTCGTAGGCCTGCACGAACTGGATGTGGATGTCCTTCTCCGAGATGTCCTCGTCGGAGAACTTCTTGATGATCGCCGAGACGTTCTGGACCGACTCCTCGGCGATGTCCTGGAGCTGACCCGTGGCGATCACTTCGCCAGGACCCTGCGAGGGCGCGACTTCGGCCATGACGGGCATGACGATGCCCGAGTCCTCGCCCATGACGGCGAGTCCGTTGACGCGGCCGACGACCTCGCCGGCCGAGACGGTGAGTTCGTAGTCCTTGCGGCGCTCGATGTAGTCGTCGGCGAGCTGTTGCTCGATGGACCGCGAACGCTGCTTGGCCTGGAGCACGTCGTCCCGGGTGGTGTACTCCCGGTCCTCGGCGCGGGCGATGTCGCCCGCCACTCTGACGAGTCCGCCGAGGTCGCGTAGCTTCAGCGTGAGGTGGCCCTTCCGGCCGGCGCGACGCCGGGCTTCGAGGATGATCTCCTCGATGGCTTCGTCCGAGAAGTGCGGGAGCCGGCCGTCCTTCTCGACTTCCTGGGCGACGAACCGGGCGTACTTCCGGCGCATCTCGGGGTCGTCCTCGATGGTGTCGTCCATGTACACCTCGTACCCGTAGCCCTTGATCCGCGAGCGGAGGGCGGGGTGCATGTTCTCCATCGCGTCGAGGTTCCCGGCCGCGACCATGACGAAGTCACAGGGGACGGGCTCGGTCTGGACCATGGCGCCCGAGGAGCGCTCGGACTGGCCGGTAATCCCGAACTCGCCCTCCTGGATGGCCGTCATCAGCTTCTGCTGGCTGCGGATGTCCAGGGTGTTGATCTCGTCGACGAACAGGACGCCCTTGTTGGCCTTGTGGATGGCCCCGGGCTCGACCCGGTCGTGGCTGGGCGTCTCCATGCCCCCGGACTGGAAGGGGTCGTGGCGGACGTCGCCGAGCAGGGCACCGGCGTGGGCGCCGGTGGCGTCCTCGAACGGCGCGGTCTGCTGGTTCGCGTTGTTGACCAGCAGATTCGGGATCATCGCGTCGTTACCCCGCGAGCCGTAGCGGAACGCGAGGTAGATGACACCGGCCGCGAGGATGCCCAGCAGGATCTGCTGGACGACGATGATCGAGTAGCCGATGACGATGGCGATGATGATCCACATCAGGAAGGTCCGCATCTGGTTGCGCTTGCGGGCTTCCTCCTTGTGGGCCTCGACGATCTGGTCGCCCTTGCCGGCGGGAACGGTGCGAACCTTGGGCTCGTTGCCGTCGTCGGGGTTGTGGTAGACGAGGACGTCCTGGAGTT
>CAZGAX010000128.1:0-10903 GCA_964523745.1 uncultured Halobacteriales archaeon | reverse complement strand
GCGAGACGCGACTTGAGCGGGACCGGAGGTCCCGCTTACCATGCGAACGGGCGGCGAAGCCGCCCGTGAGCAGACGGAGGGAGCGTCTCGGCAAGGCGAACGGCGAGCGGTGCGAGGCCGACCGGAGGGAGGTGGTTCGAGACGGCTTCGCCGTCTCGTCATGTCGTCAGATCCCGGAGGGATCTGACAACAAGCGGGAGATCTCCGATTTCCCGCAATGCCGAAAATCTCCGATTTTCGAGCACCTCGATAGCGAGCGGTGAACGGGTGGCCGACTGGAAGGAGGCCACCGATTGCTCGAACGGCCGCAGGCCGTGAGAGCGGAGTGAACCGCGAGCAGGGAGCCGTGAGCCAGCGGGCCGAGGGCTTTCCCTGCTGGGCAGTTGCGGAAGCTGTAGGAACAATTGAATCGTATATCCAGCGGGCCGAGGGCTTTCTTGCCGTTGCAGTGGCGGTAGCTACAGCCGCAGCTACATCAGATGCCCAAGGGTGACCCACACCTGGCAGCTCGCAATCCAATTGAACAGATGAACAGATGTTCAATCAAACCACAGACCGTCCTCCTACTTCACATAGCACATTCACCGCACAAATATCCACAGAAGCGTACAAATCCGTGCTCCGGGAGCGTTTGTCGACAGAATCTTAATCCAGGGGGCAAAATTTGCGAGCATGATTCCGCCGCTGGCGCGACGGTTCGTCGCCGGAGAGTCCGCTGCCTCGGCGCTCGACCACGCCAGAGAACTCAACGACAACGACGTCGGCGCGATCCTCAACCTCCTCGGCGAACACTACGACGACCCGGCCGACGCCGAAGCCGACGCCGAAACTTACTGCGACCTGCTCGACGAACTCGGCCAGACCGACCTCGAGGCCTGCATCTCCGTCAAGCCGTCCCAGCTCGGCCTCGACGTGGGCGAGGAAACGTTTCGCGATAACCTAGCGACCGTCGTCGACTGCGCCGAAGCCAACGACCGGTTCGTCTGGATCGACATGGAGGACCACACGACCGTCGACGCGACGCTCGACGCCTTCGAGCACCACGCCCGGGAGTACGGCGAGGTGGGCGTCTGCATCCAGGCGAACATGAAGCGGACCAGGGACGACCTCGAACGGGTGGCCGACCTCCCCGGCAAAGTCCGACTCGTGAAGGGGGCCTACGACCCGCCGGAGGACCTGGCCTACGGGGAGAAATCGCGGGTCAACGAGGCCTTCCGGGCGGACCTGGAGTTCATGTTCGAGCGCTTCGAGGACGGCATCGCGGTCGGGAGTCACGACCCCGAGATGGTCGAGTACGCCGAGGAACTCCACGACGAGTACGGCACGCCCTACGAGGTCCAGATGCTGATGGGCGTCCGGACCGACGCGCAGTACGACCTGGCCAGGGACAGGGAGGTCTGGCAGTACGTCCCTTACGGCGGGAAGTGGCTGTCGTACTTCTACCGGCGGGTGGCCGAGCGGCGACAGAACCTCGTCTTTGCGCTCCGGGCGCTGGTGCCGTGGTAGCGCCCGGTCTCGGCGTGTCTCGGCCTGTCGACGAAGGAACAAGCTGATATTACCGGCGCGTAGAGTGTGGACAAGGAATGGCCACCTCCTGGAAGCGCGACTTCGCCAGCGGTCTCATCATTCTCGCCCCGCTGCTGGTGACGGTCTTCATCGTCGTCTGGTTCTACAACCGGATCGCAGCCATTCCCATCGACATCGACCCGCCGATCCTCCGCGTTGCGCTGACGATGCTCGTCTTTATTCTGCTGGTGTTCGCCATCGGCTACCTGATGCGGACGGCGCTGGGTGGCGTCGTCGAAGGTACCCTCGACGACCTGATGAATCGGCTGCCGGGCCTCCGGGTGGTGTACAACGCCTCGAAGATGGCCGTCGAGACGGCCATCGGCGGCACCGACGAACTCCAGTCGCCGGTCAAGGTCGAGACCTGGAACGGCCTGCGGATGACGGCGTTCAAGACCGGCAAGACGACCGAGGACGGCCGCGACCTCCTGTTTCTCCCGACGGCGCCCAACATCACGACGGGGTTCGTCGTCGAGGTCGAGCCCGGCGAGTACGAGGAGACCAACGAAACCGTCGAGGACGCACTGACGCGCATCCTCAGCGCCGGCTTCGGCGACACGAACGAGATGCCCATCGCCGGCGGTCTGGACACCGACGCCGAGGACTCTGCCGACGACGAGGTGACCGCCCCGCCCGCCGGCGACGCCAGCGACGACGAGACGTCGACCGCCGACGGAGAGTCCAGCGCCGACTGACGGGGGGCAGGGGAAGCGCCCGACGGGTGGGACCGAGACGGATCGGACGGGCCGTGGCATGGTGTGTCGTCCGTGTACCCGATGCTTACATATGACATAGACACGTCGGGAGGAACGTCATGGACGAGCCGTCGCGCCGTTCTTCCGTTCGCACACTCGTCCTCGACGAGGCTCCAGGAGACCGGGCAGTAGTCCCGGCGCTCGAGACGGCCGGCGAGGGGACGTCGGTCGACGTCGCGGCCGACGTCGACGCGGCCCGCCGGGCGCTGCAGACCTCCTCGGTGGACTGCCTCGTGGCGCCGTTCGACCTGCCGGACGGCACGGGTATCGACCTGCCGGACCGCCTGGACGGCGTCGACGGGTCGGTCTCGGTCGTGCTCGTGGGAGTTCCCGACGACGCCGTCGACGCGGCGATTTCGGCCGGCGTTATCGACTGTCTCTCCCGCGAGACCGTCGCGGACCGGCCTCGGCTGGCAGCCCGGCGGATCAGGACTGCCGGCCTGGCGGCACGCAGCGAGCGGCGGCGCCTCGGGCGACAACAGTACCGGCGGCTGTTCGACCAGGTGCCGGAACCGGTGGCAGTCATCCGCGACGGCACGTTCGTCTACGCCAATCCCCAGACTGCGAGCCTGCTCGAGACCGACCGCGAGACCATCATCGGCAGGCCCGTCACCGACATCCTCCCGGACGAGATTCAGGCGGAGACGGTAGAGCGGTTCCGCCGGCTGACGTCGGGCGAGGCCGACAGGCTGCCGTACGTCGACCGCGAGATAATCGCCTTCGACGGCCAGCGCAAACAGATCCACGTGACCAGCGGTAGCGTCGAGTACGAAGACCAGCAGGCTATCCTCATCACCGCCCGGGACGTCACCGAACGCCGGAAGCGAGAGGCACGCCTCGACTGGTACGAGACGATGGTCGAGACCATCGGCGACGTCGTCTACACGCTCGACGAGGACTACTACTTCACGGCCGTCGCCGGCGCCGCCGAGGACCTGACCGGCTACACCTGCGAGGAACTCGAGGGCGACCACGTCTCACAGCTCATGGCCGAAGAGGAGGTCGAACGCGGCCTGGCCCAGCGCCAGCGACTCATCGCCGGAGAGATAGAGACGGGGTCGATAGAGGTCGAAATCGACCACAAGGACGGCGGGGTCGTCCCCGTCGAGTTCCGCTACCGGCGGCTGCCGACCGAGGACGACGGCTTCCGTGGGACGGCGGGCGTCATCCGCGACATCAGCGAGCGCAAGGAACACGAGCGGGAACTCCGGCGCCAGAACGAACGCCTCGAGGAGTTCGCGGGGATCGTTTCCCACGACCTGCGCAATCCGCTCAACGTTGCCTCCGGCCACCTGGACCTGGCGCGCGACGACTGTGACAGTCCGCACCTCGACGACGTGGCCGACGCCCACCAGCGCATGGAAGCCCTCATCGAAAACACGCTAGCCCTCGCCAGGCAGGGCCGAGCCGTCGTCGACCCCCGGCCGATCGACCTGGCCGGGTGCGTCACGGAGTCCTGGGCCCACGTGGCGACGGCCGACGCCACCCTCGACGCTCCTGACGCTCCCGACGCCAGGTCTATCCAGGGCGACCCGGCCCGCGTCCAGCAGTTGTTCGAGAACCTGTTCCGGAACGCTATCGAGCACGGCGGGGCGGACGTCACCGTAACGGTCGGCCTCCTCGACGACGGCTTCTACGTCGAGGACGACGGCCCCGGCATCCCAGAATCCGAGCGCGAGGCGGTGTTCGAACCCGGCCACACCTCCGCTACAACGGGGACCGGGTTCGGCCTGGCGATAGTCGAGGAGATCGTCGAGGCCCACGAGTGGGACGTCGAGGTAGTCGACGCCACAACCGACGACGGGGCGAGCACGGGAACCCGATTCGAAGTCACCGGCGTCGACCTCGAGCGCTGATCGACACCGTTAGGAGCCTCGCCGCTCGATTCGTCGGTACGCACCGAGCTCCCATCACACTTTTGAGACGCGTCCCACATCCGGTATGCTTATCCCGGGGGCCGCCAAATCGGGAGGTATGCAGGAGACACCGGGGCGCGAGCTGGACCACGCCGCCGTGGCGACGCTCCGCGAACTCGCGCTACTGGGCGCATTCGACGGCGAGACCAAGCTCTCGTGTGCCGACCTGGCCGACCGCCTGGACGCCTCGACGCAGACGGCCTCCCGGCGGCTCCAGGCCCTCGAGGACGCTGACCACCTCGAGCGCGAGATCGTCGGTGACGGCCAGTGGGTCCGTCTCACGGCCGCCGGCGAACGACGACTCGAGGCCGAGTACGCGGCCTACCGGCGGCTGTTCGAGGACGAGGCGGGCGTCGAGCTGACCGGGACCGTCACGAGCGGCATGGGCGAGGGACGTCACTACATCCAATTGCCGGGCTACGCCCGCCAGTTCGTCGCGAAGCTCGACTACGAACCGTTCCCCGGGACGCTGAACGTCGACCTCGTGGACGAGAGCGTCCGCGCCAGGTCGCGGCTGTCGGCCGTCGACCCCATCGTCATCGAGGGCTGGGAGGACGACGAGCGGACCTACGGCCCGGCGTACTGTTACCCGGCGTCCGTCGAAGTCGAGGGGTCGACGTACGAGCCGGCCCACGTCATCTCCCCCGAGCGGACCCACCACGGCGAGGACCAGCTCGAAGTGATCGCGCCGGAGAAGCTGCGCGACGTCCTCGACCTGTCCGATGACGAGGAGGTGACCGTCCGTGTCACAGAGTAGCGAGTCACCGACCGCCGCCGGCGCGGTGGAGGTGGCGACCGACGCCTTCCGGCGGGGCGAGCCGGTCTGTATCCACGACGCGGCGGACCGCGAGGGTGAGACCGACCTGGTCTACCCGGCCGGTGCCGTCACGCCGGACGCCGTCGCCCGGCTACGCAACGACGCCGGCGGCCTCGTCTGCGTCGCGCTCGGCCCCGACATCGCCGAGGCGTTCGACCTACCGTACCTCCACGATTCGCTCGACCACCCGGCGGCCGCCGCCCACGACCTGGGCTACGACGACCGGTCGTCGTTCTCGCTGCCGGTCAACCACCGCGACACGTACACCGGGATCACCGACGAGGACCGGTCGCTGACCATCCGGGCGCTGGCCGACGCCGCAGCCGACCCCGAGGAGACGGACTTCGCCGCCGAGTTCCGCACACCGGGTCACGTCCACCTCCTCCGAGCCGCCGACGGTCTGCTGACCGAGCGCCGCGGCCACACGGAACTCGGGATCGCGCTGGCCCGGGCCGCAGACCTCCCGGCGGCCGTCGTCGTCTGCGAGATGCTCGACGACGAGACCGGCGAGGCGCTCAGTCCCGGAGACGCCCGGGACTACGCCGACCGCCACGACCTGGCCTACGTCGAGGGATCGCGGCTTCTCGAAACGCTGGGTTAGGTACGCCGCTGATTTCTCGCGACGAAAATCTCCCCTGGCTCCAGGTCCGCCATCGGCGGGTCAGACTCGCCCGTCTCGATGCGCTCGACGGCGGCGCTCGCGACGGCCTGGAGCTCCAGGTCGCCGGCGTCAGTCAGCGACTCCAGGTCAGCCAGCGCCGACTCCGCCCGGAGGATGCCCAGCGTGTAGGCGGCGTCGCGGCGGACCAGCTTGTCCGGGTCGTTCAGGTGCTCCCGCAGAGTGTCGACTGCACCGGAAAGGTCGACGTCGGCCCGGCCTAGCGCGGCGAGCGTCCGGACGGCGCCACGCCGGACCTTCCCGTGGCCGGCGTCGACCAGGCCGGTCAGTCGCGGGACGGCACCGTCGAGGCGGCCGGGGTCAGTCCGGGCGATTTCCGCCAGCGTCGACAGCGCGTGTTCCCTGGCGTAGTCGTCATCGTCGTCGAGCAGTGCGAGCAGGTCCGGCGTCGCGGGAGCCACCAGGTCCGGGTGGTCGTCGGCCAGCGTCGCCACCGTCCGGACGGCGTACGTCCTGACATTCGCGTCGTCGTCGGAGAGGCGGTCCCGTAGTCGGTCGAGGACCGGCTCCGGAAAGGCCTCGCCCAGCACCGCCAGCGCCTGGATAGCGCTGCCTGCCTCGTGGGCCTCGCCACCAAACAGGTCGACCGTCTCGTCGACGGCCTCGGCCAGCCGGGGGTCGTCGGCGTCCAACAGGTCGACGAGCGTTCGGGCGACCTGCTTCGAACGCTGCTGGTCCTCCCGGCCGAGGCGGGCGACGAGTGGTTCGACCGGCGGCGTCTCGAAGGCGTCGTGGCCGCCGGCGACGAGGGTCCGGACGGCTGTGATGGCGGCCGACCGAACGGCCTCGTCGTCGTGGTCGAGTGTGGACACGAGCCGGTCGCCGTGGGGCGCGAGGCGGTCGGGCGCCGCCTTGACGAACTGGCTCAGGCCTCTGGCGCCGAGCCGGCGCTCCTCAGATTCGGCCGCCTCGATGCGGTCGAACAGCTCGTCGAGATCGACCTGGTCGGGTCGCTGGGCACACCGTCGGAGAAACGCTCGCTCGTCCTCGTCGAGTCCAGCCCCGCCACCGTCGTCTGTCATCGCTCGATTCCGTCGGACTGACCCGGGTTAGTCCTTTGGGGAGTTAGTCCGGTTGTCCCCGTCGTCAATCGTCCGCCGTGAACCGTCGGCTGGCTGCCCAGCGGCCGTCGACGGCTAGGAGTCCAGGTGGCGGCGGACCACGCTCGGCCGGTCGAGCAGGCCCATGTGACCCGCCGGGACGGCCACGTTCGTCGCCCCGTCCAGCGAGGGGCTGCGGCGGTCACACCAGTACAGCGAGTCGAAGCGGCCCCGGACCATGACGTACTCGACGTCGCCGGGCGTCTCGTCGGGTTCGTTCAGGCCCGCCAGCGGGTGGTCGCGCTCGTCGAAGCAGTCACGAGCGAGGGCTCGGCAGGCGTCGCCGGCACCGAACAGCCCCGAGCCGTCCGGGCCGGCCTCTCGACAGCCGGGGCAGACGCAGACGCCGTGGTTGGCGCCGCCCAGGCCGACGAACCGGTCGACGGCGTCGTAGCGGTCGTGTTCGGCCAGCCAGTACCGGACGCCGGTGACGCCGAGGCTGTGTGCGACGACGTCGACCTGGCTCGCTCCAGTCGCCGCCAGGACGTGACCGACGAAGTCCTCAAGCTGGTCGCGCATCGCGTCGTGACTCGGCGTGAACGACCCGAACGTTATCGCCCAGAGCGCGTCGCCGGGCCAGCCTTCGCGGTGGAGGTGGTCGGCAACGCCGGCGAAGTTGCAGGCGTCGCCGCCGTTGCCGTGGACGAACACGACGGGCGGCCGGTCGGTGCCGGCGTCGTCTCCCCGGTAGGCCCGGCCGCCCCAGCCGCCGTACCAGCCGAACGTCCGCCAGGGCAGGTGTCGGTCGTCGGTGCGCGAAACCTCGCAGGTCTCGCCCAGCCGGGCCGGTGCTGCCGTCGACTGCGTCCGTCCCAGGCTCGCCAGGACGGCTCGTCGCGGACCGGGACCGCGCCGGCCGGTCGTCCGGCGGAGGTGCTGGCCGGCGTGACCGACGGCGGCCCGAACCCGGCCCAGGCCGGCGCCAAGGCGGCTCGCCAGGCCGGACAGGCCGTCGTGCAGTCGGGCAGGGAGACCATCGGTGGCGGAACGGGACTCGCGGTCGTCCGGCATCTCGCCGGAATCGGCGCAGTCGGCCGGTGTATGTTTTGTTCTTTTCCCACCGACTCGTCGGCTGGTAGCACGCCACGCCCTCGTCGGCACCGGGCCTAACGAGTTAGGTGAATGTCGGCAAGTACCGGGGGATAACCCGATACGTCGGGGGTGATAGTCGGCCGGTATCGCGCACGACGACGGCGAACGAACGGCGACAGTCCCGGGGCGAGAACCGACGGTAGGCGAACCGTTTTTCCGTCAACGGATTCAACCTACCCCAGCCAGGTGTGTGACATGGCCGACACGAATTCGGCGGTCCTGACAGAAACGCTCGGCGTCTTCGAGGGGGCGACCCCGCTGACGACGAGCGAGGTGGCCGACGCGCTGGACATCTCCCGGCGGTCGGCCTACGACCGGCTGGACCGCCTCGCCGAGCGCGGTGTAATCGCGACCAAGAAAGTGGGGGCAAGGGGGCGGGTCTGGTGGCGCCAGGCGGACGATGAGCGCAGACCGACTGACGGGCAGCCGAGCGAGGGCGACTGGGACGCCGTCGCGACGGCCGGAGCGAAGCCGACGCGGGGGCATCTGGCGTCGCTGCTCGACGACGTCCCTGGGATGGTGTATCGCTGCCGGAACGAGCCGCCGTGGCCGATGTCCTACGTCAGCGATGGCTGTCGGGAGGTGACGGGCTACGACCCTGCAGCCATCGTGTCGGGCGAGGTACGCTACGGGAGAGACGTCCTTCACCCGGACGACTTCGACCACGTCTGCGAGGCGGTCGACCGGGGGCTGGCCGAGGACGGCGAGTTCACGATCCAGTACCGCATCCGGACCCCGGACGGCGAGACGCGCTGGGTCTGGGAGCGGGGCCACGGCATCCCCGACGGCGACGGGGGGTACGACAGGCTCGAAGGGGTCATCACGGACATCACCGACCAGAAGACGAACGAGCAGCGCCTCAGGGAGGAGCGGGACTTTTCGAACCACATCCTCAAGACCGTCCCCTCGAGCATCGTCGTCATGGACGACGACGGCGCCGTCGTCAGGACGAACGACCGTGCTGCCGACCGGCTCGGCATCGGCCGACGGGATGGGGACTCGTTCGGCGTCGGTGACGTTGTGGTTTACGATGCAGACGGAAACTACATCCCACCGGCCGAACGTCCGTACATGCAGGTGTTCGAGACGGGCGAGCCGGTCGAGAACTGGCACGGCCAGATCGACCTGCCGGGGGCCGGCCGTCGGTGGATATCCATCAACGCCGAGCCGGTCCAGGGAGCCGACGGCGAAGTCCAACGCGTCATCGCCACCAGTTCGGACGTGACGAAGTTGAAACGCCAGGCCGACCAACTGGCCCGCGAACGGGACGAACTTGCCGCCGAACTCGACGAGGTGTTCGCCCGAATCGACGACGCGTTCTACGCACTCGACGAGGACTTTCGGTTCACGTACGTCAACGACCGGGCAGAGGACGTACTGGGCTACGAGGAGGCGGAACTGCTCGGCGACAGCGTCTGGGACCGGTTCCCGGAGGCGACGGAAACCGAGGCCTGGGACGCGTTTCGCGAGGCACTGGAGACCCAGCACCCGACGACCTTCGAACACTACTACGGTCCGCTGGACCACTGGGTCGACGTTCGGGTCTACCCCTCGGAGTCGGGGCTGTCGGTGTACTTCCGGGACGTCACCGAGCATAAGCAGCGCGAACGGGAACTGGAGCAGTACGAAACGGTCGCCCAAACCGCCTCGGACGTGATCGTCACGATAGACACCGAGAATCGGATCCAGAGCGTGAACCCGGCCGTCGCCGACGTCTTCGGGTACGACCCCCGGGAGCTGGTGGGCGAGTCGCTGACGCGGCTGATCCCCGACCGCCTGACCGACGACCACCAGACCGCCATCCAGCGGTACCTGACCGACGGCACGAAGCGCCTCGACTGGGACTACCTGGAGTTTCCCGGCGTCAGGGCCGACGGTACCGAGGTTCCGCTGGCCATCTCTTTCAGCGAGTACGAGTACGACGGCGACCGCTACTTTACGGGGATTGTCCGCGACATCACCGAACGCAAGGAGCGAGAGCGTACGTTACAGCGCCAGCGGGAACGTCTCGCCGCGCTCAACCACCTCAACGCCGTCGTCCGGGACGTCAACGAGGCGCTCGTTCGCGAGTCGACGCGGTCGGAGATGGAGCACGCGGTCTGCCAACGCCTCGCCGCGTCGGACTCCTACACCGCCGCCTGGGTCGGCGGGGCCGACCCCCGTGCGAATGCCGTCACCACTCGGGTGGCCGCCGGTGAAGACTGGGACGGCGACCCTGCCGACGGCCGCCCCGAGACTGCGGCGCTAGACATGGCGACGGAGGCGATTCGCACGAAGGAAACGCAGGTCGTCACCGACGTTGCCGACGGCGAAGACTGGAACGGAGTGGCCGACCGCCACGACGTCACCGCAGTGGCCGCGATCCCGATCGTCCACGAAGAGACGGTCTACGGCGTCCTGACGGTCTACACCGACCGCGAGGGAGCGTTCGCCGACGAGGAGCGGGCAGTGATCGCCCAGCTGGGCGAACTGATCGGCCACGCCATCGCCGCTGCAGAACGCAAGCGGGCACTGATGAGCGACACCGTCGTCGAGCTCGAGTTCTACATCGAGGACGTCCTGTCCGAGTTCGGCATCGAGGAGTCCTCGGCCGGCCGGATCGAACTCAACGAGACGGTGCCGGTCGGCGGCGGCGATTACCTGGTCTACGGCCGGGTGACCGCCGACGCCGCCGAGACGCTCGAACGGCTCACCGGCGCCCTCGACCACTGGGCGTCGCTGACCGTCCTCACGGACGAGGCGAGCGAGACGCGGTTCGAACTCCGGCTGACGGAACCACCGGTCGTTTCGACGGTGGCTGCCCACGGCGGGTACGTCGAGCGGGCGACCGTCGAGGACGGCGACTACGCGATGACGATCCACCTGCCCCAGTCCGTCGAGGTGCGCCGGATAATCGACGCCGTCGAGGACGCCTATCCCGCGATCGAGATGGTCGCCCGGCGCCAGGTGGCCCGCAAGTCGCCCCAGCGCCGCGTCGA
>CAZGAX010000127.1:0-10970 GCA_964523745.1 uncultured Halobacteriales archaeon | reverse complement strand
CTCTGGGCTTTTCCATCGTCTTGACGGCGTAATCGGAGTCTGCCAGGAACTCCGCGACGGCCTGGGCGAACGTGGACTTGCCGGCGCCCGGCGAGCCGGAGATGAGCATGCCGCGCTGGCGCTCCATGAGGCGAGAGCGGAGTTCGTCGGCGTGCTCGTAGTCCTCGATGTCGGTCTTGACGATGGGCCTGACGGCGGTGATCTCCATCGCGTCCGCAAAGGGCGGCCTGGCGATGGCGATCCGGTAGGTCCGAAACTGGACGATGGTCATGCCCGGCTCGTCCAGTTCGACGAAGCCGTCGGGGCTCGCTCTCGCACCGTCCTCGATGTCCGCCGCGAAGTCGGCGAGGTCGGCCTCGGTCATCACCTCGTCGTCGATCGTCTGGTAGTGCATGTCGCCGATGGAGCCTCGCTTGGCCATCGGGGCCATTCCGGTCTTGAGGTGGAGGCTCATCGTCTCGTCGTCGAAGAACTCCTCGATGGCGAGGTGCTCGACGTCCCGCCCCCGGGGTTCGACGAACTCGACGGCGAGGCCCTTGGCCCGGGCCACCTCGGCCTGGACGTCGTCGCTCGTCACGAGGGTGGCGTCCCGGTCCCCGGCCAGGTCGCGAATCAGTGCGTCGATCTCGCCCTCGCCGGCGTCACGCTTCTCGATGGCGTCGGGCCGGCGGCCGACGTACTCGACGGTGATCTCGCCATCTTCGTCGAGGTCGACGAGGTGCTGGAGTTCTTCCAGGCCCTCCCAGCCGGTCTGGCGGCCGTCGTTGGCCTGGGCTTCGAGTTCGCCGACCACCGCTTCCGGGACGACGACGGTGGCGCCGGCGAACGAGCCGTCCTCGACGCGGTCGGATATCCGCCCGTCGACGACGACGCTCGTGTCCGGTACCAATTCCATGGCTGTTCTTTCGCGGCGGCCCCCATAAGGCCCTTGATGCGCCGGGATGGGCAGACTTTTCTCCCGACCGCGCTCATCCTGGCGAGATGCCCTCCAACACGACACCCTCCGAACCCCACTCGATCACCACGTACGTCGAAGACGGTGCCCGCATCGCGGCGATCCTCCTCGTCTGGGGGATCCTCGCCGTCTTCGTAAGCAACGTCCTGGGCGACGTCGGCGGTCCCGGGTCGCTGTTCGACACCTACGGCCCACAGCTCGGTTCGCTGTTCGTCCTGACCGGGTTCCTCAACGCCGTCCTGTACGTCGTCTACCGGGGGCTGGACTACCGGTAGCACACCATCGACGGCCTTTTACTCTCCTCACTGGTCGCTACCGGTATGTCTCTCGTCGCCGCGGCCGCTGCCGGTGGCGCCTTCGGCGTCCGCCACGCACTGGAGACCGACCACCTGGCCGCCATCGCCGCGCTCGTCGACGGCGAGCGGTCGCCGGCGCTGACCGGTGCGTCCTGGGGACTCGGTCACACCCTCCCGATAGCGGCACTCGGCCTCCTGTTTCTCGTCCTCGGCCTCCGTCTGCCGGAGACGGTGACGCTCGCCGTCGAGGGCGCTGTCGCCGTCGTCCTGGTCGCTCTCGGGGTTCGGATGCTCCTGCGAACCACCGACGTGATCGGCGTCGAGGCCCACAGCCACGACGGCACTGGCCGGAGCCATCACCACCACCTCCGCCTCGGGACGCTCTCGCTGGGCCGCCACCTTCACCTCGACGGCGATTCGGCGGCCGTCGGGGTCCTCCACGGCGTCGCCGGAAGCGGTGCCCTCATCGTCGCCATGGTCGCTGGCTACGCCTCGACGACCGGCGCGCTGGCCTTCCTCGCGGCCTTCGGCGTCGGATCGACCCTGACGATGGCCGGCGTCTCGCTGGCCTGGGGACGGTCGCAGGGTGCCGGCTTCGAGAACGCACTCCGCGTGGTCGGTGGCCTCGTCGGCGTGGTCGTGGGCGCCCTCCTGCTGGCCGAGGTACTGGGACTCGGCCTGCCCGCCGTCCCGTCGCTGCCGTTCCTCCACTGAGGCCGGCCAGGCCCGGGAGTCACCCGTCCCAGTCCGGGGTTCGTGCCAGGAGTCGTTCGTAGAAATCCGGCTGGAAGCAGTTTTCGGGCAGCTGCTCTACCCAGGCCGCCTCGGCTATCGGTTCGTCATCGTGACCGAGCTGGTCGGCGATGGTGGTCGACGTGGCGGTCGCCGCCAGAGCGACGAACCGGTACGTGAGCGTTCGTCCGTCGTGGTGTGCGACGGTCTCCCGGATGCCGATCGGTCGCCGCGGCTCGATTTCGACGCCGGTCTCCTCACGAACCTCTCGTACTGTGGCCGCTGCCAGTGATTCGCCCGGTTTGACGGACCCGCCAGGGAGCAGCCAGACGTCGTCGGTGTTCCGAATGAGCAAGAGCCGTCCGCGGTCGTCGAAGACCACCCCGCCGGCAGCCCAGCCGGCAGCGAACACTTCGCTGTCCTGGAGCTCGCTGAACCGCGCCGCGTCGACCGTCGCCTCCTCGCGGTCCTCGACGAGGTCGTCGTACTCGCTCCGGGGGTCGACGACGTCCATACCGAGAGCCTGGCCGGACTCCTCATCTGCGTTGCGGATCTGGCTGTCTCCCCGTCGCCGGACCACAGCATTACAGTCCGGGCCGCCGAGGTCCGTGTATGGACGTCGCCGACCTCACCAGGGACCTCGTGGCCATTCCGAGCCACGAGGACGAGACGGCCGCTGGCGACCACATCGAGGCCTGGCTCCGCGAGCACACTGACGCCGCCGTCGATCGGGACTCCCACGGCAACGTGATCGCCCGGAAGACCCCCGATGGTACGACCTCGCTCGCTCTCGTCGGCCACCACGACGTCGTTCCGCCGGACGACTCGCAGGTCGAGAACGGCGAGTACGTCGTCGACCAGCGCGATGGCCGGCTCTTCGGCCGGGGCAGCGCCGACATGAAGGGCGCCGTCGCCGCCGCGATGTGTGCCTTCCGCGACGCCGACCCCGCACCGGACACCGAACTGCTGTTCGTTTCCTTCGTGGGCGAGGAACTCGGTGGCGACGGCGCCCGGGCGGCCATCGACGACGGTTTCGCCCCCGACTTTGCGGTGGTGGGCGAGGGCTCGACGGGCTACTCGGCCCCAGAGGTCACCGACGTCGCCGTCGCCCACAAGGGCCGTCGGGGGTCGCGGCTGGTCGCCGAGGGAGCAGCGGCCCATGCCAGCGAGCCGGAAGCCGGCGAGAACGCTATCTACCGGGCCAGCGACGCCGTCGACGTGGTGCGGGACCTGGCTGCGCCGAGCGGCGAGGTGCTTGGTGATGCCGTCGAAGGCAGCATCGCCGTCACGGAGATCGAGGGCGGTAGCGCCTGGAACGTCATCCCGGAGCGCTGTGAGGTGACGGTGGACGAGCGGACGGTTCCCGGGGACCGGGCCGACCTGGAACGTGCCGAGGACGTCGAGGGGGTTTCGTGGGAGGTCGTTCAGGACTTGCCGCCGATGGCCTGTGACGTGCCGGCGTTTGCCGATCTGGTGACGGATGCTGCGGCTGGAGCACAGGAGGGGACGCCAGAGCAGGTGGTGAAGCCTCACGCCACTGATGCAGGGTGGTTGGCGGGAGCCGGTACGACGTGTGTTGTTTGTGGGCCAGCGGAGCCCGGGGAGGCTCACACGGCTTCGGAGAGTGTTTCGATCGACGTTTTGGACCGCTGCTACGAAATCTATCGGAGTGTGGCCGAGGCGTCGATGCCAGAGAAGTCGGAATAGCAGGTCCTCGAAAGCCCTCACCTCGGTCGCGGTCGCTGAGTCGGATATCCTCACTGCGTTCGGATAGTGACGACTCAGCGACACCACTACGACGCGACCGAGGTTCGCCCTTTCATTCCACCAGGGTAGCAGTCTGTGCCGGCCACCTCAGCAGCCGAGGGCCTGGTGGAATGAAAGGGCGAGGCCCGGTAGCGAGGCGAGACGACGTAAGGACCGCAAGGAGTGCAGCGACTGAGGACCGCAGCGAGTCGCAGCCCGCTAGCGGGCAGAGGGCTTTCGAAGATGTTGCGATTGCTGTAGCTGTGACGGAACCACCCAGACACTCACCTACCCAGACTTTTCACCCACCAACAGCCCCATCGTCTTCCCAATCTCTAGCGGGCCGTCAGCCAGGCGTTCGTCGGCTAGGTCGGCAAAATTAGCGACCTGGTCCTCGCCAACACCAGGAAGCGAGGCTGCATAGGCCACCAGCGGCTCCAGTTCCGGCACCTTGAGCGCCGATTCCCGGTCGTAGCGCTGGACCGCGTCGAAGTGCCGGGCGAGCTGGTCCTCGCCGTTTTCGAGTCTGAAGTCGACCGTCCCCTCTGGATCGTACTCCGTCGTCGCACGAAGGAGGTCGCGGAGTTCTCGCATGTTCGACTCGCTGTTCGTCGTCGCAAAGAGCCGGCCGCCGGGTCGCAGGACGCGGCGGATTTCGGGCAGGGCGACGTCCCGGGCGACGTGATAGAGCATATGATTCGCGATAACGGCGTCGACGCTGTCGTCGGGAATCGGGAGTGATTCGGCAGCAGCGACGCCCAGGGCCGCATCGACGCTGGCGTCTGCCAGCGTCTCCCGTGCATCGGCAGCCATGCCCGGCGAGAAGTCGGTCAGCAAGAGGTCCCAGCCCTCGAGGACCCGGCCGGCGTTCTCCCGCCAGAGGTATCCGGTTCCACAGCCGACCTCGAGGACGGTTGCCTCGTCCGGAATGGCGTCGTAGTGGTCGAACACCCAGGGCCACCACTCCCGGTCGGCGGTCTCGTGGTTCTCGTGGAGCTTAATCCGGGCGTCGAGGTTCTCGGCGTCGGCGTACTGCTCGGCGAGGGCGGCCCGCTCGGCGTCGTCCATACCGGGCGGTGGTCCCGCGACGACCAAAGCGGTTAGGGACGTAATCGTTTCCTGATTGTGACAATTCACATTCGGTCAACGTCTCGACGATATCCGGAGTTGCTATCGGTAGAACGGTGCAAGAAGCAAGGGATACTTTCAGCCTGTCCTTATAAACGGATCGGGCTGGTAGGCAGTCCCTCCAGCGGCGAAAAATTACTAGTAGAATTTAGTTATATCATCAAATCAAAGATAAGATAAATAAAACAATGGCGGGACCAACCCCTGTACGGAACGGGGATACCCCTCATGCAAGAGATTGATCCCACTCGACGGACAGCGCTCAAAGCACTCGCCCTCCTGGGTGTCGGTGCAACCGGAAGTACCGGCGTTGCGGCGGCACATGGCGGCGACACCTCCCAGGACGACCAGTCCGACGCCTTCTACGTCGCACATCTAACGCCACAACCGGACGTCGACTCGAATGCCCACGGCGTAGCGGCCGTTCAGAAGCGCCACGAAGCGCTGAAATTCGTCCTCTACGTAGTGAACCTCGAGAACGCGACCATGGCGCACATTCACTAGGACGAAGTCCTCGGACCGATCGTCGTCTGGCTGTACGACTTCGAGACGCAGGACGAACGGCTCGAGGAGGGCCTGTTCAGCGGCCTCCTCGACGTGGGAACGATCACCGACGAGGTCGTCGCGGAAGGGCGCGTGGAGGAAGCCGAGTCGCAGTCTGTCGACGATCTGCTCGGGAAACTCGACGCCGGCGAAGCGTACGTGAACGTCCACACGGAGCAGTACCCCAGCGGTGCGATCGCCGGGCAGCTCCAACGGGTCGATCCGAAAGCCGTAACGGCTAGCGCCAGCAGTTCCGCCTCCAGATAAGGCGCGGTGAGCATCCATCGGCACCGAACCCAACCCTCCGCGTACTGTAGGCAGTCGATCCCCGTAGATCGGTAGCGACCCACGAAGTACCCGGAGTTGGCACGGCGTCTCGTGCCTCTCCGTTCGGAACGCACCAGTCGAACGTGCTATCGAGCGAGTAGCGTAGGGTGATCCACGAATTACCGGAGAACTCTCCGTTCTGAGCCGAGAGATGCGTGATACGTCGTCAGTAAATCTGCTACTGGAACCTTCTATCTCTCCTCTGAGAGCCCACCGGTGCCATCGACTGGACTCTCTTCAATACCCGAAAAAACGTATACCGAATTCCTCGCTCAGGCCGAGCCGTCGGTCAAGATCTGCCGGAGCGTGTAGTGCAACACGCCGCCGTTTTCGACGTATTTCACGCCGGCCGGCGTCCCGACCTGTGCCTCGACCTCGAACTCGGTCTCGTCACCGGTCTCGGGGTCGGTCGCCACGACGGTCAGTTCGTCCATGACCTCCAGGCCGTCGTCCAGGCCGTGGATCTCGAAGACTTCCGTCCCGTCGAGGCCGAGCGACTCCCAGGTGTCGCCCTCCTGGAATTTGAGGGGCAGGACGCCCATGCCGACGAGGTTGTCGCGGTAGATCCGCTCGTAGCTCGCGGCGATGGTGGCCCGAACGCCCAGCAGATCGGTCCCCTTGGCAGCCCAGTCGCGGGAGGAACCGGTACCGAACTCCTCGCCGGCCATCACGACGAGCGGCGTGCCGTCGTCGCGGTAGCGCTGGCTGGCGTCGAAGACGGTCGTCTCGTCGCCACTCGGGTGGTGGACGGTGTACCCGCCCTCCACGCCGTCGAGCATCTGGTTCTCGATGCGGACGTTGGCGAAGGTGCCCCGCATCATCACCTCGTGGTTGCCACGGCGCGAGCCGTAGGTGTTGAACTCGTGGGGTGGGACGCCGCGCTCCTTGAGCCACTGGCCGGCGGGCAGGTCCTCGCTGAACGGCCCGGCCGGGCTGATGTGGTCGGTGGTGACGGTGTCGCCGAGCGTCATCATACACCGGGCGTCCTCGACGTCGGCGACGCCGGGTTCCTCCAGGGGGAAGTCCTGGAAGAACGGCGGCTCGCGGATGTAGGTCGACTCGTCGTCCCAGTCGTAGACGTCGCCAGTGGGTGCCTCCAGCGCCTTCCAGCGCTCGTCGCCCTCGAACACCTCGGCGTACTTCTCCTCGAACATCGACGGGTCGACGTGGTCGTGGATGGCCTCGTGGATCTCGTCGCTGTCCGGCCAGAGGTCCGCGAGGTAGACCGGCTCGCCGTCCTCGTCGGTCCCCAGCGGGTCCTCCTCCAGGTCGACGTCCATCCGACCGGCGAGGCCGTAGGCGACGACCAGCGGGGGGCTGGCCAGGTAGTTGGCCTGGATCTTCGGGTGGATGCGGGCCTCGAAGTTCCGGTTGCCCGAGAGCACGCTCGTCGTCCAGAGGTCGTGCTCGTCGATGGCCTGCTCGATGGCGTCCGGGAGCGGGCCGGCGTTGCCGATGCAGGTCGTACAGCCGTAGCCCACCACGTCGTAGCCCAGGTCCTCGAGGTAGGGCAGGAGGCCCGAGGCCTCCAGGTACTCCGTCACGACGCGGCTGCCCGGTGCCAGGCTCGTCTTCACGTAGTCCGGCACGTCCAGTCCCTTCTCGACGGCGTTCTTGGCCAGGAGGCCGGCCGCGAGCATCACCGAGGGGTTCGAGGTGTTCGTACAGGACGTGATGGCGCTGACGACCACGTCGCCGTGGCCGATCTCGACTTCCTCGCCGTCGAGGTCGATGGTGACGCGCTTCGTGAGGGGATCGAGGTCCGGTAGGTCCTGGCGGGCCCCCTTCGCCTCGACCAGGCCGCCGTCGGCGGCCGTCTCGTCGTGGCCACCTTCACCCAGCCAGCGTTCGAGGGCCTCCTGGTCGTAGTCGTCGAGTTCGTCCTCGAACTTGCCGTGGACGAGCTGGCGGAAGTGGGATTTCATGTTCGGCAGTTCGACGCGGTCCTGGGGGCGCTTCGGCCCGGCGAGGCTCGGGGTCACAGTACCGAGGTCGACCTCGACGGTCTCTGTGTACTCGGGTTCCTGCTCGCCGAAGAGGCCCTGGGCCTGGAGGTACTCCCGGACGAGGTCGATGTGGTCCTCGTCGCGGCCCGTGAGTTCCAGGTAGTCCAGCGTGGCCTCGTCGACGCCGAACATCGAGATGGTCGAGCCCTGCTCGGGCGCCATGTTGGCGATTGTGGCCCGGTCCGGGACGGTGAGGTTCGCGACGCCGGGGCCGAAGAACTCGACGAACTTGTCGACGACGCCGACCTCGCGGAGCTGCTCGGTGACGTGGAGTACGAGGTCCGTTGCGGTGGCGCCCTCCGGGAGTTCGCCGGTGAGTCGGACGCCCACCACTTCGGGGAGCTGCATCGTGATGGGCTGACCGAGGAGCGCGGCCTCGGCCTCGATGCCGCCGACGCCCCAGCCGACGACGCCGATGCCGCCGATCATCGGCGTGTGGCTGTCGGTGCCTACGAGGGTATCGGGCAGGAGCCACTGGTCGCCGTCCTGCTCTCTGGCGTGGACGACGCGGCCCAGATGTTCCAGATTCACCTGGTGGACGATGCCGGTTCCCGGCGGGACGACGTTGAACTCCTCGAAGGCCTGCTGGGCCCACTTGATGGCGCGGTAGCGCTCCTCGTTGCGCTCGTACTCCAGCTCGACGTTCTTCTCGTAGGCGTCGCCGGTGCCGAAGTAGTCGACCTGGACGCTGTGGTCGATGACCAGGTCACACGGGACCTCGGGCTCGACGATGGCGGGGTCCTTGCCCTTCCGGTCGGCCGTCGACCGGAGGGCTGCCAGGTCGACCACTGCCGGCACACCAGTGAGGTCCTGGAGGACGACGCGCGAGGGCTGGAACGGAACGTCGACCTCGGGGACGTCGGGTTCCCAGGACGCCGCGTTGCGGACGTGTTCTTCGGTGACGTCCTCGCCGTCGACGTTTCGCACCACTGCTTCGAGGAGGACGCGGATGCTGACCGGGAGCGTGTCCAGGTCGACCAGCCCCTCGTCTTCGAGGACTGTCAGATCCGCCATCTTGTACGTTTCGCCGCCGTGTTCGAACGTCCGGATGCAACCGAACGGATCTTCGCTAGCCATGCGTCCCAATCGGCAGCGGGGTGCTAAGAGCCCATCGGGATGGTCCTGAGGAACCGTGATAGACCGAACGTGGGCGCTACGGCCCGATTTCGGTCGAATTGGCCGTGCTCGGCCGGGCTACGCGGTCGATTTGCCTGGCAATATTTGCGCGGGGAGGGAGCGACGGTAGCGAACACAACGTCCGCCTATCATCCCGGGCTGAAATTTTTGGTCCCCCCGGTGGTACCGGGTGATATGTCGAAGTCCGCCCAAACGTCGGACGCGTACGAGGAATTGGTCGACCACATCCAGCGATACGTCTACGTTGGCGACGCCGTCGGCATCCTCCACTGGGACCAGGAAGTGATGATGCCCGACGCCGGGACTCCCGCCCGGTCGAAACAGCGGTCTGCCCTCTCGCGACTGACTCACGAACTGCTGACCGACGAGGACGTCACCGAGTGGCTCGAGACCATCGACGAGGACGACCTCGGCCAGGACGAGGCCGCCAACGTCCGGGAGATCCGCCGGAAACACGAACGGGCAGTCCGGGTTCCCGACGACCTGGTCGAGGAACTCTCCGAGGCCACCTCCAACGCCCTCCCGGTCTGGAAGGAGGCCCGCGAGGCGGGTGACTTCTCGCAGTTCGAGGAGACTCTCGAGGAACTGGTCGACCTCCGACGGCAGTACGCCGAGGCAATCGACCCCGACCGTGACCCCTACGAGGTGCTGTTCGAGGAGTACGAACCGTACCTCGGCATCGACACCGCAGAGGACATCCTGGCGGACCTCCGGGACGGCCTGGTCCCGCTGATCGACGCCATCGACGACAGCGACGTGACCCTCGCCGACCCCTTCGAGGGCGAGTACGCCGACGAGGAACAGGAGGCGCTCTGCCGAGCGGCCCTCGACCGGGTTGGCTACGACTGGGACCGGGGCCGCCTCGACACGGCACCCCACCCGTTCTCGTCGGGGACTCCCTTCGACGCACGAGTCACCACGAAGTTCAAGTCCGATGACCCGCTGCACGCCATCAGTTCGACCGTCCACGAGTTCGGTCACGCCAGCTACACCCAGGGGCTGCCCCAGGACAAGTACGGCCAGCTGGTGGGCCAGAGCCGCGACCTGGTGGTCCACGAGTCCCAGTCGCGCCTCTGGGAGAACCACGTCGGCCGGACCCTCCCCTTCTGGGAGGGCTTCGCCCCCAGCGTCGAGGAGCACCTCGGCGTCGCTGCCGAGCCCTGGGAGATCTACGAGGCCGCCAACACCGTCGACCCGACGAACCTCATTCGCATCGAGGCCGACGAACTCACCTACCACATGCACATCGTCCTCCGCTTCGAGATCGAGCGCGACCTCATCCGGGGTGACCTGGACGTGGGCGACGTGCCTCAGGTCTGGAACCAGAAGATGGAGGACTACCTCGGCGTCACTCCCGAGGACGACGGCAACGGCTGTCTCCAGGACATCCACTGGACCCACGGAAGCTTCGGCTACTTCCCGACCTATTCGCTGGGGAGCGTCCTCGCAGCACAACTGGACGCCACGGCCAGACAGGACCTGCCGCTGGACGACCAGGCTCGCGAGGGCGAGTTCGAACCGCTGCTGAACTGGATGCGCGAACACATCCACCAGCAGGGCTCGCGGTACACGACGCCAGAGCTCATCCAGGAGGCGACCGGCGAGGACCTCTCGGCCGACCCGTTCCTGAAGTACGCCCACGACAAGTACGGCGACCTCTACGACGTCGAGGTCTGAGGCGCCTCGCCTCCTGTCGCCGCGCGGAATCGAGCCGGACCGCTTTTCTCCCTGCCCTGCCAACGGCCGGCCATGGCTGGGCCCGGCCTCGACGCGACGCAACTCGACCGCTACTCCCGCCACGTCATCATGGACGACGTGGGTCCCGACGGCCAGGCCGCGCTGCTCGACAGTTCGGTCCTCGTGGTCGGTGCCGGCGGCCTCGGCTCGCCGGTCTTGCAGTACCTCGCCGCGGCGGGCGTCGGCCGCATCGGGATCGCCGACGACGACGTGGTCGAACTCTCGAACCTCCAGCGCCAGGTCCTCCACGGGACCGACGACGTCGGACGGCCGAAAGTCGAGAGTGCGGCCGAGGCCGTCGCGGCCCTGAATCCCGACGTGACCGTCGACAAACACGAGACGCGGGTCTCGGCAGACGAGGCG
>CAZGAX010000126.1:0-11086 GCA_964523745.1 uncultured Halobacteriales archaeon | reverse complement strand
TCGGCGTCCGCTCCTGACGGCGGACGGAGCAACGAGACCTCGTTCTCGTTTGTCTCTGCGTATTGCCCCGGTGCGAAGTGCGACTATCCCGGAAGTAGTGACTCCGAGACAACTGGGAGCGGATATCCGGAGCGAGCCATCGACGCAGTTGGAGTGCGGCCGTACGGACCGAGTACTGCGTCGAGACGGTCGGCCTACTACTGCAGACCCCGACAGACGTGACGGTAGGAGGCATAAATATTAAAAAGTAATCATATATTGTATATCGATATATCTAGTCTCGGGGACGTACGTCATTGGAGGGGTACTCGCCGCTCGGGCCACGGTACAGTCCTGTGAATCGATGACCAGTAGTATCAGTAGTTTCGGAGCACCGATAGCCAGAGTGAGATTGTCCAAAAACGGGAAACACAGTTTTCTGTGACGGTATCCCCCATAAATCCATATTTATTACGCATAAACACCAAAGTTTTTGGTTTTTTGAGAGTGATCGAGAGGTATGACGATTTCTCCCCGCGAGTATTCAGATCCCAGAGTGTTTCTGTATATACTAATAAATCTGTCATTCATGAGAGTGGGAAATGAGCGGACTGACGGAGCAGCCTCCCGTCAATCGTTCCTCCGGCACCGTCGGCGTGGAGGAACCGGTTTACCATCGACGGCACGGTAGCCGTTGTCCGCCGTTACTTCGGACGCGGCGACTGGCAGTGCGTCGGATTCCTCTCTTCCTATCAGCTACTTCTGACGGAAAACTCTGACCGAGTCACCATCCAGTTCCCCGACCCTGTACTGCGCGCCGCAGTCACCTTCGGTATCGGGCCGAGATCAGTACACGCCTCTTCGTCCGTCCGGAACCTTTCAGCAACCGCCACACGTGTAATCACAGAGCCCCCCGGAGTAGCAACAGACGTAGTCCTTCTTGGGGTAGAGGTCACAGTCACCGTAGCAGTCGTACCAGCAATCACACCCACAAGAGGCCTGGGCTTCGACGTCAGACGTGACGACGCCACCGTCCTGGAATTCGGCGAACTGATAGTCCCCGGCCTCGGTCTCGAAGAAGGCGCCCGCTCGGCCGGTGTCCGGCACGACCGCGAGCCGGAGGCTGTCGACGTTGTCGGCGAGACCGTCCCGGACCGAGACGACGAGCTGGTCGGGTTTGTCCTGGCGCTCCAGATAGGCCGTCCCCGAACGGGATTTCAGCGAGGACACGTCGACGTCGGCCTCTGTCGGGAGCGTGGAGACGTCCCCCGTCTCCAGTAACCCTTCCTCGGAGAGTGCCGACAGCAGGCCTCCCTCGTTCGCCTCGAGGAGGCGTTCTGCCACGTCTGCGGAGACGCGGCGGGTTCCGCCCACGGAACGTGCCGAGGCGCTCCCCGTAGCGGCCGTTCCAGCCCCGAGAGCGATTGCACCGGTAATCGCACCACGCTTCAGGAGGTCGCGTCGATTCATGTCAGTATCTCCCATGACGTTCAGAAGTTAATAGCACTTTTACTTAATATTTTGTATAATCTTTCTAAGATTACTACGTATGGGCCAGGAATGACGGATGCCCCGGATCAGGACCAGGAATGACGGGTGCCCCGGGTCAGGCACTGGGTCACTCGACCGGAACCCATCCTCCCCCGGGACTTCACACACTCACAGGAAAGTGACCAGTCTAATCGTACGCGAGTCCTGGTGGAAGTACACCTGCATTCGGCCAGGAGACGTGTACGTGCCGAGCGGCGGTCGCAGAGGGTGGGTGCAGGCTGACGTGCCGCTCGGACACTGCAAGGTGGGCAGGGTAACTGGCCGACAGCCGGTGACGCTCGATCGGGTGGCGACCACACCCCACCGGCAGTATTTACTCGGTACCGTGTTATAATTAACGGAGCGCTCGTACCGTGTGAGCAGCATGGCCAACGATGGCACGCTCCACGCCAGAGACGTGGAGCAAGACGTTCACGACCTGGGGGCAGTGCTGGGTGAGGTGCTCGCCGAACAGGCGTCCACGGCGGACTTCGAAACGGTCGAGGCGGTTCGTGAAGCGGCGATCGCGGCACGCGACGGGGACGAAGCGGCCGCCGACCGGCTCGAGTCACGCCTGGCGGGTCTCGACCTCGAGGAAGTCGAGACGGTGACCCGCGCCTTCACGACGTATTTCGAACTCGTCAACCTCGCCGAGGAGCGAGAACGCGTCCGGACCATCCGGGAGCGCGGTGAGCGGGCGGCCGACGGCATCGTGGCGGCCGTCGAGGGCCTGGCGGCCGCCGACGCGTCGAGCGAGACCGTCCAGCGCGTGCTCGACGACGTCCTCGTCCAGCCGACGTTCACCGCCCACCCCACCGAGGCGCGTCGAAAGACGGTGAAAGCGAAGCTCCGGTCGGTCGCGACGACGCTCCGGGACTTAGACGAGCGTCGTCTGACCGACGCCGAGCGGGCGAGCTTCGAACGCGACCTCGAGGCGACGGTGACGAGCCTCTGGCAGACGCCCCAGCTCCGGGAGCGCCGACCGGCGGTCGGTGACGAGGCCCGGAACGTCCAGTGGTACCTGGAACACGTGCTCTTCGACGTGGTCAGCGAGGTGTACGACCGGCTGGAGCGGGCGCTCGCCGACACGTATCCGGAGGTGGACGTTCCCCCGCTGTTCGAGTTCCGGTCGTGGGCCGGCAGCGACCGCGACGGCAACCCCCACGTGACCCCCGAGGTCACCGCCGAGACGCTCGCCAGACAGCAGTCGGTCGTCCTGGACAGGTGCGTCGAGGAACTCGAAGACCTCTCGGGCGCACTCAGCCAGGACGCCGGGAGAGTGACCGTCGGCGAGTCCGTCCGGGACCGGCTCGCCGAGTACGAGGACGCCCACCCGGCGGTGGCGGCCGACCTCGCCGAGCGGTATCCCGACGAGCCCTACCGGCAGTTGCTGGGGCTGTGCCGCGAGCGGCTCGACCGCGTCGACGACCTCCGGAGTGGCGGCTACGACGGTCCCGAGGCCTTCCTGGCGGACCTGCGCCGACTCGCGGCCGACCTCCGGGCCAACGACGCCGGGGCGATAGCCGAATCGTTCGTCGACCCGCTGGTCAGACGGGTCGAAACCTTCGGGTTCACGCTCGCAGCACTCGACCTGCGGGACCACCGGGAGAACCACACCGAGACGGTCGCGGCGGTGCTGGACCGGGCGGGCATCGACTACGCGGACGCCGGAGAAGCAGAGCGGGTCCGGACGCTGACGCGGGCAATACTGCAGGACGAGCCGGTCGTCGACCTCGGCGAGACGGAAGGGCTGGACGAGACGCCGGCCCGGGTCTGCGAGCGGTTCGACGCCCTGGCCGACTGGCAGGCCGAGTACGGCGCCGACGCCGTCGACACCTACTGCATCAGCATGTGCGAGGAACCGAGTCACGTCCTGGAAGTGCTCTTCCTGGCAGACCAGGCCGGCGTCGTCGACCTGCCCGGCCACGCCGGCATCGACGTGGTGCCGCTGCTTGAGACGGAGTACGCCCTCTCCGGCGCGCGGCGGATCATGGGGACGCTGTTCGAGAACGAGGCGTACGCGTCGGCGGTGTCGGCCCGCGACGACGTCCAGGAGGTCATGATCGGGTACAGCGACTCCTGCAAGGAAAACGGCTACCTCGCGGCGCAGTGGTCGCTGTACCGCAACCAGCAGCGCCTGGCGGCCATCACCGACGAGTACGACGTGGACCTCAGGCTGTTCCACGGGCGTGGCGGCTCGATCTCCCGGGGCGGCGGGCCGATGAACGACGCCCTCCTGGCGCTGCCGGACGAGACCGTCACGGGGTCGGTCAAGTTCACCGAGCAGGGCGAGGCCATCGCCGAGAAGTACGCCAACCCCGACGTCGCCCGGCGCGAACTGGCACAGATGCTGAACGCCCAGGTCCGGGCCCGCCACGGCGCGCTCGTCGACCCGCAGGACGACGTGCCGGCGGCGTGGCGCGAGGCGATGGAGACGGCGAGCGACGCCGCCCGGGCGGCCTACCGCGACCTGCTGGCAACGCCCGGCTTCCTCGCCTTCTTCGAGCAGGCGACGCCGATCACCGTCATCGAGGACCTCAACCTCGGATCCCGGCCGGCCTCAAGGTCGGGCGAGCGAACCGTCGAGGACCTGCGGGCGATCCCCTGGGTGTTCGCCTGGACCCAGGCCCGGTGTATCGTCCCGGGCTGGTACTCGCTGGCGACCGGCCTCGACGCCTACCTGGACGACGGCGGAGACCTCGAGACGCTCCGAGAGATGTACGCGAGCTGGCCGTTCTTCCGCACCACGGTCGACAACGCAGCGATGGCCCTCGCCCGGACGGACCTCGACGTGGCCGCCGAGTACGCCGACCTCGCCGACGACGACGTCCGCGAATCGGTCTTCCCCACGATTCGCGCCGAAGCAGCGCGCTCCAGGGACCTCGTGCTGGCCATCACCGGCCGGGATCGGCTCGTCGAGCGCGACTGGCTGGCCGAAAACCTCCGGCGGCGCAACCCCTACGTCGACCCGCTGAACCGCCTCCAGGTCCGGCTCCTCGACCGGGCCGACGACGAGTCCGCAGTCGACGACGAGTCCGCGGCCGACCGGGCGCTCCGACTGACCGTCAAGGGCATCGCCGCCGGGATGAAAAACACCGGCTAGCCGGCTACGGACCGCTGGCGTCGGGAGACGCGACGGCCGCCGGGTCGCCGGTCCCGCCGGTCATCGCGGCGGCCATGGCCCCCTTCACGACGACGTCCTCGCCGAGGCCCGTCAGGCGGATCTCGGGGACGTTGTTGAACACCAGGTCCGGAACGCGGTCGCGAAGCGGGTCGAGGACGTACTCTGGATTGTTGAGCGCGACCGCGCCGCCGACGGAGACGACGAGGGGAGCGTACGCTTCCACGAGGTTGGCGACGCCGTACGCGTTCCACTCCGCGACCCGACCGACGACCCGCCGGGCGAAGTCGTCGGCGTCGGCGTGGGCGAAGACGTCGGCGGCGTCGAAGTCCTCGTCGCCGAGCGGGAGAGCCGTCTCCTCGCCGTCGTGGAGGTGGCGGGCGTAGGCCGGGATGTTCGCCCCGGAGCAGTAAGCCTCCCAGTGGCCCGGCTGCCCACACCCACAGGTCATCGCCCCGGCCGGGTCTAGCGTCAGGTGGCCGATCTCGCCGGCGTTGCCGTCCCAGCCGCCGATGATCTCGCCGTCGACGCAGACGCCGGCGCCGATGCCCGAGGAGATCGTCAGGTAGAGCATGTCGTCGGGGTTACGCTCGCTGAAAAACCGCTCGCCGACGACGCCGGCCACGGTGTCGTTGTGGAGGGTGACCCGGTCGCTGTCGACGAGCTCCGCGACCGGTCCCGTCAGCGGGATTCGCTCGACGTCGGCCGGCAGGTTCGCCGGCGAGCCGATCGCCCCCGCCGCGAGGTCGAGCGGGCCGACGGCCCCGATGCCGACGGCCTCCAGCCGGTCGGGTTCGACGCCGGCCGCCGCACACGCTTCCCGGAGCGCGTCGAGAACCGCCTCTGTTACCGCGATGCCGCTTTCCTCGTGCGGCGTCGCCCGCTTTGCGCGACCAGTCACGCCGGTGCGGTGGCCGACGACGGCGCGAACGTTCGTCGCGCCCACGTCGACACCGCCGTACACAGCCATCATCGGTGGAACGGCCCCGTCGTACTTAATTATATTTACTCGCAGTTGAGTTAGAGAACTGAGAGGCCCGACCACCAGGACTCAGAGGATGACCGACTTGGTGGTCGTGAACGCCTCGATAGTGGTGTCGATGCCCTCGCGGCCGATGCCCGAGTCGCCGACGCCGCCGAAGGGGATGTCGCCGAGTCCGTGGGAGGGGGCGCCGTTGATGCGGACGGCGCCGGCCTCCAGTCGGTCGGCGACGCGCATCGCCCGGTCGTGGTCGGCCGTGAACACCGCCGCGTCCAGTCCGTAGTCGTCGCCGTTGGCCAGTCCGAGGGCCGCCGCCTCGTCCTCGAAGGCCGTCACGACGGCGACTGGGCCGAACTGTTCTTCGTGGACGATCCGGGCGTCGTGGGGCACGTCTGCGAGGAGCGTCGGTTCGAAGGTCCGGCCGTCGCGGTCGCCGCCACGGACCAGCGTCGCGCCCCTGTCGACGGCGTCGTCGACGAGCGATTCGACGTAGTCGGCCTGGTCGGTCGAGATGAGCGGGCCCACGGTCGTCGACTCGTCGAAGAGGTCGCCGACCTGCCAGTCGTCCATCGCGGCGTCGATCCGGTCGACGACGGCGTCGTGGACCTCGTGGTGGGCCAGCACCCGGGAAACCGCCGAGCAGCGCTGGCCGGCGTACTTGAACGACCCCTTCGCACAGGCCGTCCCGACCTCGTCGATGTCGGCGTCCGGGAAGACGATGGCCGGCGCGTTGCCGCCCAGTTCCATGTGGAGTTCGACCATGCCGCTGGTCTCGGCGACGTGCTTGCCGGCCGAGGAGGAGGCAGTCATCGCGATGGCGTCGACGCGGTCGTCGCCCGCCAGGACGTCGCCGACCTCGCTGGCCGGCCCCGGGACGAAGTTGAACCCGCCCGCAGGAACCCCGGTGTCGGCGACGATCTCCGTGAGGATCGCGCCGGACACCGGCGTCTTCGTCGAGGACTTCAGGACGACGCTGTTGCCCGCCGCCAGCGCCGGGGCGACCTGGAGCGCCGTCGTCGCCAGGGGATAGTTGTACGGCGTGATGCACAGCACCGTCCCCACGGGCTCCGGCCGGACGATGGCCTCCCAGCCCTCGTGACCCGCCGTGGTTCCCTCGCGGTACTCGCCTCTCGTGTTCCGGGCCTCCGCCGCGGCCCGCCGGAAGCGCTCTGCTGCCGCGGCGACCTCCGACCGGGCGCTCGATACCGGCTTGCCGGCCTCCCGGACGATGACGTCCACCAGGTCTTCCTCGCGGTCCTCGATGCCCGCCGCGATCTCCTCACACCAGGTTGCTCGCTCGACGATAGTCGTTTCTCGCAGTTCCTGCTCGGCGCCGTCCGCCGCCCGGAGCGCGTCCCGGGCCTCGTCGGGTGTCGCTGCGGCGACCACCGCGAAACTCCCGCCGTCCGCCAGGTCGTCGACCGAGATGACGTCGGTCGGTTTCTCCCAGCGGCCGTCGATGTACAGGTGGCCCCCGTGTCGTCCACTCGCCATTGCCATGGCAGTCGCTTGGGACGCCAGCGTAAAGAAGTTTACTCAAAGATGTATTAATTTTCTAGCCTCTGGGGTGCAGACGTGTTTTAAGCAGTCGCTCACCGCCGTCAGATACGGAATAGGCAATCGAAGTAGCGTCGTCACTGTCGTTGCCCGTAGACGTAGATCTCCACGCCACCGGTCCGAATTTTGACGTCATCGAACATAAACCGGTCCAGAATCCTCCGGATGTCGTCAGCCACTTCGTACGGTAGATGCGGATCCAGCTTGTCACTGTTTGGCGACCTAAGCAGTCCCTGCACCACCTCGTCGCGTTCCGAGTTGTAGAAGATGTACGGGACCGAGAGCACGATCGTTCCGCCGGTACGCAACACTCTGCCTGCCTCGAAAATCGCCTCCTTCACGTCCAGCAACGTCGACTGGAAGGTCCGGAGAGAGATGTACACGTCCTTGGACGACGACTCGATGCAGGCGAGGTTCTCGGCGTTACACTGGTACAACTGAAGGTCCTGAAAACGGCTCGCTGTTGTATCGAGCATCTCCTGAGAGATGTCTACGCCGGTGATCGTGTCAGCTCCGGAGAAGAACGCTTCGACTTCGCGGCCATTACCCACACCGACGACGAGCACGTCGTCCCCTCGCATGTTGGAGATGCCAGCGTCCGCCAGCGTGTTCTGAAACTCGCCTTTCCACTGCTCGAACCCGATGACCGTAAAGCGTTCGTCCTCGTCTTTCGACCGTTTGCCATACTTTTCCTCGTAGGCGTATGACCGTGCCTTTCGAAGCTTTGCCCGAATGTCGTCGCGAGACTTGTCTCCGTGGGAGATGTCACAGATCCGTTCGAGGTCGTTGATCGTGAGTTCGAGATCGAAATCGACGGAGGAGATATCAATGCCGTGGTCCCGCTGGAGTTTTTCCGCCATCAGGTCCGGAATCTTCTTTCTGCTGTAGAGAGATTCGGGCTCGACCTCCTGCTCTTCGTCATCCGATTCAAACGGGACGTCTGCGTGTTGGAGGTACAGTTTCGCGAATGAGGACGCCATCGCAGCTGCAGGAAGCGCCCAGGCTTTCCGTTCGTCCCTATCGCCCCGATCCGATATCGAGCGAACGACCAGCCAGTCACACTCGTTACTGGCACAGGCTCGGGCGAATCCGAATCCCTCCATTTCCGCCGCGTAAACCTGGCCCTTGCCGGCTGCGACGTCTTCAAGCGTCGTGTCGTCCAGAATTTTCTCTCCGCTTGCGACCGCCTTGTAGCTAATGGATGGATCGACGCTTCGTGCCTCATCAGCAACGTCAATTTCGCTCGTCGCGGTCTCGAGCGCAGTCAGAGACGCCTCGTACTCGTCGAGTAGACCCAGTTCTTTCATCTGGCGGCTGTTGAACTGGACTTCGACTTCCCGCTTGAGGGGGCGTTCGAGATACTCCCAGTCGGGACGAACGTCGTCCGATTCTGGCTCGTAGTACACGACGCCGTCGGTCGAAACGACCAGATCTCCATTCGACGTCCGGTCCCTGCCACCGGCAGTCCCGACGAGCAACGCCAGGTCAGGCGACAGTGACGATGTCGGGCCCAGGATAGCCTGAGTGGCGTTCTGGGCCGCCAAGACGCCCTTGGGGAGACAGACAATTGCGACCGTCAACGTCCCGTACTCGCTGTTGTCGACCGCGGTGAGCCAAATATAGTTGTCCTGGACCGCTTCGTCGTGGTCCGACCCCGGGTCGATGCCGAAGCTGGCCTGCAGCGCGGCCAGTTCGGTTTCCGGGATGATGGTCGCGACCACGACATCGACGTCTTCCAGTGCTGGGCGTTCCATACCGATCGTGTTCAATTCGAAAAATAAACGCTTAGAAGTTGTGATTGGTCACGAATCCGTCAACACGCTCTTCGGACGGCTTGACAGAGTGCTTATCGTTCGATGCCCTCGCCCTCGCCGTCGAGCACAGATTCGACCTCGGCCGGCGTCAGCACCGCGACGTCGCCGTCTATGGTCATGGTCAGCGAGGCGGCAGCGGTCGCCCACTCCAGCGCCTCGGGGACGGACCCGCCCTGGAGTCGCTTCGCCAGGAACGCACCGGTGAAGGCGTCGCCGCTGCCGACGGCGTCGTGGGCGTCGGTCGGGACGCCGGCCCGCTCGGTGACGCTCCCGTCGTGGTAGGCCAGCGCGCCGTCCTCGCTGCGGGTGAGGACCACGGTCTCGTGGCCGTACTCGTCGGCCAGCCCGGCGGCGACGTCGCCCGGTTCGCCGGTGCGGTCGAGAACCCGATTTGCGTCCCGCTCGGCGACCACGAGCACGTCGACGAGCCCCAGGAGGTCACGTACCTCCGTCCGGGCGGCCTCCGGCGACCAGAGTTTCGACCGGTAGTTCAGGTCGAAGGCCGTCAGCGTCCCGGCGTCGCGGGCCCGCTCCAGCAGCGTCCGGGTCGTCGACGCGACCTGGGCCGACAGCGCCGGCGTGATACCCGACGTGTAGAACGCGGCGGCTTCCTCGACGGCGTCCACGTCGAGGTCGTCGGGCGTCGCCGTCCGTACGGCGGCCCCGTCGCGGTCGTAGTGGACCGTCGTGCCGCGTGGCTTGCCTCCCGGTTCGCGGTAGTAGGTCCCGACCCGACCCTCGCCCCGGGCGACCCGGGGGTCGACGCCGTGCTGGCGAAGGGTAGCGAGGATGCGGCGGGCCGGCGCCGAGTCGGGGAGCTTCGACAACCAGGCCGTTTCCAGGCCGAGGCGGGACGCCGCCGCCGCGACGTTGCTCTCGGCGCCGCCGACGTGGACCGCCAGTGAGGTCGTCGTCTCCAGGCGCTCGCCCGGCGGCGTCGACAGCCTGAGCATCGTCTCCCCGAACGTCACGAGATCGGGCGGCTCCGTGGCGCTGCCGCCAGCGGCCGGCGGCGGCTGGTCCCCCGTCATGCTTCGTCGAACAGCGTCTCGCCGTCGACCAGGTGCTCGGCGACGGTGTCGAGGTCCAGCGTGACGCCGAGACCCGGCGCTTCGGGTACCTCGATGCGGCCGTCCTCGATGACGTCCTCCTCGACGAGGTCGGCCCACCAGCCGAGTTCGTAGGAGTGGTACTCGACGGCCAGCGCGTTCGGGATGGCGGCCCCGACGTGGGCGGCGGCCGTCGTCGCGACCGGCGAGGCGACGTTGTGCATCGCCACCGGGACGTAGTACTGGTTGGCGACGTCGGCTATCTTCCGGGTTTCGCGCATCCCGCCGACCTTCGGCAGGTCCGGCGCGACGATGTCGACGGCCTGGTCCTCGACCAGGCGACGGAGTTCGGTGACGCGGTAGCGGTTCTCCCCGACGGCGATAGGCGTCGTGGTCGACTCGGTGACGGTCTGCTGGACCTCCAGGTTCTCGGGCGGCACCGGGTCTTCTAGCCACCAAACGTCGAAGTCTTCGAGAGCCGCGGCGAGCCGTTTGGCGCTCCCTCCCGAGAACGTCCAGTGACAGTCGAAGGCCACGTCGGCCCTGTCCCGCACTCGCTCGGTGACCTGCTCTACGATCTCGGCCTTGTGGCGGATCTCGCCGGGCCGGAGGTGGCGGTTCGCCCGGTCTTTCTCGTGGCCGGACGGGACGTCCAGGTCGAACTTCAGGGCGTCGTAGCCCAGGTCCTCGACGACCCGCTCGGCCTCGTCGGCACAGGCGTCTGGATCGGCCTCCGCCTCGGTGTGACAGTCGCAGTACACCCGGACCTCGTCGCGATACTTCCCGCCCAGCAGCTGGTAGGCAGGCACCTCGAGGATCTTGCCGGCGAGGTCGTGCAGCGCCACCTCGATGCCCGAGATCGCCGTGACGGTGACGCCCTCGATGGAGCCCTCGCCGGACATCTTCTGGACGAGGTGTTCGTACAGCCGGTCGACGTCGAGCGGATTCTCCCCGACGACGAACGGCTTCATCCGTTCTATCAGTTCGGGAACGCCGGCGCCCCAGTAGGCCTCGCCGGTGCCGACGACGCCGGCGTCGGTGTACACCCGGACCA
>CAZGAX010000125.1:0-11109 GCA_964523745.1 uncultured Halobacteriales archaeon | reverse complement strand
AGACCGGGAGTTCCTCGAGACCGCCGCAACGATCGCGGACGTCTCGTACTCCATCCACAACGCCGAGAGCGACGAGTTCGTCGAGGCATTCGCGACCGACAACGGCGGCGAGGTCACCCACGCCTTCCAGGCCGAGTTCGATCTGCCGCGCCAGTTCGACCACCACGAGGCAGACCGCCGGACTATCGACGCCGAAGTCTTCCGTATCGA
Source organism: uncultured Halobacteriales archaeon (assembly GCA_964523745.1). Taxonomy (GTDB): domain Archaea; phylum Halobacteriota; class Halobacteria; order Halobacteriales; family Haloarculaceae; genus CAZGAX01. The sequence goes on along the minus strand of CAZGAX010000125.1, from coordinate 10,899 downwards.
GTGGACCGGCTGAGCGAAACGGCCGGCCGTCGAGGGGTCAGTCCGGCCGACCCTTCAACCGGAATTCGGCGATCCGGACGCGAGTCCGGTTGTGAACGACGTAGAGGTCCCGTCCGGTGCGCTCGAAGCCCAGACCGCCGACGACGACCAGCCGGTCAGACTCGGGGATGGGGCCCCGGTCGAGCGTCGAGCCGTTGCGTTCGACGACCGCCTCGTACCCCGTGGCCGTCGGCGCGAGAGAGACGTTTCGGCCGGCGTAGGTACCCGGCACCGGTACCGGGTCGGCCCGGTGGACGAGCCGGCGAGGTTCGCCGGCCCGCCGCAGGTAGACCTTGTACGTATCGCCCCCGTCGACCACGTTCCAGGTGGTTCGGTTGGCGACGACGCGTTCGCGCCAGCCGAGGCCGCCCACCGAGACGTTCGTCTTGCCCTCGAAGGCAAGACGGCCCGACGAGACGGCTATCACCCAGGCGTTGCGCTCGTCGCTGGTCACGACGACGCCGCTCGCGTTCGGCGGAGCCGGTTCGAGGTCGAACGGTACCTCTATCGCTCCGACGTACCCGTGTTCGACCTGTTCGGCGTAGCCGATCGTGTAGTCGCGAATCGTGACGTCACGGTCCAGGTCGTCGCTGGGCCCGACGTCGGCGAGGTTGTGGGGGACGGCGACGAGCCCGATGGCCATGATACCGACGAGGACGAGCGCCGTCGCGGCGACTCTGACCGGCAGGTCGACTCTCGGGACCAGCTGCCTGTCGCCGTCTGCGACGGACGCCGCGACGACCGTCGCGATAAGGAGCACGATGGCCAGTCCGGCGGCCCGAAACAGCACGTACCGCTCGGCGCCGGCGTACCAGTAGAAGGCGTACAGCGACTCGGAGACGGCGACCAGCAGCGCCGCGAGCCACACGCGGCCGACTGCCGGCGACTCGTCACGGCGGCGAAGCAGGGCGACGGCCAGCAGTACGCCGACGAGTAGCCCGAAGGCGTGGCCCTGGATGGCAATGCCCGCCCACCACGGGGTGACGTACTCGGGACCGGCCGACACCGTCGCCACCGGCTCGATGAGCGACAGGTAGGCCACGCGAACGACCCTGACGCCGATGAGGGCGACGACGGCGGTGATGGGGCGGGTGACCAGGGCGAACCCGATGAGGGCGAAGACGACGCCCGAGAAGCCGATGACCGGTCCCGGGACGAACAGGCTCGTCAGGAGTCCCACCACGACGACGGCAGCCACGAAGACGCCGATGCGACCGAACGGATTGGTGACCCACGAGGCAAAGGACTCCGACCCGCGCCTCGTCGGGTAGTGGCTCCAGACGTACTCGACTATCGGTGCGTACACGACCGTCGCCAGGAGGTTTCCCGTGACGTGCCAGAGGTCGGCGTGGGAAAACGCCGCCGTCAGCATGCCGAGCGGGTAGCCGTACGACCAGGCCCGGAACGGCACGACGAGCGGGTTTCGCAGGTTTCCCCAGGCGTCCTGGACGAACAGGTAGACGCCGACGATGCCGAGGACGACCAGCACCGTGCCCCACGGAACGCCGAGGACGAACCGTCTGCGGAGGACGGCGAGGGTGGACCCGGCGCCGAGATGCCAGAGGATTACCAGTGCGACGAGTCCGACCACGCCGACGCCCAGGAGACTCAGGACCGCGAGCGACACTCCGGCGACGGCCGACACCATTGCCGGAAGGTTCACCGGCACGCCCATAGACCTGTCGGGGACGGTACGTGGCCGGTACGGGGACGATGCCCTTCGTGTCACTTGTACAGAAATTAGCAGCCGCCGGTGCGGACGGAGCCGGTCGTGGTGTCACGGCTATCGAAATATCCAAAACCGAACCTATTTGTCGGCCCTGGTCACAGTGTCGGGCAGGTGAGGCTATGGGATCTACTGGCACGGCCCAGGTGGTGGGTGACGCGAACACGCTCGTAACGACGTTCGAACAGATCGGCTCCAGGTGGCGGGTGGTGGTCCTCTACCGGCTCGGGGAGGGCGAGATGCGGTTCAACGAACTCAAGCGGTCGATCGGCGCGAACGCCCGGACCCTGTCGCGAGTCCTGGCCGACCTCCAGGACCTGGGGCTCGTCGAACGCCGGGTCGAGGAGGACGCACCGGTGGCGACGTTCTACCGGCTGAGCGAGAAGGGGGCGGCGCTGACGCCGGTGTTTCGCGCCGTCCAGGAGTGGGGCGACGACTGGATCGGAGACGATCGGTGACCGACAGGATTTTCGGCATAGCCGGCCGTTGGTGGATACGATGGGTGTTCAGCCGCCGTCGGACGACGTCGACGATGGACCGGACGTCGTCGAGTTCGGGATCGCCGCACTCGACGCCGAACTCGAGTCCGTCGACCTGGAGTTTCCGGTGGCCGCCGACGACCTCGCGGCGGCTCACGGTGACCTCTCGATCCCGGTCGACGCCGGCGGGTCCGAGATGACGCTCCGCGAGGCGCTCGAACTCAGCGACCGCCGGCAGTTCCACTCCGAGCAGGACCTCCTCAACGCCCTGCATCCGGTCTTCGAGGAGAAGCGAGCGGCCGTCTCGAACAACATCCTCGCGCAACTCCGGTCGCTCGTCCCGTTCTAGTGGCGCCGCTCGAACCGGGCCGGTACGGCTCGTTCGTCCCGTTTCAACTCCGGTCGCTCGGCTCTGCGGTGACGTCCTCGTTCGAGGTATCCGTCTCCGGAGCCGACGGCGAGTCGCTGTCGGCCGGCTCCATCGGCGCCTCGACGCGCGAGGAGTCGACCCCGCTCAGTTCGGTCGCCAGCCGCTCCAGCTGCCGGGTCTGTTCCCGGTTGATGGCGACTATCAGGTCAGAGAGGACGCCGAACATGAGCAACTGGACGCCGAACAGCACGGCCACGCCTGCCACGACGGCGAGCACCTCGTGTGAGATGCTGCGAGTGAACCACTCGACGGCGACGTAGGCCGCAATGACGAGCCCGGTAATGGTACTGAGTGAGCCGACGCTCCCGAAGTAAAACAGGGGATTGTTCGTCTTTGCCATCTGGTACAGTGTGAGCAGTATCGTCGCCCCGTCACGGAACGGACGAAGGTTCGTGTCCGAATCGTCCGGACGGGGTTCGTACGTTATCGGGACGACTTCCGTCCGGACGTCGTGTTTGAGACACTCGACGGCCATCTCCGTCTCGATACCGAAGCCCGACGCGGTGAGCGAGAGGCGCCGGACCGAGTCGAGCGTAAACGCCCGATAGCCGCTGAGAATGTCCGCCAGGTCACGGCCGTGGATAAACCGGAACGCGCGATTGATGAGCCGGTTCCCGGCGCGGTTCAGCCGGGACATCGCCGCCGGGTCCATGTCGGCAAACCGGTTCCCGATGACGTGCTCGGCCCGCCCGTCGAGGAGGGGTTCGAGCATCCGATCTGCCTCCTCCGGGCGGTAGGTCGCGTCGCCGTCGACCATCAGCACGTACCTGGCGTCGATGCGGTCGATCGCCTCGCGGACGGCCTGGCCCTTGCCGGACCCGGACTGTTCGAACACCGTGGCCCCGAGGTCGGTCGCGATGGACCGCGTACCGTCGGTCGACCCCCCGTCGGCGACGAGTACGTTCTCGTAGCCCGCGTCCCGAAATCGCTCGATCACCTCGCCGATCGTCTCCGCCTCGTTGTACGTCGGTACGAGGACGCAGACGTCGTCGGGGGCATCCATCACCGACGTGTAGACGCCTCCCCGAGAAAAAGGTGCGTGGTCGGTGGCGGTTCAGTCGTCTGCCCGTCGTTCGCTGAGGTGCTCCCAGACCTCGGCACAGCCACAGCCGTCCGCAACCGATTCGAGGTGGGCTCGGTCCTCGTTTCCATCGTCCATGGTTACTCGTATACTGAGTAACTTCAGTTTCGACCACTAAAGTTCTTTCCCTCGGTCGTCGGGGACGCCGGTTCCGTAATTCGCCGGCGGATAGCCGATTATATTATGTTTCCGTCAATACGGGCCCGAATCGGAGGAGCGGCCCTCCCAATCTGTATCGATCTATTTGATGGGATCTGACGGTGCTTACTTCCCTCAGATGGCAGACGATTGAATGCACCGAAGGTAGGAGGTAATTACTTCCGTTCGCATTTGAAGTAAAGTGACACCTTAAATCTTTGAGATGGCAACCCTTAACAGACTGGCGTCCAAGGTAGGTTTCAACCCAGGGTGACCAGCAAGATGTTATCGATAGAGATGGACATGATCCAGTACGATTGTCCATACATTGACACGACAGAGGACTACGACGTGTCCTTCTTTACGAAGCAGTGGGACTTCAACGCGGTGGAAAACATCCTCGAGACGCGCATCATGGCGACGGGTGCGACGTCGCGGGAACTCGACCGGGGACTCGACCACCTCCGGGGACACGACCACATGGAGAACTTCGAACTGTTGCGCCGAAAGGGTGAGAAGGCACTCATCCGGACGAAGATCGGCGAGACGAAGGCCATGGAAGCCATCCGGGACAACAACGGCTACATCACCGGCCCGTTCGAAATTCGAGAGGGGAGCGAGATGTGGCGGGTCGGCTTCGACAGCGACGACGTGGCCGAGACGGCGCTGAGCGACATCGACCGACACAACGAGTTCTCCGTCCAGTCGCGGGAATCGGTGGACCTCGTGGACTACTACGACGTGCTCAAAAACGTCGACGTCGCGACGGGGTTCCTCGACGGGTGCCGGGAACTCTCCGATGTCGAGCGGGCGACGCTCGAAAAGGCCGTGTCGCGGGGCTACTTCGAGCGGCCCCGGGACGCAGACCTCCAGACGCTGGCCGACGAGTTCGACATTTCCAAGACAGCCGTCTCGAAGAACCTCCGTCGCAGCCAGCGCAAGATTCTCGAACAGGTGGTCAAGGGAATCCAGGCAGTCGACGATTCCGACCCCATGGGTCACGTCTAGTCAGTTCCGCCGCTCTACGATCGGGCTAGTCGAGACAGCGAGAATGGTAAGCAGTTTCCCACCGCAGGTCCAACGAACCCCCAGTGACACCACCGGACGACGACGTCTCTGACCGCGACTCTCCCGCCGACGCCTTCTACGACGCGCTCGAAGCGGTCGGCCGACCGCTCCTCACGGCGACCCGGTACGCCCAGGTCACCGACGTGACCCAGGACGAGGCCACCGAGAGACTCGAGGCGCTCGTCGAAGACGGCGCGGTCGAACGCCTCGACGTGTCCGGGGACCCGGTCGTTTGGTACCCCGACGACCTCTCGCAGTTGACGGACCGGGAACGGGTGATCGTCTTTCCCGACGCCAGAGAAGTGGTCGTCGACCAGCCGACCCAGTTCACCCGCGCACAGCTCTCCCAGTTCGCCCACCTGGTCTCGACGACGGGAACCGGCGCGTACCGCTACGAGATCCGCCGGGAAGACGTCTGGCAGGCGCCGTACGACTCGCTCTCGGACCTGCTCGAGACGGTCCGGTCGGTGCTTCCCGAGCGGTTCGATCACCTCGAAGACTGGATCGGCGAACAGTGGCGCCGGGCCAACCAGTTTACGCTTTCCACTCACGAGGACGGCTACACCGTTCTGGAGGCCGAGACGCCGGAACTGATGGGCAACGTGGCCCGGCAGGAACTCGACGACGACCAGCTTCGGGCTCCGATCTCGGAAACCGAGAGCTGGGTCGCCGAAGAGGCGGTCGCGTCGGTGAAGCGAATCCTGTACGACGCGGGCTACCCGGTCCGCGACGAGCGAGACCTCGAAACGGGGGAGGACCTGCCCGTCGACTTCCACCTCGAGTTGCGAGACTACCAGTCGGGGTGGGTGTCGCGATTCCTCGAGACCAGGTCCGGCGTCCTCGTCGGTCCGCCCGGAAGCGGGAAGACCGTCGCCGCGATGGGCATCCTCGCCGCCGTCGAAGGCGAAACGCTAATCCTCGTTCCCGGGCGGGAACTGGCCGGCCAGTGGCGCGACGAACTGCTCGCTCACACCAGTCTCGAACCGGACCAGGTCGGCGAGTATCACGGCGGGACCAAGGACGTCCGGCCGGTCACCATCGCAACCTACCGGACGGCGGGCATGGACCGTCACCGCCAGCTGTTCGACAGTCGGGAGTGGGGGCTCATCGTCTACGACGAGGTTCACCACATTCCGGCGCCGGTGCACCGGCGGAGCGCAGACCTCCAGACCCGCCATCGCCTCGGGCTATCCTCTACCCCCGTCAGAGAAGACGACCGGGAGGCAGACATCTTCACGCTCATCGGGCCGCCTATCGGCACCGACTGGGACGCCCTCTTCGAAGCGGGCTACGTCGCCGAGCCGGAAGTCCAGATCAGGTTCCTCCCGTGGGACTCGGAGGAGACGGCAAACGAGTACACCAGCGCCGACGGCCACGAACGCAGGCAGGTGGCGGCGTCGAACCCCGCCAAACTGGACGAAGTGGAGCGGCTGCTGGCCGACCACCCCCAGGAACGGGCGCTGGTCTTCGTCGAATACCTCGACCAGGGCCGAGAACTGGCCGACCGGCTCGACGTCCCGTTCGTCAGCGGCGAGACGCCCCACCACCGCCGCGAGAAACTGTTCGAGCAGTTCCGCAACGGCACGCTCCACACGCTAGTCGTCTCGCGCGTCGGCGACGAAGGGATCGACTTGCCGAACGCCGAACTCGCCATCGTCGCATCGGGTCTCGGCGGGTCGCGACGCCAAGGTGCCCAGCGGGCGGGCCGGACGATGCGACCGACGGGCCGGGCACGGCTGTACGTCCTCGCTACTCGGGGCACCAGAGAGGAAGAGTTCGCGAGACAGCGGATGCGTCACCTGGCCGAGAAAGGCGTCCGGGTGTCAGAGCGCGACGCCGAGACCGCTACGGACTGAGCCGCGAGCCCTGCGCATCCATCGAACGATCCCGGATCGACCCGCTTACTCGACGACGACGGCGCCTTTCATCCCCATCGTCTTGTGGGGGTTACAGTAGTAGAGGTAGGTCCCGCTCGAGTCGAAGGTGTGCTCGAAGGTAGCGCCCTCGTCTATCAGTAGTTCTGACTCGAACGCGCCGCCCTCGTGGACGACGTTGTGAGAGTTTCCTTTGCCCGTCCACTCCCAGGTGACGGTCGTGCCGGTCCCGACCCTGACGGCGGGCGGGCCGAAGCCGTAGTGGGCGCCGTTAGCCTTGACGCCGACCTTGACCGTCACGTCGTCACTGCCGGTCTCGTCGACGATGGAGTCGTAGTTGCTCGTGCTCGATAGGTAGTTGTCGACCTCACTGTTACCGCTGCCTCCGTCACTACCGCCACCGGTTCCGCCGGTCGAACAGCCCGCGATGGCACCGGCCACAGCGAGCGACCCGAGGCCCTGCAGCACGGTTCGCCTGTCGACGCCCGAATGCTTCGTTGTCATGATCGGCTTCCCTATCCGGCGGTTGGGACCGGATGCGTATATGAGTGAAGTCTGTTCCCAGTGGGTGAAAATAGTTATACGAGCATCCAGAACCCGGGATAAGCTCCGATCACCGGGGATAGATTCGTGAGCCTGGTAGACGACTCGTCCGCGCCATCCCACCAGCGAGGGGAAACGTTCTATTGCTTGCCACGAGAGAAGGGGCCAATGAGTACCTGGCGGGACGCCGACGACCCCCGGTGTCCCGAGTGCGACGGGCCGCTCGCGGCGACGGCCAGTTACTGCATGCACTGCGAAGCCGACCTACCCCTGCCGAGTGACGCGGACGTCAGCCCGACGGACGACTACGACCCCTCGGCATCACCGTCGACTGCCGATGTCTCGACCCCCAGGGCTCCGCTCTGGATGCGAGCCCCCGTTGCAGTGGGAACGAGCCTGTTCGTTAGCTTCTTCGCGACGGTCGTCGTCGTGATGGCGGTCGAGGCCCTGAACGGTACGCCGGCGTTTTTCATCTTCGCCTCGCTCTGGGTCGGGACTGCGATCCACTTCGGTCGGAAACCGGTGCCGAGTGACGTCCTCGGAGACGCCTTCTACGCCCTCGCCGGGCTGCTCCTCGTCGCTCCCGTCCTCGGCTACGGCCTGTTGGTCGTCGAAACGGCGGTCGTCGGCGGAACCAGGACCGTCCCCGGCCTGCTCGGAGACATGTTCGTGGTTGAGCTTTTCGTACTGTTCCCGGCTGCGTTCTTTGCCGTCCTCGGTCTCGTAGGGAACTGGTGGGCAGCCCGGCGGCTGGCCGGCGCGAAGACGGACGAGTGAACAGCTATTCCCAGAACGACCGGGTCCTGGCGTATTCGCGTTCCCGACGGAGGATGTCGCGGTAAAAGTCCTCCTCGTTTTCCCGTAGCTGATTGATTATCCGGGCGGCGTTCTGCGGCCCGACGCCGCGAGCGGCGAGTGCGATCACTGCCTGCCTGCCGTGGCTCTGGACGAGACTCGCCGACCTGTAGACCCGCTTCGTCTGTTTTTCCTGTTCCTCGTCCTTGTCGTCGGCCCGAACGGCGGCGACGGCCTCGTCCGCCCAGGGATTGAGCGCCGCGATCTGGGTCGAGCCACACTCGGGACACTCTGGCTGGTCGCGGACCCTGCTAACCTGTTTTTTCGTCTGCCAGTCCCGGCAGTGGACGCAAAACAGGATGACGCGGTCGTTCTGCAGACGTTCCTTGACCGTCTCGATGACGCTCGCGTCGGCGTTTTCCGGGGTGAGGAGTTCGCTCCCGGAACTCCGCCCACCGGTCCCGAGAGGCGTGTGCCCACGAACCGTCTCGACGGCGAGGTCGCCGGACTGGACCCGATCCAGGACCGAGGCGGCCTCGTCGATTGACATCTCCTCGTGGAGGAGTTCGCGGACCGCCTCGTCGTAGACCGGCGTGCCTTCGAGGGCGTCGACGAGTCTGTCGCGGCCGAAGTGAGCCTGCCCGGTGCCCCGCCAGCGCTTGAGGGTCCCGAACTTCGCGCCGACCTGCGCCAGTTTGAACTTCAGCGCGTCGGCGTTCTTCAGCGCGAGTTCGATGATGCCCTCGACGTGGGCCGGGTCGGTGTCGTAGAGCACCTCGACCACGTCGCCGGCCCGAACGTTTCGGGGGACGTCGAGTTCGATCCGGTACGGGTCGGCGTCCATGCCGACCGACGAGCCGGCGCGCTGTCCCAGCAACGCCGAGAGGAGTCGCCCCAGGGTTTCGTTGACGGTGTGGCCGAAGCAGGCGTTGACGACGATAGCGCGGTCGGCTCCTTCGACGACGATGGTGTCGTCCGTGGGAAGCGGCCCGTCCTCGTCGGCGTGGTCGGCTACCCTGTCGAGACCGTCCGTGATCGTCTCCGGGTCGGTCTCGTAGCGGCGAGAGAGGTCGTCGGCGACCGCCCCTTCGTCGGCGCCGCCGCGCAGTTGCTGGCCTGCGACGCTGCGGACTTCGCCGACCTCCTGGGCGACGTCTTCGGGCACGGGAATCTCCTGCCCGGTCCAGGACGGTACTTCGCCTGCCGGATCCTCGACGGGCGAGACAGTGACAGTCTCCTCTTCTGCGTCGACGTTGGTGATGCGCCACATCTCGCCGTTCTGGATGAAGATCTCGCCGGGGGTGGCGAAGTTGACCACGAACTTCTCGTCGAGGGTGCCGATCCGCCGGCCGGAAGCTACGTCCTCGACGTCGTAGGTTGCCTCGTCGGGGATCATCGACAGGTTCCGGTAGAAGTACTGCCAGGTGCCCCGGCGCTTCTCGAGGGTGTCGTCGTCCTCGTCGAGCCAGATGACCCGATTGTCGGCCAGTTCGCGGACGACCGACTTGAAGGCCGCTTCGGAGAGATCGGCGAACGGGTAGGCTCGCGTCACGACGTCGTAGGCCCGGGGAGCCCGTATCTCTCCGAAGTCCATGACGAGGCCCGCGATCTGGTTGGCGACGGTGTCGAGGCTGCCGTGGTGGATCGCTGCAGGCTCTACGTCGCCGTTCCGGGCCTGTCTGGTGATCACCATCGACTCGAGGATGTCGTCGGCGTGGCTGGTGAGGACCGTCCCCGACGACACGAGGTCCCGCCGGTGGCCCGCTCGTCCGACGCGCTGGAGCAGCCGGCAGACCTGGCGCGGGCTGTTGTACTGGACGACGTGGTCCACGTGACCCACGTCGATGCCGAGTTCCATCGAGGAGGTACACAGGAGGCCGTCGAGATCACCCTGCTTGAACCGCTCTTCGACGTCGATTCTGGCGTCCTTGGCCAGCGATCCGTGGTGGATGCCCACGTCTGTCCCGTACTCCTTGAGTCGGGAGCCGAGGGCTTCGGCCGTCTGGCGGGTGTTGACGAAGATGAGGGTCGACTCGTGTTCGGCCACCAAGTCGTCGATGGCCCGGACGTGACTCGCGACGGTGGCGTCGGTGACGAGTTCGCTGGCGAGTGATTCGTCTTCCTCCGTGATTTCGGGACTCTCGACCGAGAGGTCGAGTCGGCTCCCCAGGTCGACCTCGACCACCTGGCAGCCCCGGTCACCCGTCAGGAAGCGGCCGACTTCGGTCGGGTCCCCGACCGTCGCCGACAGGCCGACGCGCTGGAACGACCCCGAGAGTTCGCGGAGCCGTTCCATCCCGACGGTCAGCTGGGCGCCGCGCTTCGAGGCGGCGAGTTCGTGCACCTCGTCGACGACGACGTGGTCGACGTCTTCGAGGGCCGTCCGGAGCTTCTCGCCGGTCAGCATCGCCTGGAGCGTCTCGGGCGTCGTCACGAGGACGTCAGGCGGGTCGTCGGCCTGCTGCTGGCGCCGGTAGTCCGTCGTGTCGCCGTGACGGACGTCCACGTCGAGCCCGAGCGTCTCGCCCCACCAGTCGAGGCGCTCTCGCATGTCCCGGTTCAGTGCCCGGAGCGGCGTGACGTAGAGCGCGCCGATACCGAATCGTAGCCCTTCTCCCCGAGCTAGTCGCTCGTCGTTGTCCCGGACGAGCGCGTCGAAGATCGGGAGCATCGCCGTCTCGGTTTTGCCGGTGCCGGTCGGCGCGACGACGAGGGTGTCCCTGCCG
>CAZGAX010000124.1:0-11219 GCA_964523745.1 uncultured Halobacteriales archaeon | reverse complement strand
CCCAAAGGGAACACGCTTTCCAGGCGTGCGCCTTACCGTTCGGCCATCCTGGCTCAGTACGGGATAGCGGGAGGGTTCGCTTAAGGCCTTTCGTTCCGGGCGGGGACGCCACCGGCCCTCGGCCTACGCCTGTTTGTGGAGGAAAGTTCCGCTGATGGCGGCAGTGAGAGCCACGACCGCGACGGCGACGACCAGTTTCACGAGAGCGTCGACGGCCTCGTCCGTCAGGAGTTCGTAGCCCTGGACGAGCACGAGGAAGGCGAAGCCCCCGACGGCGCCCCAGAGCAGGGCCGCTTTTGTCGCCCGGTCCATCACTTCGCGGCGACGGCCTCTATCTCGACGGCCACGCCCTTGGGGAGGTCGGCGACGCCGACGGCGCTTCTCGCAGGCGGCTCGTCGTCGAAGAACGTCTCGTAGATGTCGTTCATCGCATCGAAGTCGTCGATGTCCGCCAGGTAGACCGTCACCTTGAGGACGTCGTCCATGCCGGCGCCGGCGGCGTCGAGGACGGCAGCGACGTTTTCGAGGGCCTGTTCGGTCTGGACGTCCACGTCGGCGCCATCGAGCAGGTCGCCTTCCGGGGTCATGGGAATCTGACCGGCCGTAAACACGAGGTCGTCGGTCGTCGTGGCCTGGCTGTACGCCCCGACGGCTGCGGGGGCGTCGTCGGTGCTGACGGTGCGTTTCATACCTCCGTGGACGAGGGGAGCCGTCATGAAACCACAGCCCGAGGCGGGAAACCGCCAGGGGTCATACGTGAAGCTGCACCTTTTTACGGACTTCGGCGGAAGATGACCACAACGCATGACATCGGACGTAACCGAGCCGCCGGAGCTGTCTCTGGACGACGTACTAACCGTGGACGACGACCGATTCACGGGGGAGTCGGTCGCCATCGTCACGGGTGCGGGGTCCGGCATCGGCCGTGCGACGACAGTCGCCCTGGCCGACAACGGGTTGACCGTTGTCGCGACGGACGTCGACGAGGACGGGCTGTCCGAGACGGTACAGAAGGCGGAGGAGCTGGGCGTCGGCGGGCCCATCGAGACTGTCGTGGGCGACCTGGCAGCGGAGGCGGACGTCGAGGCCATCGTCGAGGCCGGGGCCGAACTGGGGGACCTGCGCTACGTCGCCAACATCGCCGGCCTCCAGCACATCTCGCCCGTCGAGAGCTTTCCCACCGAGAAGTTCGACCTGCTCATCGACGTAATGCTCCGGGCGCCGTTCCTGCTTGCCAAGCACGCCATCCCGCACATCCGGGAGACCGACGACGGCGTCGGTGCCATCGGCAACATGTCCTCGATCCACGGCCACATCGCCACGCAGGACAAAGTGGCCTACCACGCCGCGAAGTTCGGCGTGCGGGGAGTCACCGCAGCCATCGCCGCGGAGGGCGGCGGCACGCTCAGGTCCTTTAGCGTCTCGTCGGGCTACGTCAGTACGCCCCTCGTGACGAACCAGATCCCCGACACAGCCCAGGAACGCGGGATCAGCGAGACGGAGGTCGTCGAGGACGTGATGCTCGGCCAGGCACGGGTCAAAGAGATGATGAAGCCGATGGACGTGGCCAACCTGTTTACCTTCGGCTTCTCCGAGCACGGCCAGCACCTCAACGGCGGCGACCTCACCTTCGACGGCGGTCACCTGGCCACCTACGAATAATGCGGGATTCGGCGACGCGGCCGCTCGGTTAGACCAGCACGTCCACCTCGTAGCCGGCCGCTTCCAGCGCGGCGACTACCTCGGCGACGTGGTCGTGGCCCCGGGTCTCCAGGTCGAGTTCCACCTCGGCGTCGTCCATCGCGACGTCCCGCGAGGTGCGGTCGTGCTGGATGGCGTAGATGTTGGCGCCCTGCTCGGAGAGGATCGAGACGACCCGTTCGAGGGCGCCGGGCCTGTCTTCCAGCACCGTCCGGAGGCGGAGGTACCGTCCGGTCCCGACCAGCCCCCTGACGATCACCGTCGTCAGCGTGTTCAGGTCGATGTTGCCCCCCGAGAGGACGGGAACGACTGTCTCGCCCTCGCCGTACTCGAACGCCCCCTCCAGGATGGCTGCGAGGGGGACCGCGCCGGCCCCCTCCACGAGGGTCTTGCTCCGCTCGAGGAGACGCGTCACGGCGACGGCGATTTCGTCGTCGGAGACCGTCACCACCTCGTCGACGCACTCGTCGATCACCTGGAACGTCTTGTCCCCGATGGCACGGGTGGCGATGCCGTCCGCGATCGTGTCGACGGCGTCACGCTCGACGACCCGCCCCTTCTGGAGCGATTGGGCGGCGCTCGCCGCCCCTTCGGCCTGGACGCCGACGACGCGGACGTCGGGCTGTTTGCCCTTGATCGCCGTCGCGATGCCGCTGATCAGGCCGCCCCCGCCGATTGGAACCACCACGGTTTCGACGCCCGGCAGGTCGGCAAGGATCTCCAGGCCGATGGTGCCCTGGCCGGCCATGACTTCCCAGTCGTCGAAGGCGTGGAGGTAGTACTTCCCGTCGCGTTCTTCGATCTCGTGGGCTCGCTCGGCGGCGGCGTCGTAGTCCTCGCCGTGGAGTTCGACCTCGGCGCCGTAGTGGCGGGTCGCCTGGACCTTCGAGATGGGGGCGTTCTCGGGCATGACGACCGTCGCGTCGACGCCGATGCGGGAGGCCGCCAGGGCGACGCCCTGGGCGTGGTTGCCGGCGCTTGCCGTCACCACGCCCGCCTGGCGGTCGGCCTCGGACAGCGTCGCGATGCGGTTCGTGGCGCCGCGGATCTTGAAGGCGCCGGTCCGCTGGAGGTTCTCCTGTTTGAGGTGGACGTTCGCGCCGGTCATCGCGGAGAAGGTGTGGGAATACTCCAGTGGCGTGTGCCGGGCGGTTTCGGCTACCCGGTCCCGGGCCGCAAGTACGTCGGATAGATCCAGCATAGAACTCTCTACCCGGGGCTGGGTGTTATGTTTGAGGGAGAGGGGGAGCGCGTGACAGTCACCGCGACTGCAAGCGAAGCGTTGGCGTTGTAGTACTTAAAGCTACGTCGGACAGACCGAAAGTGTAACCGCAAGACAGCGAGCCCGTCGTCGGCCCGTCTGACGGTCGTCGGACGGGCGTCTGAGTATATAAACCACCGGCGGGCGACGGGGTGGAGTTACGGGTCGAGAGGTGGTCGCTGGCTCAGTCGGAGACGACCCGGACGTCCGAGTTCTCGACGTAGCGCCGGACCCGGTCCTCGAACGGGCCCTCGCCAGGCCAGTCGACTGCGACACCGAGGGGGTCGGGGTCGCCGACGAAGGTTTCGACTGTCTCGCCGTCCGCTGTCGGGATGGATACCCGGACGTACAGTCCCCGGTCGACCCCCTCGTAGGCGTCGAGGCGGTCGGTCTGGGACGTTCGGAGGATGCGCCCTTCGACGCATCCCTCCGGTACGAGCGTCGGGTATTCGCCGTCGACCCGCCGGAGGCCGTCGAGCGTGGCGCTGCCTTCGTAGGAAAAATCTTCGAGTACGGTGGCTGCCCGGTCTGCGTCGGTCAGGGTGCCGTAGACGAAGACGTCAGCCATGGTGACGCCTCCGTGTTTGGCCCATCCGCTCATAAACCATCTGTGAGTACGAGAGCGCCAATTCAACGAAATCACACAGTAGGTCGCCACCGGATGCTCTGCGGGGTCAGGAAGACGAAACAGGATAGATATTGAACGCCACATCGTCACTGCCAGAACATCAACTGCACGAACGGCTTATTGATATTCGATAGTATTTTTAAATATGGTTGACGACCCCCCGGATGAGACGAACGCAGGGCCGGACTCGAGCGACGAGTCCAGGCAACTATCGTTCAGTTCGCCCGAAGCCCTCCTCGAACTCGACGAAGTGTTCACCGCCCTTGGCCATCCCCGTCGGCGGTATCTCCTCTACTCGCTCGTCAACGGAGCTCCCACGGCGACGCTGCCTGAACTGGCAACCCAAATCGCTGCGTGGGAAAACGACAAATCTCCCGGTGCAGTCAGCGACGACGAGCGCGCAGAAATCCACACCTCGCTCTATCACTCACACATTCCCAAGCTCGCTGATTTGGGTGTCGTCGAATACGAGGAGGACGAGGATATCGTAGTTCGAGCCGTGTACACCGACCAGGTGAAGGCGGTGCTTGGCCACGCTGGTGGTGAAGAAGATAGCCGACAGGAGACACACGCCCGGCAACAGCATGACGCAGAACGGAAATAATCACGGCGACCCAGGCGACGAGGAGAACGGAACGGTTGCACCCAGTGGAGACACGACGGTCGGAGACTTCGAACAGGTAGAATCTCCCGTGCACGTCGATACCGACCAGTGGGTCCAGGTAAATCAGCTCCATTACGACCGCGAAGAAAACCGCGAACTCGCGACTGCGCTCGTCTACGCCATCGCAGAGGCCAAAGACGTTGACCCAACGAACCGCGCGGAGATGCCACCCCTGTACGACTCTATCGACGCACAGTCCATCGAAGAGACGTTCTTCGGGCCGCCGGGGGTGAACAATCATCAGCGCGAGCAATCGGGAGCTGTGACCTTCATGTACGACGGTTACAAGGTTGCCCTGCGGGCCGACGGGTGGATATTCGTCTACGAACCGCGATAACCCGTCCCGTGTTGTCGGTCGTGCAGGGAACAGTACTCGCTCCCTGAATCGCCTGCGATGTCCACAGGGGGTGATGGTATCCACTCTCGTTGTATCTAACAAAAGCGGCAAACGCAACCGTGCTGTCGGCGTTCGAAGAAAGTCGAGCTGTCGGAATGGAAATCTAGTGCGGCGGAGAGACCGAGTTACCGTTCGTCGATCGGCGTGATCTCCAGGCCGTCGGGGCCGACGTAGCGGCCGCGGGGCCGGATGAGCTTGTTGTCCGCCTGGTATTCGAGTACGTGACCGAGCCAGCCGCCGGAGCGGGCCATCGCGAAGATGGGCGTGTACATGTCGACCGGGATGCCCAGCTTGTAGTAGACCGACCCGGAGTAGAAGTCGACGTTCGGCGCGATGCCCTTCTCGGGCAGGCCGACCTCGTTCGTGAGGTAGTCTTCGATGGTCGTCGTGTAGTCGAGCCACTTGGCCTCGCCGTCGTCCTCCGAGAGGTCCTCGAGCTTGGACTGGAGGATCTTCGCCCGCGGGTCTTTGGTCTCGTAGACGCCGTGGCCCCAGCCCGGGAGACGCTCGCCGGCCTCGACCTTGTCCTCGATCCACTCCAGGGGCGTCTTCCCGGATTCGTCGAGCGACTGTAGCGCCTCCATGACGTCCTGGTTGGCGCCGCCGTGGAGCGGCCCGGAGAGCGCGCCGATGCCGCCGGTGATGGCCGAGTAGACGTCCGCCAGCGTCGAGCAGATGACCATCGAGGTGAACGTCGAGGCGTTGAGCCCGTGGTCGGCGTGGAGCGTCAGCGCCATGTCGAAGGTTTCCTCGGCCACGTCGCTGGGCTCCTCGCCGGTGAGCATGTACAGGAAGTTCCCGGCGTGGCTGAGGTCCTCCCGGGGGTCGAGAGGCTCCTCGCCCCGGCGGAGGCGGTCGTAGGCCGCCAGCACCGTCGGAATCTTGGCGACGATCCGGCGGCCCTTCCGCCGGCTGGCCTCGAGGTCCTCGGGGTCGGCGTCGGCCTCGGGTTCGCTGGCCGAGAGCATCGAGACGGCGGTCCTGAGCGCGGCCATCGGACGCTCGCCCGCGTCGGCCAGGTCTCCGAGCGTCCGGAGTACGTAGTCGTCGACCGCCCGCTCGGTCGACATCGAGTCGGTGAACGCCTCGAGTTCGTCCCGCGTCGGGAGCGAACCGTTCCAGAGCAGGTAGAGCACCTCCTCGTAGGTCGCTCCTTCGGCCAGGTCCTCGATCGTGTAGCCACGATAGACCAGCTTCCCGGCCTCGCCGTCGATGTAGCTCAGCTCGGACTCGGCGACGAGGACGCCCCGCAGCCCCTTCTTGAGATCCTCCGTCATACCTCCGGCTTTTCCACGTGCAGGAAAAAACATTACCATTCGAGGCGCCTCCACGGCACGACCTCGGCAATTCTTGCGCCAAGATGTGGCAAAATTCGGCACGTTTGGCAACGTTCGTCTATTTCATTGTGGAATGTGCGGATATAATCGGACGGAAACGGACCTCCGCGCGAGGTTCGACGATTGGCGAACTTTCCTCGAGACCTCGGCCGGGCAACGCTTTTCTCCCGGGGCCCCAGATTTCGGGCATGGTCGCCGACGAGGTCGAGTACGAACCGGTCAGCGTCAAGGCGCTGCTGGCCGAGATGAAAGATACGGCGGAACTCCTGATCGACCTCTCGTATTCCGCGGTGTTGCTCGGCGACCGGGAGGTGGCCGCCGAGGTCGTCGAACTCGAGGAGAAGATGGACGTCCTCCAGCTACAGGCCCGGATGAGCATCATGCTTGCTGCCCGTAGCCCTGAGGACGCCGAGTCGCTGGCCCCCGTCCTGGGCGTCGTCGGCGCCGCCGAGAAAATTTCTGACGCCGCCGGCGACATCGCCAAGGTCGTCCTGGAGGAGGTCGGGCTGCCCGACGCGATGCGGGCCGCACTTCCCGAGGCCGTCGAGACGCTCGTCCGGGCCGAAATCGCCGACGATTCGCCCCTGGCGGGACAGACGCTCGGCGGCCGCAACCTCGAGACGGAGACCGGCGTCCGGGCGCTCGCCGTCCGTCGCCAGGGCGACTGGCTCCTCAATCCCGACCGCGAGACCGACCTCCGGGCCGGCGACGTCGTTCTCTTCCGGGGTCCCGAGGAAGGCATCGCGGCGGTTTACGCCGACGCGACGGGTGGAGAGTACGAACCGCCGGCACCCGTCGAGGGCGAGCACACCGATCTCGAGCGGGCGGTCGACTCCATCGTCCTGATGAAGGACATGGGCGAACTGGCCGTCGACCTGGCGTACGGCGCCGCGCTGTTCGACTCCCAGGACGTGGCGAGCGAGGTGCTGGAACTCGAAGCCGAGGTCGACGCCCTCCAGTCGCGGTTCGAAGCCTGGACGCTCCGGGCCGCAGAGCGCGCCGAGGACCCCGTCTCGCTCCGGGGGCTCGTCCACCTCGCACAGGCGACGGAGGTCATTTCGGACGCCGCGCTCGAAATCAGCGAGGGCGTCCTCCGGGGCCTGAGCACCCACCCGGTCGTGAAGGAGGCCGTCTACGAGAGCGACGAGGTGGTCGTCCGGTACACGGTGACGCCGGGGAGCGACCTCGACGGCGTAACGCTGGGCGAGAAGGAAGTCAAGACCGAGACGGGGATGCGCGTCATCGCGGTCCGCCGCCCCGGCAGCGAGGAGACGGGCGGCGAGTGGGTCGTCTCGCCCGGTCCGGAGACGACGCTCCGTGGCGGGGACGTTTTCATCGCCAAGGGCACCCGAGAGGGGGCCGACCGCCTGGCCGAACTCGTGGGATAGTCAGGCCGGCGCGACGTCGGCCGCCGGCACGTCGTCGGTTTCGACGCCACGCAGCCACCAGGAGGTCGCCAGCCAGGAGCACCCGACGCCGACGGTCAGCGCCGCGAGGCCGACCCGGCCCGGACCCGCCAGCAGGTAGCCCGCCAGCCCGGCGACCGGCGGGACGGCGAGGACGGCCGGTAGCAAGGGATCCCTGGTGCCGGCGACGGCGACGACGGCCTGGCCGACCTGGCCGGCCACGAGCAGGCCGGCACCGATTCTGAAGAGTCGTTCCCGGCTGGCGTCGACGCCGACCCCCACCTCCGGGAGGAGGCGAGCCATGTCCGCCGCCGCGAGGTCGGCGACGACCAGCAGGCCGAGGACGGCGACCCAGCCGGCCAGCGCTCCGACGGGGCGAAGCGCCGTCGTCCGCTTGAAGCGGGTGTGGACGGCCCAGACGCCGAAGACGGTGAGCAGGGCCGCCGGGACGAACACCGTCGCGACCCAGCGGAAGGGAGCGCCGCCGACGAGAGCGCCGGCGGTGGCCAGCCAGCCCAGTCCGGCGATCAGGCCCACGGAGGCCGTCTTCCGGACGACGCTGGCCGGAGAGACGGCCATGGCGAGGACCTGCCGGCCGACCAGCACGCCGACCGCGAGCATAGAGACGGTGACGAAGACGACGAACGCCAGGCCGCCGTAGTACGGCAGCGGCTGGGTGGGAGTCCCGCCGGCGAGGACGACCACGAAGAGGAGGGGAACGCCGACGCCGGTGGCGAGACCGATGGCCAGGGCTCGGCGGGCGTGGCGCCGAACGTCGAGGGCGTCGAGGAGGGCAGCCCGGCCGGAGTCGGGCAGATCCCCGGCTCCCCTCGCTTCCTGGTCGGCGTCACGGTTCGGTGACACACCTGGGGTAGGTCCGGGGCGGCCAAAAACCGCGTCGATCCGGCTGAGTGGATCGAACGGCTAAAGAGCGTGGCCCCGTCCAGTACGCCTAATGACGAGCCTCGGCACGGCGGAGGCCGCCCCGGGAGAGGTCGATACGGGGCGTCTCGCCGTCGGCGAGACGCGGGACGGGTCGGCCGTGGGCCTGCCGGTCGCAGTGATCAACGGCGCGAACGACGGGAAGACGCTGTACCTCCAGGCCGCCAGCGACGGCGACGAACTCAACGGCGTGGGCGTCGTCTCGCGGGTGGTCCCGGCACTGGACCCGGCGGATGTTTCGGGCACCATCCTCGTGGTCGGCGTCGTCAACTACTTCGGCTACCAGGTGACCGAGCACCGCAACCCCGTCGACGACACGAAGCTCAACCGGGCCTATCCCGGCGACGCTACGGGGACGTCCTCCGAGCGCATCGCCGCCGCGACGTTCCAGGCGGCGACGCGGGCCGACATCGCCCTCGACCTCCACCAGGGGTCGACCTCGCGGATGATCGAGGAGGTCCGGGTGCGGTGTGGCCAGCGCCACCGGCTCCACGACGAGTGTCTCGAACTCGCCAAGGTGTTCGGCTGCGGCCACGTCCTCGACCAGAAGGGGCCGGACGGCCAGCTGGCCCGGACCGCCCCGGACGAGGGGATTCCGACCGTCGACCCGGAACTCGGCGGCGCCGTCGGCTGGGACGAGGACAGCATCCAGACCGGCGTCGACGGCGTGTTCAACGTCCTGCGGTACTACGGCTTTCTGGACGGCGAGGCCGCAGTCGAGCCCCAGACCCGTGCGGCGGGTTTCGAGCAGTACGGCAGCCCCACGGGCGGCCTCGTTCGCTTCCGGGTCGACCTCGGTGAGCGCGTCGAGGCCGGCCAGCCGCTGTTCGAGGTGACGGACGTCTTCGGGGAGACCAAGTCAGAGGTTACTGCCGACTCGCCGGGCGTCTTCTGGCGCACTCGCCGGCTGCCCCACGTCGCGACCGGCGAGTACGTCTGCTCGGTCGGGACGGACGTCGACGAGTATTGAACCGGCACCGTTAGGCCAGCGTCTGCCGAATTCGGCCGAGCTAGCGGGAAAGCTAAGTAGGAGGAACGTGCAGTGGCGCCCATGCCAGCGGGTCAACACGAGGGGGTTGACGAGCTACTGTCCGTCCTCGCAAACGCGGATCGTCGCGCAGCAATCACGGTGTTGCGCAAGGAGCGAAACACGACCACCATCGACGACCTCGCGGCGGAGATCTGCGAGGAGTGTGCCGACCGCATCCGGACCGAACTCCGGCACACCCACCTGCCGAAGATGGCGTCCGCAGACCTGGTGATCTACGACGCCGACGCCGGCACCGTCGAGGCGACGGACAGGCTCCGCGAGGTCCAGCCGGTGCTCGACGCCGTCCGCGACCTGGAGCGCGACCGCCGGTCGTGGATGTTCGGCGTGGCCTTCGAACCGACCATCCGCTCCCAGCAGGCGATGGCCGAGTACTGCATGGAGAGTTTCGAACGCCAGTTACAGTCCCTCGAAGGCTGACCGACCACTGATTTTAGACTGCGTGGACTCGTGATTCTCGAACGCCCAGGAGCAGGGTTCCCGCCTCGGCCACGCCGCCGTCACCCGCCTTTCGCTCCCGGGTCGCCCAGTCGAGACTGCAACGCGGCGTTGATCGGGAACAGGAGCAGCCAGGAAGCCACCGCCAGCGTCGGGTCGAACGTAGCCAGCACGATGGAGGCGAGAAAGACGGCCGGTGAGGCCAGGTACCGGGCCGTCTGTAACTGCACCGCCCGGGAGGTGACCCCGTCCGCCACCAGGCTCCGCCGGGCGGCGTAGATCCACACGAACGCCAGGCTGAACCCGGTGAGTGCGAGGACGCCGGCGTAGAACGTGATGCCGACCTGGTTCGGATAGTCGGTGAATACGCTCGTGGCGAAGGGGACGAAGGCCACGAACAGGAGAAAGACGAGGTTCAGCCAGACGACGCCACGGTCGTGGACCGCGATGTGGACGAACGTCCGGCGGTGCAGGACCCAGTACAGTCCCACGACCAGAAAACTCAGCGCGAAGCCGACGTACTCGTGCCACCGTTCGAGCAGGAGGTCTGCGAGGATAGTCTCGGGCTCCCCGGGCGGAACC
The DNA here is from genome assembly GCA_964523745.1 of uncultured Halobacteriales archaeon. GTDB lineage: Archaea > Halobacteriota > Halobacteria > Halobacteriales > Haloarculaceae > CAZGAX01. Next base: position 815 of record CAZGAX010000124.1, on the reverse strand, counting down.
GTGAGGTCGAGCACGAGCAGCGTGATGACGATCGCGATGACCCCGTCGCTCAGTGTGATGAGCCGGTCGGTCTCCTCGACCTCCCGTCGAGTCGGACGGGCCATGCCGGGCCTTCGGGACTGCCGGACAACTCCCTTGCGTCGACGGAGCCGGATTTCCTCGCTCCGCGGCCCGATTACCCGTCGACGAACCGCTCGGACAGCCGGGCGAGGCGGCGCCGGTAGACGGTGAACGCCGCCGAACAGGCGAGTAACAGGCCGGCGGCGTACCGGACGTGGCCGGTCGTCAGGACCACCAGCGGCAGGCCAGCCGCGCCGGCTAGGAGGAGGTCTTCGGGTGCGCCGGCGTACCTGACCCACCGTCGGGGCCGGATCCACCGGCCGGTCAGGTGGTTGTAGACGCCGCGGTGGGAGGTCATCTCCCAGGGGCGGGCCTCGACGCCGCCTCCGAAAACGTCCATGGCACAGTGGAGTGCCGCCGCGCCGAGGAAGACGGCCAGGAGAATCGTGGCCGGCGACGGGACGGCGAGGGCGAGGCCGCAGGCGAGGACCGAGAGCACGGCGTACCCCACCGGAAAGTGCAGCGACCGGCGGTGGACGGCCACCAGGTCCGCGTCCGGGAGGGCACCGCCGACGGCGCCCACGACCAGCGTCGAGGCGGCCAGTTCGGGGCCGAAGGCGGCCGCCGCCAGCCCGAGGCCGGCACCGACGAAGGCGTGGGTGGTGGTCATCATGGGGTCCTATACTTCTATTTCCCGATATATAGCCCTACCGACTACTCGGCAGCTGACCTGACGGACGCCGGTGGTACCGGCG
>CAZGAX010000123.1:0-11275 GCA_964523745.1 uncultured Halobacteriales archaeon | reverse complement strand
AGCGTCTCGTTGGCCAGCAGCCAGTAGACGACCGACAGGGCCTTGCGACCCTTGTTGTTCGTCGGGACGACGAGGTCGACGTTGCTGGTCTGGTTGTTCGAGTCACACATCGCGATGACCGGGATGCCGACGGTGATGGCCTCCTTGACGGCCTGGGAGTCGCCGATGGGGTCGGTCACCACGACGACGTCCGGCTCGATGTAGCCGTCGTACTTCGGATTCGTCAGCGTTCCCGGAATAAAGCGGCCGGTCCGGGCCCGGGCACCGACGGCGTCGGCGAACTTCTCGGCCGGGAACCGGCCGTACTGGCGGGACGAGGCCACGAGGATCTGCTCGGGCTCGTAGTTCGCCAGGAAGTCCGCGGCGGTGCGGATCCGCTGGTCGGTCATCGAGACGTCCAGGACGTACAGGCCGTCGGTCCGGACGCGGTGGATGAACCGCTCCATGTCGCTGGTCTTCTGCTGGGTGCCGATGTGGACGCCGGCGCCGAGGTAGTCCTCGACGGGAATGAGGAGGTCGGCCTCCTCGTCGGGCATGACGTCCTCGTCCAGCGCAGGACCGTCCGCGGCGTCGTCTGCTGGTTCGGCCTCGGCCTCGGCGGCCTCGGCGGGCGCTTCCTCTGCGTCGTCGGCCTCGGGCGCCTCGTCGGCCGCCTCGGCTACCACGCCGGCTTCGTCGGCGGGTTCCGGGTCGACGTCGGACTCGGCTGCGTCGAGGCCCTCGTTGTCGTTTCCACTCATGCGTTTTGCTCGATTCTGATGAGTTCGTTCAGCTTGGCAGTCCGTTCGCCGCCGACCGCGCCGGTCTTGATGAACGGTGCGTCGGTGGCGACTGCCAGGTGTGCGATGGTCGCGTCCTCAGTTTCGCCGCTGCGGTGGGAGATCACCGGCTCGTAGCCGTTCTCGACGCCGAGTTCGACGGCGTCGACGGCGTCCGAGAGGGTCCCGATCTGGTTGGGCTTGATCAGGATGCTGTTGGCCGCACCCTGCTCGATGCCCTCCTCGAACCGGTCGACGTTGGTGACGAACAGGTCGTCGCCGCAGATCAGGGTATTCGAGCCAACTCTGTCGGTTAGCTCGGCAAAGCCCTCGAAGTCGTCCTCGTCGAGCGGGTCCTCGACGTAGACGAGGTCGTACTCGTCGACCAGGTCGGCGACGTAATCGATCTGTTCGGCCTGGTCCCGGGTCTCGTCGCCGTAGCGGTAGACCTCCTCGTCGGCGTCGTACAGCTCGGCTCCGGCCACGTCCAGGCCCATCCGGATCTCGAAGCCGAATTCGTCCTCGACCCGGTCGATGGCCTCGTCGACTATCTCGAAAGCCTCGGCGTCGTCGACGGACGGTGCCCAGGCACCCTCGTCGCCCTTGCCAGCGGAGATCCCTCGGTCTTCGAGGATGTCCTCGACTGCACCGTGGACCGCCGCGTTGGCGAAAACGGCCCCCTGGGCGCTCGGTGCGCCGACGGGCGCCGCGAGGAACTCCTGGATGTGAGTCGCGTCGGCAGCGTGTTCACCGCCACCGACGACGTTCCCGAGGGGAACGGGGAATGTGTTTCCACGAAAGGTCCCGCCGAGGTGCTGGAACAGCGGGGCGCCCAGCACGTCGGCCCCGGCGTGGGCGGCTGCCATCGAGATGGCGACCGCACTGTTGGCGCCGATTTCGGAGAAGTCGTCCGTCCCGTCGGCGGCGTGCAGCGCCGCGTCGACTTCGCGCTGGTCGCCGGCGTACACCTCGCCGACGAGTCGCGGGACTGCCTTCTCCCGGGCCTTCGCGATGGCCTCCTCGGCCGGCAGTTCGATGGCTTCGTACTCGCCGGTCGAGGCGCCGCTCGGCGCCCGAGCCCGGCCGAAGCCGCCGGATTCCGTGTGGACGTCGGCCTCGACGGTGGGGTTGCCACGCGAATCGAGGATCCGCCGGAGCGCGACGTCCGTGATCAGCGTCACTCGTCGTCACCCCGCCGCACGGTGAAGGGGAGAACCCCCGTGTCGAACTCCTCGGCGGCGATGAGGATGGGCTGGGTCTGGTCGGTGTCGACCAGGACCGGCGCGCCGTAGGCCACCTGGAGCGCCCGTGCCCCGATGATGCGTGCCTTCTCGTAGCGGTTGTCTGTTCGGGACATGGCTGTCATTGATAGGGCGCGACGATGTCGACCAGGTCCTTGTGGGAGACGAGCATGCGCCGACAGCAGTGCCGTTCGACGCCGAGTTCGTCCAGTACCTTTTCGGGGTCCTCCGGCTCCTCGGCCTCCCTGGTGCGAGCCTTGAACTCCTTCCAGTGCTCGCCGACGACGGTTCCGCACGTGAAACACCGGACTGGGACCATCATGGTTGTATCACCGGTAGGACTTCTGGTAGCGAGCCCGGGCACCCGGACCGCCCCACTTTTTGGACTCGCTCTGGCGGACGTCGTTGACCAGCAGCGAGCGGTCGAACTCCATGAACGCGTCGCGGAGTTCGGCGTCGTTGGTGTGCTGGACGAGACCGCGAGCGATGGCCGTCCGGGTGGCGTCGGCCTGGCCCATCGCACCGCCGCCCTCGACCGTGATGTCGACGTCGACGTCGTCGCGCAGGTCGTCGTCGGCGATGCGGAACGGTTCGAGCATCTTGAGCTGCGCCAGCTCGGGGTCGACCAGTTCGACGGGCTGGGCGTTGATCCGCACCCGGCCGTCGCCGTCGTGGACCGTGGCCCGAGCGATGGCGGTCTTCTTCTTGCCTGAGGTGTTCGTTACCATGTTACGTTGGCTCCGAGTGCTTCACTGACGTCTCCGAGGGAGACGAACTTGATGTTCGACAGCCGGTCCAGCGAGGTGTCCTCGAGGACTTCCGCGTCGTCGTATGGATTGCCCATGTAGACGCGGACGTTCTCGAAGGCCTCGCGGCCCCGGGGCTTCTTGTGGGGAAGCATCCCCCGAATCGACCGCTTGAAGATGCGGTCGGGCTGCTTTGGGTACATCGGTCCGCGGTCCGAGCCGAGTTCCCGGCGCTTCTGGAACGTCTCGACGACGTCCTCGCGGCGACCGGTGATGACGGCCCGCTCGGCGTTGACGACGGCGACCCGCTCGCCGTCCAGCGCCCGTTCGGACACCTTGCTGGCGACCCGGCCCAGGATGCAGTCCCGGGCGTCGACGACGACGTCGGCGTCCCATTCTGCGACGCTCATCGGATCACCCGCACGTTCGAACCGTCGGGGTTGTTTTCGAGTGCCTGTTCTAGCGTCGTGGAATCGCCGACCTGGTCTATCTTCTTCCGGGCCGTGCCAGAGAAGTCGACGGCGGCAACGGTGACGTCCTTCTGCAGGACGCCGCTACCGAGCACCTTGCCCGGCACGACCACGGTCTCGTCTTCCCGGGCGTACCGCTCGATGCGGCCCAGGTTGACTTCGGCGTGGGTGCGCCGGGGCTTCTCGAGGCGCTCGGCGACGTCGCCCCAGACGTCGCCCCCGGCGTTCCGGGCGGCCGACTTCAGGTCGGCGATGAGACTACTGAGTCTCGGGTTCGTTTTGCTCATGACCTACCTCCTGAAAAGTGCAGGGAGCAGGATTTGAACCTGCGGACCCCTACGGGACAGCGCCCTGAACGCTGCGCCGTTGGCCAGACTTGGCTATCCCTGCACGCAGTATCGAGTTCCCGCCGCCCCTTCAAACGCCTTTCGGTCAGGCGTCCGGCGGTCTCGCTCGCGTCGCTCTCCGACGCGGCGAGTCCGACGGTTGTGGGGGCAGTGGTACGCATCGTTATAGCTGGATGGCTTCTTTCAGTTCCGTCGCTCGGTCCTCAATGGAGCCGACGGCCTCCTGGACGAGTTCGTCGACCGAGAACGAGCCGTCGGTTTCGACGTGGAAGACGAACGCCTCCGGGACGTCCGAGACGACGACTTCCTTCCCGGGGTAGCGCTTCGTCAGGTCGTTGTCGAAGGCTTCCGTCGGGACGAGCTGGCCGTTCTCGGCTGCCTCGCCGTCGACGGGTTCGGCGTGTTCGGCCGCCTGCTCCTCGATGACGCCGCGGAGGACGTTGGGTTCGTCGTCGTCGAACTCACCCTTGTCGCCGACGACCTCGACCTGCTGGAGGTGCCGGTAGCCGACGGCCACGCCACCCTGGTGTTTGGCGTGTTCCCGGCCCTTGTCGAGGACGGCGTCGGCCTCGATTTCGAGACGCTGGTCCTCCTTCAGGTCGATGATGGGCACGTTGTCGTCGGCCGGCCCGACCATCGGGTCGCTGGAGACCAGGTCGCCCGAGTAGGCGGTGTCCGGCCCCTTGACGTCAAGCGAGAGCGTCACCTCGTCGCCCTCCTCGAACTCGCCCGGCGGCGTCGTCAACGGGACGAGCCCGAGACGCAGGCCGATCTGCTCGTCGAACATCACGCTCGAGTTCTCGATCACCCGAACGGTGTCGATGCTGAACGTCGGCACGTCCGCGACCATCGCCCGGCGGATGCCGTTGGCGAACGCCGGCGTGATCGGGCGGACGCAGAACCGCGCCTCGCGTTCGTCGCGTTCGACGAACTCAACCTCGTAGTCCTCCGCCATGTCAGAACCCCGAGTTCTTGGGACCCCGAGTCCCGTCGTGCGGGATCGGCGTGACGTCCTCGATGCGGCCGATCTCGAGGCCGGCGCGAGCCAGCGCCCGGATCGTCGCCTGGGCGCCCGGACCGGGGTTGGTTTGCTGGTTACCACCCGGACCGCGGACCCGGACGTGGACGCCCTCGATGCCCTGGGCGAGCACGTTCTCGGCGACTTCCTCGGCCATCTGCATCGCGGCGTACGGCGAGGCCTCGTCGCGGTTCTGCTTGACGACGGTCCCGCCCGAGGACTTCGCGAGCGTCTCGGCGCCCGTCTGGTCCGTCACGGTGATGATGGTGTTGTTGAACGATGCGTGCACGTGGGCGATGCCCCAGCGGTCGTCCTCTGCCATGTTATTGTTCCTCCGCGCGTTCGGGGTGCAGTTCGTCGGTCAGCGGCGACGCACTGTCGAAGCCGACGGCGTTGGCTTCGTCGACGGATACCTTGTAGGAGGGGCGCTGGACCCTGGCACCGTCGACGGTGACGTGGCCGTGGACGATGAACTGGCGAGCTTGCTGGGTCGTGTTGGCCAGCCCTTTCCGGTAGGCCACCGTCTGCAGGCGGCGTTCGAGCAGGTCCGTCACGTCCAGCGACAGGACGGCGTCGAGGTCGTCCTCTTCGCCCAGGATGCCGATGCGCTGGAGGCGAGCGAGGAATTCGCCGGCCTCCTTGCCGGCGGCCTCGGCGTCGCCCTGGGTCCGTCCCAGCAGCTTTCGTGCCTCGCGGCGGTAGTTGCGCAGTTCGGACTGGGCCTTCCAGAGTTCCTCCTTGTTCTTGAGGCCGTACTTGCCGACGAGACCGGACTCCGTGGCGATCCGTTCGCCCTGGTACGGGTGGTTCGGCGTCTCGTAGAACTTCGTATTGCTTCCGAGCGCCATTATTCCTCACCACCCTCCGCTTCGGCTTCCTCGGCCATGTCCTCCTTGATGGCCTCGACGTTGACGCCGATGGTACCCTCGGAGCGGCCCGTCGACCGGGTTCGCTGGCCGCGGACCTTCTGGCCGCGCTTGTGGCGAGTACCCTTGTAGGAGTCGATCATCTTCATCCGGTTGATGTCCTGCCTGCGCGTGAGTTCCAGGTCGTTCCCGGTCTCGTGTGTCGTCTCGCCGGCGAAGAAGTCAGACCGGTGGTTCGTGAGCCACGCGGGGACTTCGTCGGCGAAGCCCTCGACCTTCGAGACGACCTCGTCGATCTGGTCGTCGTCCAGCGCACCGAACGTGGCGCGTCGGTCGACGCCCGCCTTCTCGGCGATGATCCGCGCAGCGCGGTGGCCGATACCCTCGAGTTCCGTGAGCGACCGCTCGACGGACTTGGTCCCGTCGAGGTCGGTCTGGCCGATTCGGACGAAATAGCGGATGTCCTCCTCCTCATCCGCGTCTTCCTCCGTCGGCTCGGGTTCTTCTGCACTCATGTGTGGGATGTGTGTTGTGCACGTCGTGGCGGGGATTCGAACCCCGGAGGCTTGACGCCACAGAGTTAGCAACCCTGCGCCTTGGGCCAGGCTTGGCTACCACGACACGTGCGTGCTGCCATTTCTCATACTCGCGCCCTCTCGCCGAGGACTCGGGGCCCGCTGCCCCTACACGAGTCTACCAAGTTCTCGCCGCCGGGTATATTTAAACGCAACGAAAGTCTGGAGGCCGTCTCCGGGCTGTGTGGGGATCTCTCACTCGGGACGACGGAGCTTTGTCGACGACTGTTCGCTAGTCGAACGTGAAGGCCATAGTCCAGCGTCGGTACGGCTCCCCGGACAACCTCGCCATCTCCGACGTCGACAACCCGACTCCCGGAGCCGACGAGGTGCTCGTCCGAGTCCACGCTGCATCTGTCCACCCCGACGTCTGGCACGTGGTCCGGGGCGTACCGTACGTCCTCCGTCTGATGGGGGCTGGTGTTCGGAGACCGAAGCAACGGATTCCGGGAACCGACCTCGCCGGTACCGTCGAATCGGTCGGCGAGAGCGTGACTAGATTTGCCCCGGGTGACGAGGTGTTCGGCGAGGTGACGACGGGGTCCCAGTGGTGCAACGGCGGCACCTACGCCGAATTGGCTACTTCCCCCGCCGACCACCTAGCCGGAATACCGGCCGGTATCTCGTTCAAGGATGCCGCCGCCCTCCCAAACGCCGGATCCATCGCGTACCAGACCCTTCACGTCCAGGCCGCCGTCCAGCCGGGTCACCACGTCCTCGTCAATGGAGCCGGTGGTGGCGTGGGGACGATTGCCGTCCAGCTCGCGAAAGCCGAGGGGGCCGAAGTCACGGGTGTCGACAGCACCGAGAAGCTCGGACTACTCGAAGACATCGGGGCCGACCACGTCGTCGACTATACCGTGGCAGACTTCACCGAAGCGAGCGACCGCTACGACCTCGTCGTCGACATCCCGGGGAACCACCCCTATTCTGCCATCAAGGGCGTCCTCGAACCGGACGGCAAGTACGTCATCGTCGGCCACGACGACTACGACGCCGTGGGACGCCGCTACTTCGGAAGCATTCCTCGTTTCTTCAAGCTGTTGGCGCTGTCGTACGTCGACGACCACCTCTCCGGAATGAAGTTCTCGATACCGTCGAAGGGCGAGGCCATAGCTGCGCTGGCAGCCCTGCTCGAATCGGGGGAACTTATTCCGGTCGTCGACAACACCTACCCGCTCGACGAGGTGTCCGAAGCTATTCGCTTCCTGGAATCGGGTGCCGTGATAGGTAGAATCGTTATCGACGTGGATTGAACCGCTTTACGCCACTCTGTACTCCCGCTCGGTCGCGTAGAGCCCAGTCTCGTCTTCGATGGCATCGATCAGCGCCTCGATGCTCTCGACGTCGTGTTCCCCAGTGGCAGACGAAGAAGATTAGCCCACGAGCACGGACCGATAGCTGTTCAATCAATCCTCTGTATGCACCAGTCTGTAAACTTCACAGAACGGAAATTTGCTACTCCACGAGGGTATCAGCATGAGTACGTTCGGTATGCTGAAAGACACATAATTACGAGTACGTGGACCCATTCTCACCAAGCGAGTCGTTGGGCAATTCCACAAAAGAACTAAATTTCTGATAGATGGCGTCGGACAGTGACTAACTCCCTCAATATTTATAAACTTTCTGTTTACATGTGATATGCACAATGGTAGCTATTGAAACGATCGGATTGACCAAGCGGTTCGGCGACCTGGTTGCCGTTGACCACATCGATATGTCGGTTGAAGAGGGCGAAGTATTCGGGTTCCTCGGACCGAACGGAGCAGGGAAGTCGACAACGATCAACTTACTTCTCGGATATCTCGACCCAAGTGATGGGGAGGCGAGGGTGTTAGGTCACGACATTGAGCAAGCATCATTACAGGTACGGGACCGCATCGGTGTACTTCCAGAGGGATTCACCCCGTACGATCGGCTAACCGCACGGGAACACGTGGAGTATGCGGGTGGGCTTAAAAACTGCTCACCAGATGTCGACCAGTTGCTCGACCGAGTGGGCCTGCAACGAGAGGCCCGGGATCGACGGGCTGGGGAGTTTTCGACAGGAATGTGTCAGCGCCTCGCTCTTGCTACGGCTCTCGTTGGAGAACCAGACTTGTTACTGCTCGACGAACCATCGAGCGGTCTTGACCCGGACGGAATGAAGGAGATGCGTGACTTGATTCTAGAGGAGGCAGCGTCGGGTACGACTGTGTTCTTTTCCAGTCACCTTCTCCCGGAAGTCGAGGCAATCTGTGATCAGGTGGGAATCCTCGTCGACGGAGATCTCGCTGCAATGGGGTCCATAGACGAACTCCGAGACGATACAGCCACGAATGTACCACTAGAGGTAACGATCGATGCCATCCCGGACGAAGTCGAGTCACTGCTGGCCGAGCGAGAGACAATTCGGTCTGTTGCCATTGAAGACCGAACCATCCGCGTAGAAATGTCCGAGCCAGCAGAAAAGATCTGGGTCATCAACGAACTGGATAAGCGGGCGACGATCGAAGACGTCATCGCCGAGGAAACGTCGCTCACGTCGATGTTCGAGCGCTATACCAGTAGTTCGCCTGGTCGGTCCACCGAGCCTCAAGCCGCTGTATCGGCGGAGGTGGTCGAATGAACGACGTGCTGACCATCGCCAGAAACGACTTCCGGAGCGTTCGACGGTCGAAACTGCTCTGGGGCGTCGTGGTTATTTACGCTGGTTTCATCGCCATCGTGTTCTACCCCGCTGGAGACGACGTTACGGTCGATTTCTCTTTGCTCGGCGCCATGTTCCTCACAGCCCTGCTCCTCCCGCTGGTAGCCATTACCGGAAGTTACCTGGCTGTCGCTGGCGAGCGCGAGTCCAACACCGTCCGTTTCCTGCTGAGTCAACCAACGACTCGACGGTCAGTAGTGATCGGGAAACTACTCTCCCGGGGCCTCACACTGGTGATCGGTCTGCTGATCGCGATGGTAATCGCCGCCGGTATGGTCCTGGGGCTGTATCAGACTCCAGAATTCCGTCCACTCGTTCTGTTTTTTGGACTGACGACGTTGCTCGTTGGAGCATACACCGCTGCATCGATAGGAATCTCGGCGGCCGTCTCTAGCCGGTCACGGGCAATCGCTGGAACAATGGCATTCTACTTTCTAACGGTCGTGCTATCAGTGTTTCCAGGGGTTTCAATCGAAGACCTGCTTCGGAGGGTATTCGGGGACTTCCTAGGACTTGGCATTTCAGATAGCTACTACGCACTCTTTGCCTCGTTGCTCTCGCCGGCGCGGGCCTACGTCAATGCAATGGTCGGTGTGCTCGACGCGAACGCCGGGACGATTGTTCCCTCGAATGCACCCGTATACCTGCAACCAGGCGTTCAGTCTCTTGTGCTCGTAGGTTGGATCGGTGTCCCGGTAGTACTCGGTATTATAGTTTTCCGACGAGCTGAGATCGGATGAGCGTGCGAAATTTGAACTCGTCTCGGGGTGAACCGCCCCGAGTGAGACTGAGTTTTCTGCGCTAAAACATCTTTCATGCTCGGATGTTCGATGTGTTAGTACCCTACTTAGCGAGATGGTTCCTTTCTTCTGTGTAAATTACTACCGTGAAATAGAAACAGGCGTGGATGTGTTTGTCTCGGAAGCACACCCACGTTCCTCGTCTCGACAGAACGTTAATACATTTGGGCCAACTGGTTGGTCCCATACAGATACTAGCAATGACTCGGACTTCATTTGATGACCACTCCAAACCAACAGAGGCGAACCAGAATACTCGTGAACGTGTGATATCCCGTCGCGCAGTGTTGTGCTCCATGGGTGCCGGCACAATCGGGGTAACTGGTCCGGGAGTCAGTTCCGTATTGGCGAACACCGATACTGGCCCTGGGCAAATCGAGGGCTTCGACGTGACACTCGTCCAGGCCGACAGCGAATTCGGTTTCAATTATCCATACTACCTCTACGCTCCCGAACGTAGCGACAACGAACCCCGCCCGCTGTTGGTCGAGCCGAACAACTCCGGCGGTGCCACCGACGACTTCGAACCCCACCGGAAGTTGGCCAGGGTCCTGCTCAAGGACCACTGGCCGAAGACAATCAGCGATGAACTCGGTGCGCCGCTGCTCGTCCCGGTGTTCCCACGACCGCAGTCCGACCCGGTTGACGTGACCCACTACGTCCACGCCCTCGATACCGAGACGATGCAGATCGAGAGCGGCGACCTTGCCCGGGTCGACCTGCAGCTTCGACGCATGGTAGAACATGCGAAGGGGAAACTCGCCGAGCATTCGTACGCCGTCGCAGATAGGATCAGTATGAACGGGTTTTCAGCTTCCGGGAACTTCGTCAATCGATTTACCGCCCTCCATCCTGACCTCGTAACGTCAGTCACTGCCGGTGGTATCAACGGAACGGCTATTCTCCCACTCGAGGAAGCGAACGGTCATACGCTGAACTACCAGATAGGCGTTTCTAACCTTCCAGAGCTGATCGGTCACGCTTTTGATCGTGACCGCTGGGTAGAAGTAGACCAGTTCATCTACATGGGTGCAGAAGACGATAACGACACGATTCCTCCTGCGGATACGGACATCCCCGAAGATCGATGGGACGCGTGGGGACCCGAACAACGCGAGATAGCACTCGACGTCTACGGAGATGACATGCTGGACGAAAGAATGCCGTACTGCGAGTCAGTGTACGACGAGGCTGGTGCCGCTGCCCGGTTCGAGATCTACGATGGGGTTGGGCACGAAGTCACCGACGAGATAGTCACCGACGTCATCGAGTTTCATCGCTCGAACCAGGATGATGCAACGTGGGAGACGACAGAGACGAGTTCGACACCTGGAGCGTCCGGTCCCGGATTCGGGATACTTGGTAGTCTCACCGGTCTTGGTGCTGCCTATGCCTATATGCGTAGTAGCGGCTGAAATAATAATACGCCTATTGGCTATTGACCTTAGTTTCGAATTGTCGATGAGAGACAAGTCGTAAGAAAGCAGTTGTCAACAATCGATTACACTTGAACGAACCTCTCGCTGAATCGGGTCTATCTGTCATTCGACCCGTGCTTGAAGATGAAATAACTCACAATACCCCCGATTCCGGCGAGAGCCGTCACGGCTCCGAAGCCGGTTGCTTGTGCCGAAGACCCGGTTTTATATTGGATTTTAGTCGGCGTACTCGGTGGAGTCAGGGTCGAAGTCGGGGTCGAATCGGCCTTGACGGAAATCGACTGCTCGTAGGCAGGGGGAATGTGGACCTCGAATTCACCTGG
>CAZGAX010000122.1:0-11471 GCA_964523745.1 uncultured Halobacteriales archaeon | reverse complement strand
TCGAGCACTTCGAGAACCCCCGCGACGAGGACGAGACCCACAAGATGGAGATCGAAAACGACCGGTACGCGGCCCTCATCGACGGCCAGGCCCAGACCTTCGCCGAGGGCGTCGACGACATATTCGCCACCCTCACGAAACACGCTGGCACCATCGAATCCCACGAGGACCGCTTCCTGCCGGGCGTGCTGGAGGAGTAGGCCGTGGACGTGCTCGTCACCGGGGGCTGTGGCTACATCGGCAGCGCCCTGATCCCGCAGCTTCGGGCCGCCGACGCCGTCGACCGCGTGGTCGTCCTCGACAGCCTCGACTCGGGGTCGCCCCGGGCGCTGCTCGGGACGCTCGGCGACGCTGCCAGCGGGGGATCGACTACCGACGGCGTGGACTTCCGCCGCGGCGACGTCCGGGAGTACGGCGACGTCGAGAACGCAACACGTGGCGTCGACGCGGTCATCCACCTGGCGGCGATTACCGGCGCAGCCAGCACCCACGACCGGCGCGAGGAGACGTTCGCCGTCAACTACGACGGCACCGAAAACGTCCTGACGGCAGCCGGCAAGCTCGACGTGGACACCGTCGTCTCCGCCTCGTCGTGTAACATCTACGGACGGGCGACCAGCACCGACATCGACGAAACGGTCGAGCCGGACCCCATCAATCCCTACGCCGAGGCCAAGTACGAGGCCGAAGGCCTGCTGGCGGACTACTGCGACGAGCACGGCATGCAGGGGACTGCCCTCCGGATGTCGACCAACTACGGCTTCGCGCCGGGCATCCGGTTCAACCTCGTGGTGAACTACTTCGTCTTCCGGGCGCTGACCGGCCGGCCGCTGACGGTCTACGGCGACGGCTCGAACTGGCGCCCGTTCATCCACGTCGAAGACGCCGCCCGGGCCTACCTCGACGCGGCGCTCCACCCCGAAGACTGGCCCGAGGCCGTCTACAACGTCGGGCACAACGACGACAACTTCCGGATCAGCGAAATCGCGGAGGTCGTCCGCGAGGAGGTCGGCCCGGTCGACGTCACCTACCTGGAGGACGAACACCCTGGGCCCTCCTACCACGTGAACTTCGACCGACTGGCCGAGACGGGCTTCGAACCCGAGTGGACGCTCCGGGAGGGCGTTCGGGACCTCGCCAGTCGGTTCACCGGTGACGAGCGCTGAACGTACCTCGTTCACCCCGAATCATTCGACTTCGGACCGTTCCAGCTCCACCGTCCCGACGCTGTGTACTGTGACGGCGTAGTTCGCGTACTCGAACTCGACCCTCACCGTTTCCTGCCGGCGTGGCCCTCTCTGTCGGGCGACCACGGAATCGAGCGCGTCGGTGTCGATGGTATGAAACAGCGGCGGCAATTCCAGCGGATCGCAATCTCGAGCGTCCGCGACTGCCGAAACGATGGCCTCGGAGGCGGTCCGCGTCACAAAATCGAACTCCGTTCGATACGTCCCGCTCGGTGAGTGGTATTCTACCCATGAGATAGCACCGTCACAGAGCTTCCCTTCTACTTCATCACTGTCACGCATAGTCGTGTACGATGCAACTCAGGGGAGGTAGAAGATTGAGGCTGACTTCTTCCATAGAAACACGGTTTTAAACGCCAGGCCGAGACGTTATCTGGGAGACGTCGGCCCGATAAGCGTACTCCCGATCAATCGGTGCGTACCTCGACGGAGGCGAGAACCGAGCGACTGTCCGGTAATCCCGAGTTCCGCTGCCAGCTCGTCGAGTGTCACTTCGCGTGGGGAGTGATAGAACCCGCGTTCGTACGCCAGGACGAGTGCCTCTCGCTGGGGTTCCGTCAGGTCGTACTCGGCACCGCTGTGCATCGGCGAGACGGAATGGAGACTCGTCAGCCTGACCGGGACGTCGAACTCCCGACATTTCGATTGGAACGCGCTAATGGCCGAAGTGTCCTCCGCCCGGAGTTCGAAGCGCCACTCTTCGCTCGTGCCCACGGCAGTCAGCAGTGCGACTTTGGTTTCGAATATCGCCCGGAGGATGCCCTCCGCCTCGGGGTCCCATTCGACGCGGAGCAGGTACTCGTCTTCGACCTCGTCGACGAGTTCCAGCCGTTTCACCTCCGGTCGGTTTCCGAACGATTCGAGGAGGCTGTCCGACCGTGCGCCCCGGAGCCAGAAGTACGGAATGAGGGCCTGGTTCGTCGGAACGAGTCGCTCTAACTCCACCTTGGCGTCCGGGAGGTGGGTAAACACGGTCCCGAGCGGGAACGCCTCGGCGTCGACGGAAAACTCCGCGATCGTGACCATGGGTACTGTACTGCCTCGAAAAAGTAAGTGGTGACCCGGGGCCGCAGGGTTCGGGGTACGACACCGCTGGGCCCCTGATCGACCTGTCGGTTGTCGTCTGCAGACTACTTCTGGTGACGGTTGTGGCTGTTGTTCTCGCCGTCCCGAATACGGAGATATTCATCCCGATGCTACCGGCATATGGCGAACGTACACTCCGACCCACTGAGGTGAAGAATTCGTGCCACGAGACGCCGATAGCCACAATCTCCGATACCCGCAGGGCTTGCGCCCGCCGGGTGAGAGGCGTGCGTTTCGGCACCTAGCCGCATCCCGAACGAAGTCGGATTGCAAGCTGGAATGGTCCCGCGAACGAGGGGGCCCAAACCACCTTACGGATAGCGACCGTACCGCAGCCTGTCATGCCTACACGGCACGCCGAAACGACGTGGCAGGGAGGGAAAGACGGAAGTGGAGATTTCGAAACTGAGAGTGGCGAAGTCGAGGGGACCTTCAGGTTTCCCACGCGGTTCGAGGACGAACCGGGAACGAATCCCGAAGAGCTAATCGGAGCCGCCCACTCAGGGTGCTTCTCGATGCAGCTCACCGCGTTCCTCGAAGAGGAGGGATACGAGGCCGAGCGCCTTCACACCACGGCGGACGTCCACCTCGAGCGAGCCGAGGGCGGTGGCTTCGAGATCCCGCGTATCGACCTGACCCTCGTGGCCGCGATCCCCGACATCGACCAGGACACGTTCGACGAACTCGCACAGCGGGCGAAGGAGGGCTGTCCGGTTTCGATGGCGTTGGCAGGGCCGGAGATCACGCTCGATTCGACGCTGGAGAGCTAATCGCGGGGCTGACCCGTTTCTCGTCCCAACCCGCTGAGTAGTGTCGATCTCGTCTGCTGAGTAGTGTCGAGCGCGTCGGACGAGAGGGGGCTGGTGTTCCCCGCGGCCGGGTACCACGACCAGCTAACGAGTACTGAGACGGCCATCCGAGAACGATTCGTTTTTCCGGGCCCCCGCATATCCGGCGACATGGAACGGCTGCGCGAGTCCTTACACGAGGCACCCATCATCGACAAGAACGGGTACGAGTACCTCGTCCACCCGATCAGCAACGGCGTGCCGATGCTCGACCCGGCCCTGTTGCGCGAGGTCACCGTCGAGGTGATGCGCCGGACGGACCTGAACGTCGACAAGATCGTCGCCCCGGAGGCGATGGGCATCCACCTGGCGACTGCCCTCTCGCTCCAGACCGACATCCCCCTCGTCGTGGTCCGCAAGCGAAGTTACGGTCTCGACGGCGAGGTGGCACTGCACAAGTCGACGGGATACTCCGAGTCAGAGATGTACATCAACGACGTCGAGGAAGACGACCGGGTGCTGATCGTCGACGACCTCCTGTCGACCGGCGGGACGCTCGCGGCCATCTGTGACGCCCTCGACGAGATCGGAGCCGAAGTCAGCGACATCGTCGTCGTCATGCGAAAGGTGGGCGGCTCGGCGATGGACGACACCGAGTACGACGTCGAGAGCCTCGTCGACATCACCGTCGAAGGCGGCGAGGTCACGATCCACTGAGAAGCGATCTGCTCAGTCGTCGGCATCGACCTGGGCGTGTTTCGTGCTGTCGACGCTGACGGTTTCCCACTCCTGGTCGGTGTGGGCGCCTTCCCGTTCCTGGGCGCTCGCCGCGACGGCGATGAATTCTGCGTTTTCCCTGGCTTCCTCGACCGTGTGACCGCCACAGTACGAGAGCCCCGAACGGATGCCCTCGCAGAACTCCTCGGCCACGTCGGTGACCGGCCCCTTGTAGGGGGTCAACCCCTCGACGCCCTCGTCGGCCGTGACGTCTTCTTCCTTGTCCGAGCGCTCCTCGGCGGCAGCCGTCGTCGCCATCCCCCGGGAGCGCTTGTACCGAACGCCGTCGACTTCGAGAACCTGGCCGGGGGCTTCCTCGGTCCCGGCGAACAGGCTGCCCATCATGACGGTGTCGGCGCCGGCCATCAGCGCCTTGACGGCGTCGCCGGAGGTGCGGATGCCGCCGTCGGCACAGATCGTGACCCCGAGGTCGTCGGCCACCTCGGCGCAGTCGTCGACGGCCGTCAGCTGGGGCACGCCGGCGCCGGCGACCTTTCTCGTCGTACAGTGTGACCCCGGGCCGATGCCGACCTTGACGCAGTCGGCACCGGCGGCGGCCAGGTCTTCGACGCCGGCCGGCGTGGCGACGTTCCCCGCCACGAGGTCGAGGTCGGGGAACTCCCGGCGAATGTCCGCCACGGCGTCGAGCGTCCGTTCGAGGTGGCCGTGGGCTACGTCGACGACGACCGCGTCGACGCCTGCCTCGACCAGTGCGTCCGTTCTCGCGACGTAGTCCTCGTCGATGCCGACTGCGGCGGTGACGGGGACACCGGCCTCGACTGCCGTCGCGACCTCGGCTGCCTGCTGCTCGACGGTGAGGAATCGGTGAATGGTGCCGACGCCGCCCGTCTCACCCAGGGCGACGGCGAGGTCGGCCTCGGTAACGGTATCCATCGCTGCCGACACGAGCGGCGTTTCCAGGTCGATGCCCGGCGTGAGTCGGCTCGAGAGGTCGACGTCGTTCCGGCTGTCGACCGGCGACCGCTGGGGGACCAGCAACACGTCGCCGTAGCTCAGTCCGGTTCGGAGATCGTCCATGACCGCCAAAAAGAAAGAACGTTGACGGGCTTAAAGCCGGCGATGTGGTGTGCCGTGGCACTCCCAACCACGAGGCGTAAATAGCCGCCGCCTCGACACGGGAGTATGAGCGACGCCGAGTCGAACGTTCGCGTGGCGGTGACGGGGGCGGCGGGCTTTATCGGCAGCAGGGTGGTCCACGACCTGCAGGAGCGCCACCCAGACTGGGAGACCGTGGCACTGGACAACTTCTACCTGGGAGACGTCCGCGAAATCGGGGACGTCACCGTCCAGGACGTCGATATCCGGGACCGGGACGCCCTCGAAGACGCCCTGTCGGGGGCTGACGTCGTACTCCACCTCGCGGCCATCTCCGGCGTCGACGACTGTGACGACAACCCCGACCAGGCCTACGAGGTCAACGTCCAGGGAACCGCAAACGTGGCCTGGTTCTGCCGGCAGACGGGTGCCGGGATGGCCTTTCCCTTCTCGATGGCGGTCATCGGCGACCCGCAGTCGTTCCCGATCACCGTCGACCACCCGCGAGAACCCCTCAATCACTACGGCTGGACGAAGTACGTCAGCGAACGGGACATCGAAAGCTTCGCCGCCGACGCCTTCCCGGCGGTCCAGTTCATGATCTCGAATCTCTACGGCGACCACCGGGTTGGCGACCAGCGCGTCTCGAAAGGGACGGTCATCAACTTCTTCGTCGACCGCGCCCTGGAGAACGAACCCCTGACGGTGTACGAACCGGGCAGCCAGTCGCGAAACTTCGTCCACGTCAAAGACGTCGCTTCGGCGTTCGTCGCCGCGACCGAGGAACTGCTCGCTCGACGAGACGCGGGCGAGACGGGTAGCCAGGCCTACACCGTTGCCAGCGACGAGGACCCCAGCGTCCGGGAGGTGGCCGACCTGGTGGCCGAGGCCGTCGCCGACGAGACGGGGACGGAGCCGCCGGTCGAACTCGTGGAGAATCCGCGCAGTGCGGAGACGCTCGTCGCTGACTTCGCTGTGGAGACGACAGCGACGCAGGACGACCTGGGCTGGGAGCCAGAACGCACAGTCGAGGAGTCGATCCGGGACCTGGTGGCCCGGCTGGCCTAGACCAGGCCTGCCCCGTCTAGTCGGAATCGAGCAACAGTTTTCGCAACACGTCGCCGTAGGCCGGCCGCGTCACGAGGACGCCGATCAGCACGCCGACGATGGTGACGATGGCAAAGCCCTGGAGGTCACCCAGGCTGAGGAACGCCAGCGGGAGCATCGCGATGATGGTCGTCGCTGCCGCGGCGCCGATCACCCAGAACGCCTTGCGGAACCGGTTTTTGAACACCCGGTCGGTGGCGATCTCGCCCCGCTGGAGTATCTCGTCGGCGATGATCACCAGGTCGTCCACCCCCGTCCCGATGACGGCGATGAACCCGGCGATGTGCGAGAGGTCGAGCGCCAGGCCGACCGCCGCGGCGAAGCCCAGCAGGATCCAGACTTCGGCACCGGCGGTCAGCAACATCGGGATGGCGACCCTGGGCTCGCGGTACCTGACGTAGACGACGCCCGAGACGGTGATCCAGGCGATGATGCCGGTCAACAGGGCGAGGGGCTTGAACTTCTGTGCCAGGCTGGGCGCCAGGTAGACCTGCGACTGGACGTCCAGTTCGGTGGGCAGGGCGCCGGTCTCGAGGTTGAACTTCAGCTCTTCTGCCTGTTCGAGCGAGCCAGAGCCCCTCCCCGTCGTCATCGTAAAGCGCGGGTCGTTGACGAACTCGCCGGACCGAAGCGGCTGAGCCAGGCCTTGTGGCCCGCCGCTCATGCTCGCTGCGTAGACTACCTCGCCGTCCTGTACGGTGTACAGACAGTAACCCGGGTTGTCCGCGTTCTGGAGCGTGCCGTCCTGCGTGACCCGGGCCCGACACGCGCCGACACCTTCTTGCGTGAAGCCGTACCGGTTCATCGCCTCCTGGAACCGTGGGGCAGCCTCCTCGGAGAGCGTGACGCCGACACCTGCTACTCCCCGGTCGTTGCGCTGTGCCTGCCCGATGCGCCGGAAGTCACCCTGGGTCAACAGCGGCTGTCGCCGGTAGACCGTCGTCCCGTTGTCTGCCTTCACCGGGTAGACGGCGACTATCTGGACGCGGCCGGGGTCACCGACCAGGTCGAGCACCTCCGTCCGGTTGGCGTTGGGCACCTCGATGACGACGAAGTGCCCGCCGGTAGCAGTACTCACGAGCGACGCACCGCCGCCGGTCAGCCCTCCCTGGTTGATCCGCCGGTCGAGCGTGTTTACGGCCGTCTCCCGCGTCGCGGGAGTGACGCCATCGCGGATGGTGACGCCGCTCGCGTCGACGCCGCTGGCTGCCAGGGCACTCCGGAACTCGGATTCCGTGACGTTCTCGGAGAACACCTCGACAGTGCCGGCGGTCTGTGAGGTGTACCGAACCCGGACGTCGACGAGCTGGACGTCGAGTTCCTCGGCGACCGAAGATTCGAGTTCGTTCCTGTCGACGCCACCCAGCGGGACGTCCTCGGCCGTCATGCCGACGAGCTGTGCCCGGAGGCGCGTCCCGCCGGACAGTTCGAGCCCGAACTCGAGGTTGGTCAGGCCGGGCGTCGTGGCCTGGCCCCCGTCCGGGGCTCCGGTCCCGTTGCCGGTTCCGTTCCCCGACGCGTTGGTCGCGTTGCCGTCCGGGGCCCCGGCGGCCCCGCTGGCCCCCGAGGGCAGGAAGAGTGCGAGGCCGCTGAGGACGACGAGTACGACCAGCAGGTAGATGCGCCAGTTGTCGCGGACGTTCATCGGGCCACCCCCTCGTACTTGTACCACCGCAGCAGGCTCATGTTCAGCATGTAGGTGTTCATCAGGTCGGCGGTGAGGCCGAAGGTGAGCACCAGCCCTATCTCGGGCAGCAGCGGGATGGCGAGCAGCGTCGCGACGACGGTCATCACGATCATCGCGGCGATGGAGGTGAGCGTCATCGTCACACCTGTTCGCATCGCCCGGTAGGCACTCTCGTAGAAGCCACCCCGCCGGCGGAGGACGTGGTTGTTCAGCAGGATGTCGGAGTCCACGGAGTACCCGATCAGCATCAGCAGCGCGGCGACGGTCCCGAGCGTTAGCTGGATCCCGAAGATGTTCATCAGAGCGAGCGGAATCATCAGGTCAGAAAACGCCGAGGCGATCACCGCGATCGAGGGCACGAACGTCCGGAACATCAGGAAGACCAGCAGACTCATGCCGACGAACGCGATGCCGAGGCCCATCAGCGCCTGGGACTGCGAACTGGCGCCGAAGCTGGCCGACCGGCCCTGGATCTGCGTGACGTCGTAGCCGGCCTGGTTGGCTATCGACTCGATCCGGGCCGTGTCCGTCTCTTGAGTCGTCAGGATGTAGGCGTCGCTTCCGGCGACCGGCTGGACCGAGGAGACGTCGATGGCGGAAAACTCCTCGCGCACCTCCCCGATAGAGTCGCTCGTCGTGAACCGGACTTCCGTGCCGCCGGTGAACTCGATGCCCGGCGTCACCGGTGCGCCCGTTAGCAGGTACCAGCCGAGGAGGACGAGCAACGCGACTCCGAGCACCGCCAGCGGCACCGCCGCGAGCTGGCGGTTGGAGTACTGCGTGTAGTCCACCTCCGGTACCTCGAACTCGACCATGCGGATGGGTGTGGGCAGGTCCCGAATAAGCCTTGTTAATCGCCCGTGGGGCTGAACAGAATGGTCGAGAGGGGTTGAAAGGTGGGACCTAACGGCGCCGAACCGCCGGCGCGTCCTGGTCCCGCCGAGCCCTCTATGGGCCTGGCCCACCAACGGTCGTCTATGACGCCACGCGCCAGCACCGACGCCGCCGACCGGGTCGTCGTCTCCTACCCGGCCGACCTCTCGGACTGGGGCCGGGACATCGTCGAAGGCTCGCCCTTCCGGGCCTATCTCCGGAAGGCACACGACGAGGTGACCGAAGGCGACACCTGGCCGGAGTTCGTCGGCGTCGGCTGCTGTGGTTCGGCGCTGGACGTTCCGCTCCGGGTCGAGAGCGTCGAGGGCGGCCATCGGCTGGGGCCGGAGACGGAGATCGAGTTCTCGGTCCGCGAGGCCTGTGACCTGGAGGGTGGATGGCGGGTCCAGAGCGCCGGTGGGATGTAGTCGCTTTGCTGGCTCACCACGTGAAATAGTGGCATGGTTTTATCAAGTAGCAAATAATCGAAGCCAGACATGGCGAACGGAAATAAATCGGATCAGAGACAGGACACACAGAATCACACTCACCCACCTCAAGATAACGTACGGCACCACTCGGCAGACGAGCCATCGGGCGAGACAAGACGCTCGAAAGAACAAATCGCACGGAACACGGATAACCAGTTGACTCTAGAGCGAATATTTCGATCACTCGCCTCAAAACGGGGTGGACTAGTTGGTGCTATGAGTTATATTTTTGGATATTTTGTCACTTTGATCCTCATTTCAATCGACTCTGGTGCAGATATTGGAAATATTATTTCTGAGTTTGGTGCTTCGAAGACTACAGTAGTTGGATGGATATTCTACGGAGCCCATTATACACCCTTGGAAATTTCCGCCGGTAGGACGTTGAGAAGCGCGAACATCCTTTCCGGGAGTACGTTAGCGATACCAAAAGTGGTGTATTTCGCAGTACCGGTTGTCATCCTCGCAATTGGAGGTTATTTAGTTGTCTCACAGACCTCTACGAGAGATAGCAATGACGCATTTATTCGGGGAGCGTCTGTCGTTGTAGGTTATGTACCTTTGATGTTTATAGGGACATTCGTATTCACTACGGTTGTCGAACGGCAGTCAGTTGATGTCATCTATGGGCTGAGCACCGGTACTGCTATCATAGCTGGTGCTTTTATGGCCGTGATTATCGGTGGAATAGGGGGATATGCAGTCAATTGACCTACGGGATATTTCATCTGTCTCCGTAATTGGTACAGATGATTAGAGTCGGCTGTGAGTGAAAAACTACCAAAACGCGGATCGATAATGGTGTTCACACAATTCTGGTTCGGCTCTCGACATCGTGAGGGAATTTTCCGAGTCCATCTTAAACTATTTGAGGCGATGTCTGTTCGGAGGTCTACCTTGAGAGGTGGGAGATCGAGAGTCCCGCCGTGACGTACGGTTTATGGCAGGTACCGGACGCTGACGACGCCGTCAGTCGACCGGACCTCGACGCGATTGACGCCGAGTCGAGCAGCCCGGACGAGCGTCGCTTCGTCTTCCAGCACGTCGGCGACCGCCTGCTCGGTGTTCTCTTCGGGAACCGTCAGTACGTGAACCTCGCCCTCGCCGGCCCGCTCGGTGGTCGTGACCTCGCCGACGGACTGCCCGGCCGCTATCTCCTGGGACTGGCGCGTCGGCGGCTCCGGGCTCTCTTCGGTGGGGATCTCGCGCCGCGATTCGACTGTCTCGACCCGCCAAGTGACCTCCATCGGCGGTTCGGCTGCGATGGTGGCTTCGACGACCTCGTGGGGTTCGAGGTCGGGATTCGCCCCGAGGGTGTGGACCTCGCTGTCGGTCACGTCTTGGAGGACTGCCGAGTCCTCGTCGGCGTGGGTCACGAGGAAGGTGCCGGACTTTGTTCGGCCCGACTCGGCGTCGTCACCGTCGGTTCCGCCGTCCGCATCGGCGCTCTCGTCAGTCATTGTCTTTCGTAGCCGGCTGGCAGCCTTCGGCGTTTCGACTCCCCGTGCTATCGATAGCGGCGGTGGACCAGGTAGCCGACTACCACGGCGAGGACGAGCGGGAGGAGGCCAGCGATGGCCGGGAGACCGTAGAGAAAGTCGGCGACGGGACCGAACGGGCCCGACGGGTCTTCCCGGTACTGCGGCGGCGTCGAGATGACGAGTCCGACGTAGAGTGCCAGGCCGTACAGGTATCCAGCGGCGGCCATGGCCCGGTCGTAGGCCGCCGTCGATCCGCCACGGCGATGCCGTCTAGCGACGAGCAGAACGGGTGCGACGACCGGAAGGGCGACGGCCGTTCCGACGACGGCGACGAAGGCCCGGGAGAAGGTAAAGGTGCCACCGACGGCGCTGAAGGTGTTGCCGAACGCGACGACGACGGCGAGGACGAACGCGACGAGCAGGAGTGTGGCCAGCAGGCCGCCGAGGACGGCGTAGCTGCGGAAGAGTCGGGACTCGCTCTGCCGGAAGGCGTAGGGGAACGCCCCCAGGACGCCGCCGTAGGTCTTCTCGGGTTCGTCGGTCTGTTCGCCCTCGCCTGCCATTGGACAGGATTGACCCGGTTGCCGGTTAAGCGACGCGGTCCGAAAATGGGTGGCTGGGTACGCGGACTCGGAGCGTGTCTTTCGGTTGAACATCTGTTCATTTGTTCAATTATTCGTCTGTCCCGCCGGACTGGACGTCGGCTTCTCTCGTTTCGGTGATGCCCAGTAGGTTGCCAGTCTCGCCACCGCTACGGCAGTGAAAGCCCTCACCTCGCTGGCTATGGAATACAGTTACTGCTCTACCGCAACCACACAGCAGGGAAAGCCCTCACCTCGCTGGCGGTCGCTGCGCCGGATATCCTCACTCCCTTCGGT
>CAZGAX010000121.1:0-11495 GCA_964523745.1 uncultured Halobacteriales archaeon | reverse complement strand
ACCCTCCCCAGCCGACTCCCTCGGTCACTCCGTTCCCTCGGTCGTCCCTCGCGCCGACGGCTCGACCGCCTCGCTGGCTCACGGCTTCGCCGTTCGCCGTCCCGAGACGCTCCCTATCGGTCGCGTCTCGCACTCGGCGTCGAGCCAGCGCGCCAACCGCTACTGCATCAGACCACGCCCTGGCGGACTGAAAGGGCGAACCGCTGTCGCGCTCTGTCTAGTCGCTGTACCGGCTCTATCCGAGCGACCTGGGGGAGCGAGGATATCCGGCACAGCGACCGTGACAGCGGTGAGGGCTTTCACTGTCGTTGCGGTAGCGCTGCTCGCGGCAGAAATTCCGAAAATACCTACGACAACATCGTTCAGTCCAGAATCGCGCCGAGCACGTCCGACCCGACGCCATAGCGAACCGGGTCCGTGGCCGGCACACCGATCTCGGCAGCATACCCCTCCACCGCGTCGACAGCCCGGTCCTCGCTCAGCCCCCGGGTGTTCAACATCCCGGCCACGACCTCGGTCTCCTTCACCGGTGCGGCCACCTCCTCGTAGAAGTTGGCGTACGACCCGGGGTCGGGCACCCCGAAGTCCTCGTAGCCGTGGACCACCTGCTTGCCGACCTCGTGACAGAGGATCAGCCCGTCGGGCTGTGACCCGTGCAAAATCGACAGCGTCACCCCCGAATAGGCGGGGTGAGCCAGCGCTCCCTGGCCCTCGACGACGAGCAGGTCGCGGTCGCCGCGCTCTTCGACGAGTCGCTCAACGGCTCCCGCCGCGAAGTCAGAGACGACGCGGTCCACGGCGATGCCGCCGCCGTCGATGAGGATACCCGTTTGCCCCGTCGGCACCACGTCGGCGTCGATGCCGCGCTCCCTGGCGGCGTCGCGGACGGCGAAGCTGCTGGTCATCTTCCCCGTCGAGCAATCTGTCCCGACCGTCAGGACGACGCGGGCGTCGACTTCGCCGGCGGTCCCGTCGGCGACGGTCACGTCGTCCGGCGGCTTGCGAACGTCACGAATCTCGCAGTCGTGCTCGTCGGCCAGTTTCGCGAACTCCTCGTCCTCGCCGAGGAAGTAGTGCAACCCCGCGATGACGTCACAGCCACGTTCGAGCGCAGTCCGGACGTCGGGACGCCAGGACTCCTCGAAGCGCCCGCCGATCGGGGCGATGCCGATGACGAGGGCGTCACACGGGGGTGCGTCGGCCATCGACGCGACGACGGGAGCGTCGGGGACGTCGGAGACGTGGTCCCGGACGCTGTCGCCGGCGTGCTCCCGGTCGAGCACCGCCACGACGTCCTGGTCGCCGTAGCGCATGATGCCCACTGCCGTCTTGGCGCGGTCGGGAAACTGCCGGTGGGCGAGGATGGCGACCTCCATAGCTGAGCCAGGGGACGGACCACCGAAAAGCGTACCGCCGCCGGCCGACCGTCGGTGTCGTCCATCGGCCGACCAGCCCTGCCCTCCGCGGACCGTCCTGCCCAGCCGACCACCAACCGACCAGCCCTGCCGTCCGCCGGCTCACACCGCCACCAGTCGCACCGTCCAGAACTCCCGGAATGCGTCGTCGAGGGCCGCCTCCGGTTCGCCGGTCGCCGAGACCGGCTGGCTCACGTCGGCCACGCCGCTGAAGTTCCCCAGAATGCTACGCTCCCCCACGACGTACAGCGGGTCGGCGTCTCGCTCGGCCAGGGCCTGCTCGCACCGCTCGACGTGGTCCTCGATCTGTTCGTCACGGAGACGTTCGAATCTCGACTGGGAGAAGCCGCCCTTCGAGTGCTGGCTCTTGAGGTCGCTGTCGAACCCGTGGAAGGCCGTCCGGTTCGTTCCCTCGTAGGTTCCCATGGCGAACAGGTCCGACCGGACGAGGGCGAGGGTGTACTCGCCGCTGGGCTCGAACCAGGAGCGCTCGAGTTCGACCCGGTCGGCCCACGTAGCGAAGGGATCCGGCGGGACAGGAGTCGAGAGACACGCCGAGACCAGGCCGGCGTCGTCCGCAACGGCGAGGCACGGTGCGGCGCCGGCGACGAGGCCGGCGCGGTCGTCGAAGACTTCGCGGACTTCCTCGGGCAGGTCGTGGTCGTCGACGACGTAGACTGTGAGGACGCCCTCGGGGTCGGATTCGAGCGATTCCAGCCGATCGAGGACGACTCCGAGGCGCTCGCCCAGCACGTCCTCCCGGCGGCGCGGGGTCTGGGCGCCGATTTCGTCGTCCTGGAGGCGCTCGACGCGGCCTTCGAGTTCGGCGATGCGGTCTTCCAGCCTGTTGACCTCGCGTTCGGCCTCCTGGCGGGCGGTCTTGGCGTCGGCGGCCCGCTCCTGCTCGGCCTCGAGTTGGCGCTGGAGGTGGCGCTTGTCCTCCTCCAGACTCTCGATTCGCTCTTTCAGTTCGGTGCGGCCCAGCAGGTCGTCCAGCATTGACAGGGGCGGGGACCGGGAGGGGCTTAAATCCCGGCGGGGCCGCCCGGTCCGTCGAGGCCGGAGCTCTGGGCCGGGTCGTCCCGTGGATCCTGGCCCGGCGTGCCGAACAGTTCGAGCAACTGGGAGGCCCGGTCGGCCTTCGCCAGCAGCACCTCGCGGAGCGCCGGCGGATTGTCCAGGCTCGTGTCTTCGAGCAAGTCCTGGGGGACGGCGAGCGTGTCCGCCGGGACCTCCGAAGACCCGTGGACTGTGAAGTGGTTAGTTTCGAGTTTCATGACGAGCGGCCTGTCGAGGCGCTCGATGCCCTCGTCCGAGGCGTACAGCTGTTCGTTGACGGTTTCGTGCTGGTGGCGACACATCGCCGCAGCGTCTGCCTCGCGGGGCTCCACGTAGAGCCGCCCGAGGTAGTAGCCGCGGGAGAACTGTTCGAACATTGCGCTACGGTACCGCCTACCAACCACGCGTTCATAAAATCTTGCCGATACGTTTATGGCGTCGTGCTATTGGACCGACTGCAGGCCCGGCGTCGTGGCCGGGGTCGTCGTCTTCGTGGTTCGACACGCCGGGAACGGCGGGAGGGATGGCCCGCCCGGCCCCTGCGCGTCGAAATGGCCAGATCACGCGAATCCACGAGAGTGGCTCGTAAACGCTATTGGACGTTCTCACGTCGTTTCTGGGTTCGGAAAACGGAACGAACGAAAGTTCGCATTTATACGGGGTGACGGGAAAGTATCGGGCGAGCATGGAGTCCCGTCACGCCGTGGCGACCGCGACCGTCCTCAGCGTCCTGGCTATCGCCGTCGTCGCGGCCGTCGGTGTCGCCGTCTCGCCGGCCGTCCTGGCCCAGGCGGACAACGAAACCACCGACAACGAGTCCAGCTTCGGTGCCCAGATGTCGGCGTTCGCCCAGGCCACGGCCGCCGACGCCAACGCGACCGTCGACAGCGGCATGTGGACCCAGCGGGTCAACGCGTCGGAGAATCCCGGGCAGGCCGTCAGGGCCCGGGCGACCGACCTCGAGCAGCGCCTGAACGCCCTCGAGAATCGCACCGAACGCCTCGAGGCAGCCCGGGCCAACGGGACCATCACCGGCGTGGCCTACACCGCCCAGGCCAGTGCCGTCCACGCGGAACTGGCCAACCTCCGGCAGCAGGTGAACGAATCCGCCCGAGTGGCCGACCGCGTCGGCGTCAACGTCACGAAACTCGACGAACTCCGGACGGCCGCCGGTAACGCGACCGGCCCCGAAATCGCTGCCATCGCCCGCAACATCACTGACGCCGGTCACGGGCCGCCGCCGTGGGCCGGCGATGGCGGCCAGGGCACCCAGGGTGGTGCCGACGACAACCCAGAAAACGGCTCCGCCGGGCCACCGGACGGTGCCGGCCCGCCCGACGACGAATCCGGCCCACCTGACAACGGGTCGGAACAGTCGGGAAATGAATCCGGGGGTGGATCGAACCAGGGGGACGGCGCCGGCGGTAACTCCGGGGCCGGTCCGGATGGCGGTTCGGGCGGCCCCGGTGCGGGGCCGAACCGACCGCTGGTCGACCTGGCGCGAATCTGGTGACGACGGGTTTCCGCGATTCTCTCCCCCAGAATTCCGGCACGCCCGGCAGAGGAGCAACTTTTACGTGCCGAGGGACTAACGTCACGTGAATGGACTCCGCCGAACTCCTCGACCTGCTGGGGAACGCGAATCGGCGTCGCATCCTCCGCCTGCTTGCCCAGAAACCGTGCTACGTCACGGAGATAAGCGAGTACCTCGGCGTGAGTCCGAAGGCGGTCATCGACCACCTGCGCAAACTCGAAGAGGCGGGTCTCGTCGAGAGCCGGACCGACGAGCGCCGTCGGAAGTACTTCTCTATCTCGCGGAACCTCCGGCTCGAGGTTCACGTCTCACCGTACGAGTTCGGGACCAAGAGCGCCTATCCGGCCAATTCGGGACTGGAGTTAGGCTCCTGTCGCCACCTGACGGTCAGCGTCGAGCTCGAGGAGACGGCCGACCTG
Source organism: uncultured Halobacteriales archaeon (assembly GCA_964523745.1). GTDB lineage: Archaea > Halobacteriota > Halobacteria > Halobacteriales > Haloarculaceae > CAZGAX01. Next base: position 7,068 of record CAZGAX010000121.1, on the reverse strand, counting down.
GCCGAGTTGGCGAGTCGGCTGGACGAACTGGAACAGCTGGAAAACGAACTGTCGCTTGCCCAGCGGTGGGTCCAGGGCCGCATCGCCGAGGTCCACGAGGAGATAGCCGGTGCCATCGAGGACAGCGACCCCCGGCTGGTCGCCGCTCTCCTCTCGGAACTGGCCGACGAACCGGGGTCGACGGAGGACCTGGCCCGCCGCGTCGAAGCGCCACCTGACCTCGTTGCAGACGTCCTCGACAGACTCGCGTCCAGGGGGGCGGTCGACCGGGTCGAGAGCGAGTGGGACCTCACGCCCTGACGTCCTTCGTCAGCCCTCGGCGGAGGTCGTTCCCGAAGTAGTGGCCCACCAGCCCTGCGAGTCCGCCGGTGATGGCTCCTGCCGCGACGAGCGGGAAGCCGACCCCGACGATGGCGAGGACGAGGTGGTCCAGCAGCGCGCCGACGCCGCCGGTGACGACGCCGGCCAGCGCGAGTTCGACGTAGCGGGTGTCCTCGGTGACCAGCCCGATGCCGAACCCGGCCAGCGCTATCCCGAGGAGGCCGCCGAACCCGCCGATAGGGACCAGCGGACCGGCGAAAAACAGGCCCGCGAAACACAGCAGGATACCCAGCAGAAAGATGCGGGGCGAGAACACCGAGGCGGCACCGCGCTGGAGGCGGCTGCGAAACCGGTCCGTCCTCCCGGCGTCGGCTGCGCTCCGCTCGGCGGACTCGGCGGGTTCGACGGCCACCTCCACGTCTCGGCGGTCCCGCAGCCGGGTGTCGCCGTCGTCCATGCGGTAGTCTTGGAGCCCCAGTGGCATCGCTTTTTGCCCGCAGATCCGGCGGGGCGAACGAGTGGATTCAAGTCCGGCCGTCCGGTAGCACCGGGTATGCATCCAGGCGACAGGGTCCGCGTCGACCGGGCGGACCAGACCTTCGAGGGCGTCCTGCTGCCCTTCTCGGACGCCGACCAGCTCGTCCTGAAGCTCGACAGCGGCTACAACGTCGGCGTCGACCGCGACGCTGCCGCCGTCGAGGTGCTCGAGTCCGGCGCCTACGACGTCGAGGACTCCCAGGTCGAGGAAGGCGCCTCCGAGGTTGCGTTCGACGAGGACCTGCCCACCATCTCGCTCATCTCCACGGGCGGCACCATCGCCTCGACCGTCGACTACCGGACCGGGGCCGTCACCGCGAGATTCGACGCCGAGGACGTGCTCCGGGCCGTCCCGGACCTCGCTGGGAGAGCCAACTACCGAGGTCGAGTCGTCGCCAACATCCTCTCGGAGAACATGACCCCCGACGTCTGGCAGGACCTGGCCCACGCCGTCCACGACGAGATCGAGCAGGGAGCCGACGGCGTCGTCGTCATGCACGGCACGGACACGATGCAGTTCTCGGCCAGCGCCCTGGCGTTCATGCTCGACACTCCCGTTCCCGTCGTCTTCACCGGCAGCCAGCGCTCGGCTGACCGGCCCTCCTCGGACAACGTCATGAACGCCGTCTGTGCCGTCGAGGCGGCCAAGAGCGACTGCGCCGAGGTGCTGGTCTGCATGCACGCCACCGAATCGGACGACGTCTGTGCCCTCCACCGCGGTACCAGGGTCCGGAAGAACCACACCTCGCGGCGCGACGCCTTCGAGACTATCGGGAACGATCCGCTGGGCGAGGTCCAGTACGAAACGGAGGACGTCTCCTTCCGCCGGGACTACGCCGAGCGGGGGGAAGCGGACCTCGCCATCCGGCCCGACCTCGAAACAGATGTCGAACTCGTGAAGTTCACTCCGGGTGCCGACCCGGAACTCCTGGAGACGGTCGCCGACGACGCGGCGGGGGTCGTCATCGAGGGTACGGGACTGGGCCACGTCAACACCGACTGGATCGGGGTCGTCGACGACCTCACTGATTCTGGAACGCCGGTCGTGATGACCAGCCAGTGTATCGACGGCCGGGTCTGCGACCGGGTGTACGACACCGGCCGCGACCTGCTCGACGCCGGCGTCATCGAAGGCGAGGACCTGCTGCCCGGGACGGCGAAGGTCAAGCTGATGTGGGTGCTGGCCAACGCCGACGACGAGGTCGCAGCGACGATGCGCGACCCCCTGGCCGGCGAAATCACCGAGCGCTCGACGCCCTGGACCTGACGGAACGACCGCTTTTCACCACTCGGTGCCGATTTCCTGGCGAGACCCTAGCGGATTCTGCAAAGACCTTTGGGACCGGGTGGCAACTATTGCGCCATGCCGTACAGTTACGAGCCGCACTACTTCGAGGACTTCGAGGAGGGCCAGGAGTTCGAGACGGTCGGACGCACCATCACCGAGACGGACTTCGTCATGCACTCCTCGCTGGCCGCCGACTGGACCGAGCTCCACACGAACGCAGAGTACGCTGAGCAGTCGCCGTACGGCGAACGCATCGCCCAGGGTCCCATGACGTTCGTCCAGTCGACCGGCATGGTCTACCGGTCTGGCATCGTCGAGCGCACCGCCGTCGCCTTCCTCGGGATGAACTACATGGACATCCCGGAGCCGGTGTTCATCGGCGACACGCTCTCTCAGACGATGGAAGTCACCGAGACCAAGGACCTCAGCAGCCGCGACGACGCCGGCCTGGTCGTCATCGACGTGACGATGACGAACCAGGACGACACCGTCGTCCTCGAGGGCGACATGAAATTCCTCATCAAGAGCAAAGACGCCGACTGGTGAGTGCCGCCGGGGCGGGATTTTTAAATCCCGACTATAGAGCGGTGCAGGTATAACCGGATTCCGGCCCGACTTCTGCTGTGTCATCGAACCGCACTCCTACGAGAGCGACGCCGACGGTATCGCCACCGGTGAGCGGGTTTCGGTCGAACTGGGGGAGGTGCGAGGCGTAGCCATGGACTACGACGGCCCCACCGACCTGTACGTCGACGGCGAGTGGACGGCCGCCGAGTCGGGCGAAACCATCGAGACGCTGGATCCCGCGACGGAGGAACCGTACGCCACGGTCGCCCTCGGCGACGAGCGGGACGTCGAGGCGGCCGTCGCAGCCGCCGAGCGAGCAGCGGCCCGTGAAGGCGAGTGGCGCTCCATGGACCCCGCCGAGCGCGGCGAAGCGCTCCACCAGATGGCCGACTTCGTCGAGGACAACGCCGACGAGATCACGATGGTGGAGTCCCACGACAACGGCAAGACGCCGTTCGAGGCCGGCATCGACGTGGAGATGGTCGTCGACACGTTCCGGTACTACGCCGGCTGGACGGACAAGCTCGTGGGAGAGGTCAATCCGGTCCCCGGCGAGCGGCTGAACTACACCCAGCGCGAGCCGCTGGGGGTCACCGGCCACATCTCGCCGTGGAACTACCCGTTCCAGCTCGCCGGCCGCTCCCTGGCACCGGCGCTGGCCTGCGGGAACACCGCCGTCCTCAAACCAGCGCTGGAGACGCCGCTGTCCGCACTCTATTACGGGCGGGCCGCCGAAGCGGCGGGGCTCCCGGACGGTGTGGTCAACGTCGTGCCGGGGACCGGTCCCGGCGCCGGCGCCGCGCTGTCGAGCCACGAGGCCGTCGACCACGTCGCTTTCACAGGGAGTACCGAGACCGGCAAGCAGGTGATGCGCGACGCCGCGGACAACGTGACGGGAGTCACACTCGAACTCGGTGGGAAGGGCCCGAACGTGGTCTTCTCGGACGCCGACCTCGACGACGCCGCCACGGGCGTCCAGTACGGCATCTTCATGAACGCCGGCCAGATGTGCTGGGCTGGCTCCCGCCTGCTGGTCCACGAGGAGGTCGCCGACGACGTGGTCGAGAAGGTGGTCAGCCGGGCCGAAGCCACCCCCCTTGGCTCCGGTATCGACGACGACGGACGAATGGGCCCGCTCGTCTCCGCCGAACAGCGGGCCCAGGTGCTCGACTACATCGAATCGGGTGTCGAGAACGGGGTCGAAGTGCTCTGTGGTGGCGGCGTGCCGGAGGACAAGGATGCGGGCTACTTCGTGGAGCCCACCGTCTTGACGAACGTCGACGCCGACATGGACGTGGTTCGCGAGGAGATTTTCGGTCCCGTCCTCGTCGTGATGGAGTTCAGTAGCGACGAGGAAGCCCTGGAACTGGCGAACGACTCGCCCTACGGCCTGATGGCCGGCGTCTGGACGAACGACCTGAGCCGGGCTCACGAATTCGCAGACGGGCTGGAGTACGGGATGGTGAGCGTGAACGAGTACCCGGTGACCTTCCCGCAGACGCCCTTCGGCGGTGTGAAGGAGAGTGGGCAAGGTCGGGAGCAGGGTATTGAGGCTATTCGGGAGTACACCCGGGCCAAGAACGTGAACGTGAATCTGGAGTAGACAAGGTCGGTTGGAATCAGTAATTCGCTAATTTTCCTTCGGTGGTATTCTTTCGAAGCCAGCACCGTAACAGCGACAGCCTCGAAAGCCCTCACCTCGCTGGCGGTCGCTGAGCGACATATCCTCCCTCGCTACGCTCGGTCGGATAGGGGACGCTCAGCGACTGAACGGAGCGCCACCGAGATTCGCCCTTTCAGTCCGCCAGGGATCGGCTGTTACACCGGCGGTGGCGCGCTGGCTCGACGCCGAGCGGAGCGAGACGCGACTTGAGCGGGACCGGCGGTCCCGCTTACCATGCGAACGGGCGGCTCCGCCGCCCGTGAGCAGACGGAGGGAGCGTCTCGGCAAGGCGAACGGCGAAGCCGTGAGCCAGCGAGGTGGTCGAGCCATGCCGCGAGGGACGACCGAGGGAACGAAGTGACCGAGGGAGTCGGCTGGGGAGGGTCGTGGTGCTGTGCGGGGGCGGCTCCTGGCGGATGAAAGGGCGAGGCCCGCGTGGCGGCGAGCGACCGAAGGGCGCGAGCGGAGTCGCTCTGGCGGCCCTATCCGAACGAGCGGCGCGAGACGCGACCGAAGGGAGCGTCTAGGAAAAGCGAACGGGGAGCGGAGCGACCCGTGAGCAGCGAGTGAGGATATCCGTCAGAGCGGCCGCCAACGGGCCGAGGGCTTTCTCGCCGTTGCGGTGACGGCAGCAAGAACTCAATTCCATAGCCAGCGGGCCGAGGGCTTTCGAGCAGTTGTCGTATCGGACGACCCGTTAGAAAATCGTCGAGCTAGAAGAGAGCGTTTTCGAGAAGAGCATCACGGACCGACCCAGGAAATGTCGATCTTCGACGGATAGAGGCTGACGACAATGATACCGTCGCCCGGGTGTTCGACCCGTTTTTTCGCAGTCAGGTCCCGGGCTGTAGCGACAACCTCGTACATTCCGTCCCATCGAAAAACGTCGTCATAGCTCACAATCGATTTAGAGCGTTCAACGTCAGGTATCGTCCCCTCCTTGTGTATCGAGTTGTCGCTACCGAGATGCTCGACGTCGACTGTAAATCGAATTCCTGGCTCCCAGTGATTCGAAACTTCCAGGCCGGGCGCGTCTTCATCAGTACACCCTCCGATAGCCGCTCCGACCGCAACCGACCCCCACAAACCGATGAACCGTCGTCGCTGCACGAGCGTCAGTTGCTGTGAGTTGCATGAATACCTTGTGTACGATCGAGTAGCACCGTGCGTCTTCAGATGGGTTTGGTGTAGTTATCGGTCGGTAGTTAGTTGAACAGATGAACATATGTTCATATCGTATTCGAGGTGCGACGGAACTTCGGTCGATAGGGCTACGACAGGCGCCGGTTTCGAGTGTTCTGGCTGGCTCACCCAAATCGCTCGAACGGCTCTCCGCACCCGTCACAGAAGTACATCGACCGACACAACCCGGGCCCCTTCGGATGCTCCCGTCGCGTCTCGGTCGAACCACAGTACGGACACTCCACGTCCTCGTCCCCCTCACTCGTCTCGGTACTCGGATCGGGTCGTCTCATACGCTCAATCCAAACTCCCGGAGCGTCTCTTTGCCCTCCTCGGTAACCATATCTACGGTCCACTCGGGTGAATACCGAAACCGCACCTCGGCCGCCTCGACACCCGGCGCCGTCTCGGCGGCACACCGGACGTCGTTCACGAGCATGTCCCGGGCCGGACAGCCCGAGTAGGTCAGGGTCAGTTCTACCTCGCAGTGGCCGTCGTTATCGACACTCACCCCGTAAATCAGCCCCAAATCCACGACGCTGATCGGCATCTCGGGGTCCTCGACTTCGTAGAGGGCCTCCCAGACGTCAGCCTCGGTCCCCGTTGCTCCCTCACCGGTCTTCGGGAAGGTTTCGGGGACCTCCCCGGCCTCGTAGTCGGTGTAGGTACAGGCCCTGGAGTACGAATCGCTCATGTCAGTCCTCCTCGCTCCGGAGGCGGATAGGGTCGCCGCCCAGGTCCACCTCGCGGTAGGTTTCGGTGAAGCGGTCGTACAGCTGCGGCCAGGCCGGGGCGTGGTCGTCAAACCGGCCCGGATACTCCGGGTAGGCGATGACCTCGATCTCGGGCACCACGAGGTCGACCGACTCCAGGGTCGGAATGACCGCGTCGAACCACTGCTCCCGGAGCGTCGACAGCGATTCCGTTCGGAAGCCGTCCTCGCGGATGACCGGCTCCCGGGGCCCGGGGTCGAACAGCGTCAGCGCCTGGCCGAACCGGTCGTCCAGGGCCTCCTGGAGCCGGTCGCTGCCTTCATCGTCCGCAGCGAGTCGTTCCAGCCAGTTCGCCGCGAACTCGCGGTGGTAGTCCTCCTCGTCCAGTGCCTTGCCGACGCGGTCGGCCAGCGGGGCGTAGCTCGTGTCCCGTATGGATTCGAGTCGGATCTTCTCGGCCTCGTCGTAGAGGTAGCTCCGGACGACGGTGTCGGCCCAGTCACCCTCGTCGAAGGGTCGTTCGACCAGGGTGCTGTGGGTCCAGTCCGCCGGGTCCCGTTCCCAGATGCACTCGGCTTCGGTGTAGCCCAGTTCCTGCAGGAGGTCGTACCAGAGCCTGGCGTGGCCGAACTCGTCCTGGGCGACGTTGGACAGTGCGAGGTCCGACTCGACGGTCGGCGCGTAGATCTCCCACTCTGTCAGGCGCTCGGCGTGGACGAACTCGTCGTCGGCGAGGCGAAAGAGCAGTTCCTCCAGGGCGGCCTGGGATTCGGGGGTGAGGTCCTCGCGGTAGATGC
>CAZGAX010000120.1:0-11811 GCA_964523745.1 uncultured Halobacteriales archaeon | reverse complement strand
AGGGCCACCACCCCCAAAGCTATCAACCGATTCACGTGTGGTACGGATTTGACTCGCTACCGGTTATAAATTTTAGCAAAGTCGTACGTGGACGATTGACTGTCTCTGTGGCGATACTGGTGGGATGGGGGCGACACAATTGGCCCTTCTCGGTCAATTCTGGCTGCGTCCGTCGCACGACGGAGTCGGCGCCCGTTAGTCGGCGCCAGCCCGGTCCTGGAAGCCGTCGACGAGTTCGAACACCTCACGACGGCGCTCGCCGTGCATCACGTAGTGGTCGACGCCGTCCATCTCGGCGTACTCCTTCCGGTCGACCGGCAGGCGGTCGTAACACTCCAGCGAGCCCCGTCTGTCAGCGATCTCGTCGTCGCCGCCGACGAAGACCATCGTGGGCACGTCGACGAACTGCGGGTCCCAGACCGGTTCGCCCCGCGTCGAGGCGGCCCAGTCCGCGATGCCGCCGGCCTGGACGACGTAGGTGTCCTCGTCTGTGCCCTGGCCGGACTCGACCTGGGCGCGCCACATCGCGTCGAAGACTTCGGGGGAGTGGCCGGACCGGGCTCTGACCGTCTCGCGGGACTGCTCGAACCAGGCCCGGTCGTAGTCCGGGATGTCCAGCGCCTCGAGGGCAACGTCGAAGTCGTAGGGCGGCTTCCAGACCGGCGCCACCAGTGTGAGGCTTTCGACCGGCGGGTCTGCTACCTCGAAGTACTTCCCGGAGGTATGGGTGCCCCAGGAGACTCCCACCAGGTGAACGATGTCGTAGGATTCGCGGATCCAATCGACGACGGTGCCAATGTCTCGGGCCGCGGTGTCGGCCCGGACCGGTGGACCGTTGTGCTCTGGTGGCTCGTCCATCTCGGATGGGCGCTCGCTGTCGCCGTAGCCCCGCTGGTCGATGGCGAAGGCCGCCCTGCCCAGGTTCGCCGCCTGGTGGAGCCAGGAGTAGGAGTCGTCGCCCTCGACGGGCGTGGCAAAGAGGGCGCGACCGTTCGTGACGATGCCGTGGACGAACAGCACGGCCTCCTCGGCGTCGTCCGGTTCCGTCGCCCAGACGTTCAGTCGCAGGCCGTCTTCGGCCGTGACGTCGTGTGCGGCCAGGTCCATACCGGCTACACACACGTCGGCATCAAATAGCGCAGGGTTGGAGGTCCAATGTCTGTTCGTGGTCCGGTCGCCGGAAGTCGGGGTGCCCGTCAGTCGACGCATGTCTCGTCGGGCACCCACCGACCGTCGGCGCGCCCGTTCTGGGCGCTCGGGTTCACCGACCGTCTCCGAGTCAGTCGACGCAGTGGGGTGGGCCGCACTCACGTTCAGGGGCGGCCCAGCGTACCGGGACGGCGGTCGGACAGGGCTTTGTATCCGCCGCCGACCCGCCGTGCCCACCCTCCGCCCGCTGACCCCCATCGGGACCAGCACCCTCGGCGGACTAACCCTTCCCGACCATGACGTCCTCGTCTGCCCACTCCCGCTGGCGGAGTTCGTACTTCTGGACCTTCCCGGTTGCCGTCGTAGGTAATTCCTCGACGAAGGCGACGTGGCGCACCGTTTTGTAGTTCGCCAGGTGCTCCCGGGTGTGAGCCGCCAGGTCCTCGGCAGTGACGCCAGGGTCGTCCACGTCGCCATTGGCTGGGACGACGAACGCTTTCGGGGTTTCGCCCCACTCGTCGCTCGGCGCGGGGATCACGGCCACTCGTCCGACGGCCGGGTGGTCGTACAGGACGTCTTCGAGTTCGACGCTCGAAATGTTCTCGCCGCCGGAGACGATGATGTCCTTCTTCCGGTCACGAATGGCGATCAGGCCGTTCTCGTCGACGGTCGCGAGGTCGCCCGAGTGGTAGTAGCCGGGTCGGCGGTCGGTGAACGCCTTCTCGGTCTCCTCCGGTGCGTTCCGGTAGCCCTCCATCACCTGGTTGCCCTTGACGACGATTTCCCCGAGCGTCTCGTCGTCCCGGGGGACGTCCTCGCCGTCCTCGTCGACGACCCGGACTTCGGTCCCGAGGTAGCCGATGCCCTGGCGCTTCTTGACGGCGTGGGCGTCTGCGTCGTCGGCGCCGTACAGCCGTTCGAAGTCGGAGGTGAGCGTCAGCGGGCCGGTCTCGGTCGCGCCGTAGACGTGCTGGAGGTGCCAGCCGATCTCCTCCTCGACGGTCCGGATCGTTGCCTCGGGCGGGGCCGACCCGCCGGTGGCGATGCGAACGTCGTTGGCGCCGACCGTTTCCGGGCGCTTCTCCTCGTAGTAGTCGATCAGCATGTCCAGCACCGTCGGCGCGGCACACATGTAGGAGACGTCCTCGGTGACGACGGTCTCGAACACCTCGCCGACGTCGACGCCACGGGTGCAGATCTGGCGGGCACCCAGTCCGGTCAAGGCGAAGACGTGGCCCCAGCCGTTGGCGTGAAACATCGGCAGCGTCCAGAGGTAGACGTCGTCGTCCGAGATAGAGTGATGGATGGCGATGAGATAGGCGTGGATCGTTTCCGTACGGTGGGTGCGCATCACGCCTTTCGGGTCGCCGGTGGTGCCGGAGGTGTAATTGATCGTGATGACGTCGTCTTCTGCCATCTCCGGGCGGTCGTAGTCGGGTCCGGTATCGGCGAGCACGGCGTCGACGTCCTCCCAGTCGCCGTCGACCCGGTCCGGACCGTTCGTGAAGAAGTGACTCGTGGGGACGGATTCCCGAACGGCGTCGATTCGCCCGGCGTACTCGTGGTCGGCAAAGATCGCGTCGACGCCCGCGTCGTCCAGAATGTACTCGAACTCGCCGGACGTGAGTCGGTAGTTCAGCGGCGTGTGGACGGCGCCGATCTGCATGGTACCGTAGGCCGCAACGAGGTGGTGATGGGTGTTCGGGTCGAGCACGGCGACTCGGTCGCCCTTCTCGATGCCCCGGTCCTGGAGTGCTGCGGAGAACCTGTCGGCCATCTCGGCGAGCTCGCCGTAGGTCAGCCACTCGTCGTCGGTTTTCAGGATTCCTTCGTGGGCACCGAAGTCTCTCCTGGCCCGGTCGATGAACTGGGTCACCAGTAGCGGGTCGTGCATGGTGGTACCAACGGCAACGTTCCCCATCGTCGTACCTGTTGGATATCCAACCTCGCCACTCACCGGGTTGGCTCCCCTCGTACCGGGTGATGAACCAGAGCTACGAGCCCCACGCGCTGGAAGACCTCTCGGTGGGCCAGCGCATCGAATCCGGCGGCCGGACCATCACCGAAGCCGACGTCGTCAACTACGCCGGCGTCAGCGGCGACTGGACCGCGCTCCACACCGATGTCGAGGCGGCGAACGAATCTGCCTTCGAGGGCAGAATAGTCCACGGGCCCCTCACGTTCGCCGTCGCGACCGGTTTGCTCCTCCGGACGGGCGTCCTCGCCGGCACCATCCAGGCGTTCCTGGGCGCCGAGGAGTTGGACTTCCCGCGTCCGGTCAGGATCGGCGATACGGTGTCGGTCGTCGCAGAAGTGACGACCGTCCGGCCGATGGAGTCTCGGCCGGACGCCGGTCTCGCGGTATTCGACATCACCGTCGAGACTGCGGCGGGGGAGACGGTGCTGACGGCCGACAGTCGGTTCATGATCCGGCGCAAAGATTCAAGAGAAACGCGCAGAGAGAGGGACCAACCCGGCCGTGGAGGCGGGGAGCCATGATCTCGCTTACACTCGACCTCAGCCAGGGCGACTGTCCGTACACGACGACCGCTGGCGAGTTCGACGTCTCGCTGACGGGACTGTACTCGGATTTCGTCGAAACCAAGGGCAAACTCAAGACGCGGATGCTCGTCCAGGGGGCCGACGGGCACACCGTCCAGGGGGCGCTCGACGCCTTCGAATCCTACGAGGGCGTCAACCTCTGTAAACTCCTCTCGAAGTGGGACGACCGCGCAGTGGTCAAAAACTGTACCGACCCCACGGCGGCGATGGAGGTCGTTCGCGAACACGACGGCTATCTCACGGCACCCTTCGAGGTCCAGGACGGCCGCAAGCAGTGGTACCTCGGGTTCGACACTGCCGACCTGGCCGACCGGGCACTCGCCGACCTCGAACGACTCCACGACGTCCGCGTCGAGTCCCGGGAGGTCGTCACGCGGGACGGCTACGTGGACGTCGTCGAGAACGTCGGGACGGCCAAGGAACTGCTGGACGCCTACCGCCAGCTCACGCCGACCGAACGCCGGACGCTCGAGGCCGCCTACCACGAGGAGTACTACGACCGTCCACGGGGCATTACACGGGTCGACCTCGCCGACGCCTTCGACATTTCGGACACGGCTGTTTCGAACACGCTTCGTCGCGCCCACCGGAAGCTGGCAGCGCCCCTGGACGACCTCGAGGACCCCGGGGAGTAGGTCGGGAGTCACCCGGACTTTTCCGACTGCCGGCCTATCCTGGAAGTATGCCAGACTACGCCGACCTGCTCGACGGCATCGTCCACGAGGAGAGCCAGGTCCACGACGCTGGCTTCGACCTCACTGTTGCCGACGTGTTCGAGGTGACGGCCCCGGGCCGCGTCGACTTCGGCGGTGGCGAACTCGAAGCCGCCGAGACCGAGCCCTACCCGAGCAGGAAGCGTAATCCGGACGACGACTACGAGTGGTGGCACCTGGATGCGGGACAGTACCTCGTCGAGTACAACGAGGCGCTGTCTGCCGCCGACGCCACCGTCACGCTCCAGACCCGCAACGAACTGCTGGCTCGCGGTGCCTTCCACCCGACGCTTTCGGTCTCGGCCCTCGGACCCGTGCCGCTGTCGGTCGGCGGCGCGGGTCTCAAGCTGAAGGAAAATGCCCGGATAACGACCATCGTCGACGCCGACGCCGAGTGACCTGTCGGAGACTGCGGGACGGACTCACCCGAGGGTTCACCCGTGTCGAGCCCGAAGTCTCTGCATGGTCGAACGAGAACTCGGCGAGGCGACGATCGTCTACGAGCACCCCGAAGAGGGTCTGCAGGAACACACCGTCGAGAACGAATACATCGCCTACTTCCAGGACCACTGGATCTTCAAGACCGGCGAAGACGAGGAGGGTGACGTCGAACGCGTCCGGCGGGTGCCGGCCACCCGGGTCGTCCACGTCGAGCGCTCCGTCGAGGAGTTCCAGGACGAGGTCAGTACGGTGAAAAACCAGGTCCGGTCGCTGACGGAGGAACTCCGGGGCATGCTCCCGGTCGGCGGCGAGGGCGGTCGCCGCGCGGAGCAGGAAGAGCCCGTCCAGATCGAAGTCGAGGGCGAACCGGCGGCCGACACCGCCAGGGGCGGCGAACCCGACGTCGACGAGTCGGGGAGCGACGAGGAGTAGCCCAGAGACCGCCGGATCGCCGGCCGTTCGCCGAGCGACGCGAAAGGGTGGGCTTTTAGGGTTCGACCGGTATCCCCTGAGTAATGGCAGAATTCACCGTCGCGGTCTCGGACCCGGAGTCGGGCGAGACCCACCAGATCGACGTGGCGGACCAGGACGCAAACCGATTCATCGGCCGGGAGATCGGCGAGGAAGTCGACGGCGCGGCCGTCGGCCTCTCGGGCTACACGCTGGAGGTCACCGGCGGCTCCGACGACGCCGGCCGGCCGATGCGCGGCGACGTCAAGGGTGCCGAACTGAAGGAGCTCCTGCTGGAGGGTGGCACCGGCTACCACCCCGAGCGGGACGGCGAGCGCAAGCGGATCACTGTCCGAGGGCGGGAGATCAGCGACGCGACCCGGCAGATCAACGCACAGATCACCGCTCGCGGTGACGAGGACGTCGCCGACCTGCTCGCAGACGAGGAGTGAGCGACCGCGTCCCCTCCGACCACGACTCTCTGTCTTCTCGTCGCACTCACCTCGAGTCCGTGGGCCGGACGAGTCGCCTTCGAGTGGTGCTCCCGGACGACCTCGACGAGCCGGTGACGGCCGACGACGAGATAGAACTTTCCCTCGAAGGTGATTCGTTTCACGCCCAGGTAGACGACACGCTCGACGGTGATCCCTGCATCGAGCGGGCGGCCGACAACGCTCGCCTCGCCAGGACCGGCGAAGGCGAGAACCGCCTGGCAGAGTGGCTGGCAGACGTCGGCCTGGGAGCCGGCGACCCGGTGCTGGTCGACGAGGTGACTCCGGGGTACAAGCTGGGCCTGCGCCGGCCGGGCGAGCGGGCCGTCTACGTGGCGACGGAGCCGCCGAGCGACTCGCTGTCCGACATCGCCCGGGACCTCGGGGAGTGAATCGGGGGACGGGCGTTTCGAACCGCTCGGGGCTACTGCAGGGTGTTTTCGGCCGCCATCCCTATTTTTCGATTTGATATTCGCACGAAACGCTCAATATTCGCCCACCAGTAGGTTTCCGGGAGGAGTCCATGTCGGAATCAGTGATTGCCGACTTCGTCGCCAAATTCAACTCCGAGGCCACGGCCCGCGGCGAGCCGGTCAAGGGGCGCGTACTCCTGAGTCAGAAGCGCCTCGTGTTGGCCGCCAACGACGAAAACAAGCTCACGATTCCGCTCTCGGACGTTTTCGACGTGGCCGTCGGCCAGGTGCCCCCGGACCTGGGCAACTTCTTCGACTCGACGGTCACGATCGCCTTCGAGCGGGGCGACCGCCGGTACGTCGCGGCCGTCGAGGCCGGCGACGACAAGATAGACAAGTTCTCGACGGTGCTGTTCAAGGCCATCTGCAACGGGACGGAGATGACGGTCAAGCATCCGGCCCGCCGCGGTGGTCGTGTCACCAACGCGCAGTTCAAAGCCGCGAAGCTGTTCCTCCAGCCCGGAACCGTCCAGTTCCGCAACGACCAGGGGACCATCGACATCGAGCTATCGACGGTTACGGACTTCGACCGCGCCACCCGGGAGATCGGGGGCTCGAAGCGCCCGGTCCTGGTGGTCCGCCACATGCCCGGTGCGGAGGCCCTGACGACCCTCGCGGCGACCAAATCTCCGCGAAAGATGTCGATTCTCGGTCGGTACCTCCGGCTCGAGTACTCGGAACTGATGGCCGACCTCCAGGACGTCGACCTCGGCACGGACGAGAAGGAGCTACTCGTGGCCCTGTACTCGGGTGCCGGCGGGCCCGGAATTTCCCTGGCCGACATCGTCGACCTGGATGCGTCGCAGGTGACGATGCTGTTGAACCGGATGGAGGAAGACGAACTGGTGGTGAACACGGGCGACAGTACGGAGCTGACGCCCAAGGGGCAGGTCGTCGTGAGCCACCACCTGGAAGACGTGAACGCCTGAGGGGAGGGGCGTGGAGAGGACGGCGTAGAGTGGAACGCGTCGACCGGCTGTTTCACCGCCCGGACTGACCACTACGCGGCCGGGGTCCAGGGCCACTCCCACCGCCTCCTCGGGGCGGAGGTGTCGCCGGTGCCCGGTCGGGGATCCCGGCGTGGGTCGCCGGTCTGACGCCGTCCGGGAGGATGTACCGCAGGGCCCCATCCGGGACGAATCCGATCTGGTGTTCGTCGGCGTCCGGACCGTACCGCGTCGTGGGCCCATCCTCCTGCTCGACGTCAACGCCGAACAGTTTGACGCCGCCGTCTATCACTTCGTAGCTGTTACACGAAAAGCGAGTGCCGTCGACACAGATGACCTGCATGGTACCCGGCAGGGACTACGTCCGCCAGCGGTATGAGACTTCTACCGCCGCCGACCGCCTACGGTGGACCCCCGTACCCTTCCCAGAGGCTCTCACCCTCCGATACGTAGTGGTTGACGACGGCCTCGATGAACTCCTCGTACGATTCGCCCTCGGCCCGGTGGCGGTTTATCTTCTCGGCGAGGTCGTCGTCGAGTTCGACGGTCTCGCTCATCGTGGTCCCTTCGCCGGGGACGCTGGTAAGCCTGCTCCCGTCGTTCTGCTCGCGGGTCGTTCCTTCCGGTCCCGCTCAAGTCGAATCTACCTACTCCTCACCCATCGCTTCACTCGCAATCGACCGACCCCTCGCCTTCAGCGAAACGTCCCTCCGGGTCCGGATCTCCTCCAGGATCCCCTGCTCGATGAGCTGGTCGAAAATCTCCTCGACCCTGTCGACGTCCATCCCGACGAAGTTCGGAATCTGGAACGGCGAAACGCCCGAATACAGTGCCATCAGGACCTCACTCTCCTCGTCGGACAGCTCCACGTCGGTCGTGTTTTTCGCCTCGCCCTTCCGCAACAGCGAGGCGAGCACGCTGACGTGCCGGCGGGCTCCCGAGATGTGGGTCTCGACGGCCGTCCCCTCTTCGGTGTGTTCGGCCTCGATGACCAGGCGCTCGTCGCCCTGGATGGTTCCCTCGGTCTCCTCGACCGTGCCGACGTCGTCGATCTCGATCTCGACGAACTGACCGCTGGAGAGGGCCAGCGCGACCTGGTCTTCTTCGACCTTCAGCCGGCCTTTCTCCCATTCGTTGCTCTGGACGACGCCTCCCTCGACGGCCGGGTGTTTCGCGAGGATGACCTGCTGGTCGAGGACGGCGCTGTAGAGGGAACGCTCGAACTCCTCGAACTCTTTCGGGGAAACGAGCGTCACGTCGTTGCCCACCTGCAGCGAGAGGTAACTCGACACCTGGGCCATCGTCGCGTTGACGTCCTGGCGGCCCTTGATGCCCTGGACCTTCGCCAGCGCGATGGTCCGCTTGCCCTGGTTCGTCGCCAGGACGAGGCGCTTGTTCGAGAGTACGATGCGACCGCTGACCCACTCCAAGTCCGGCACTTTTCGGCCGTCTTTCACCACCTGGGCGAACTTCCCGGTGGTGTCGGCCAGCATCTCCTCGCCGCCGCTCATAGCTGCCTCCCGTTATGTGGGCGATTACCCTTAGTACTGATTTGTGCCGTCATGCGCCGTGGCCTCCCAGCTTCGACAGGGCCGAGAACGTCTTCTGGCGAAGCTGTTCGTCCTCGGTTTCCTCGAGCAGCTTCTCCAGTCGCTCTTTGGTCTCCGGGCCACCGACCTTGCCCAGCGTGAACACCGCCTGGCCTCTGGCCGCCGTGTCGGCGTCGCCGTCCATCGCGACGTCGACGAGT
Source organism: uncultured Halobacteriales archaeon (assembly GCA_964523745.1). Classification (GTDB taxonomy): domain Archaea; phylum Halobacteriota; class Halobacteria; order Halobacteriales; family Haloarculaceae; genus CAZGAX01. Next base: position 2,835 of record CAZGAX010000120.1, on the reverse strand, counting down.
TCGTTCTCGACGTAGTCGCCACCGATCTGTGCGAGACTGGTCGCGGCGAACTGCGTGGCCATCTGGTCGTCGTCATCGAGGGCTTCGACCAGCGCGTCGACCACCATCCGGTTGCGCTGGTCGTCGGTCACCCGTCCGAGCAGCCAGGCGGTGTTGCGCCGCTGGGCCGGCTGGGTGCTCTCCCGAAGAATCTCGACGAGCGGCGCAACCACCGTCTCGTCTTCCGTCGCGGCGAGTCGCTCGACGACCGACTCGCGGATGTCGTGGCTCTCCTCCGTCGGCACGTTCGAAAGCAACTGGATCAGCGAATAGACCGCCGTCCGGCGGACCGCGGCGGAGTCGTCGCGCAGGGCGTCGACCAGGTACTCGACGGGGCGGTCGTTCTCGAAGTGGCCAAAGCCCTCGACGGCGATGCGCCGAACCCGTTCGTCCGGGTCGTCGTAGAGGTTCAACAGCGCCTCGAGCGCCTGACGGTTGCCGATCCGTCCCAGCGACTCGGCGGCCTCCCGCCGGACGACAGCCTTCGGGTCCGTCAGGAGGCCGGCGAGCGGCTCGGTGGCTCTGGCGTCCTCGATCAGCCCACAGGCCCGGGCCGCCCGGGCTCGCACCCTGGCGTCGGGGTCGTCGAACCGACCGGTGAGTTCGGGCACGGCGTCTGACTGGCCGACGTCGCCTAGGGCGTTTGCTGCGGCCATTCGGAGTTCGGGGAGGTCCGCCGACAGCGCCTGGACGAACGCCTTGGCTTTCACCCAGTCGGCGGCCTCGTCGCCCAGGTCGACGTCGGCCATGCTGGTGATCAGCTGTTCGACGGCGTCGCCACCCAGCTGGTCGAGCGCGTCGACGGCGGCCGCCACCACCTCGCCTTCGTCCTCCTCGGCCACGTCGACGAGAGCGTTGACGGCGTCGCGGCGATCCTCGTGGTCGGGGAAGTTGCCCAGCATGCCGGCGGCTCGCTTGCGAACCTCGGCGTTGTCCGACCGCCGCACGGCTCCGATGAGCGCCTGCACGTCGCCGTCCCGTTCGTACTCGTAGAGGCTCATCAGGTACGTCGGTAGATGCGCTGTTGTTTGTACACCGGATCGAAGGCGTCCCGGCACTCGGAGGGCAGCGTCTCGGTCATCCCGATCATCAGGTAGCCACCCTCGCGGAGCGACCCCCGGATCGTCTCGAAGATCGGCTCCTTGAACGACGAATCGATGTAGATCAGCAGGTTCCGGCACAGCACAAGGTCGAAGTCGCTCTTCGGCTTACCCCGGATGAGGTCGTGTTGCTCGAACTCGACGAGGTTCTTGACCGTGTCGCGGACGGTGAAGGTGTCGCCGTGGCGCTCGATGTACCGCCGGTAGTTCGACAGCGGCGCCAGTTCGTCCTCGATGTCGGTGGTCTGTGAGGTCTCGTAGACCCCCTGCCGGGCGACCCCGAGGATGTCGGGATTGATGTCCGTACCCAGCACCTCGATGCGCTGGTGAGTGACGTCCTCGTCGTCCATCGCCAGCATCGCCAGCGAGTAGGGCTCCCGTCCGTCTGCACACGGCGCAGACCAGATACGAACCGTCCGGTATTCGTCCGTCAGCGTCGCCAGCACGGACCTGAGCTGCTCCCAGGCCTCCGGATTACGGAAAAAGCCCGTCACGTTGATCGACAGCGAATCAAGCAGCGCCTCGCGCTCCTCGTCGCTCCGCTGGAGCAGCCGGCGGTAGGCGCCGTAGTCTTCGAGGTCGACGCGGCGCATTCTCGCCGTAATCCGCCGGTCGAGGTAGGCGTCGTTGTAAAAGCCCGACTCGAAGTCCATCTCGTCGCCGATAAACGTCAGGAGGCGGTCGAACGCCCGCTGGTCGCTCCGGCTCATAACGTGACCACGTCGAGGATGTGGACGATGTTGCCGTCGCCGAGCACCGCCGTCCCGGAGAGGCCGGGCGTTCCGCTCAGGATGCCTTCGAGGGGTTTCACCACGACTTCTTCCTGGGCGTTGACCTCGTCACACCGCAGGGCGACCTGGCGCTCTGACTCCCGGATCCGCACCAGCATCCCGCCGCTTTCCCCGCCGTCGGTCGCCGCCTCCGCCCGGCCGGGAACGTCGAAGACCTCGCCGAGGTCGATCACCGGGTAGATCTCGTCGTTGTGCTTGATCACCTCGCGGCCGTTGACCTGTTTCAGCTGGTCCGTCCGGGTGATCTCGTCGACGTTCTTGATGGGGATGCCGTACTCCTCCTCGCCCACCTGGACGAACAACACCTTGACGATGGCCATCGTCACCGGCAGGCGTAAGGATACCGTCGTCCCCTCGCCGGGGTTGGACTCGACGTTGACCGAGCCGTCGAGCTGGGTGACGGTGTCGTGGACGACGTCCATGCCGACGCCCCGGCCGCTCGTGTCGGTGACCTCGTCGGCCGTCGAAAAGCCGGGGTGGAAGACCAGGTCGTAGATCGACGAGTCGTCCATCGTCTCCAGTTCGCCCGGCGTCCGGATCTCCTGTTCGATGGCCTTGGACGTGATCGCCTCGACGTCCAGACCGGCGCCGTCGTCGACCACCTCGATGATGACGTGGTCTCGCTCCCGGGAGGCCCGGAGCGTCACGTGGCCGGTTCGGGGTTTGTCCTTGGCCTCCCGCTCGTCCGGCGGTTCGATCCCGTGGTCGAGCGAATTCCGCAGGATGTGCATCAGCGGGTCGGAAATTTCGGTCAGTATCGTTCGGTCGAGTTCGATGTCCTCGCCCTCGATGGTGAACTCGACGTCCTTGCCGAGTTCCCGGGAGAGGTCCCGGACCAGCCGGGGGAACTTCCCGACGACCTTCTTCAGCGGGATGAGCCGCATGTCCATCACCGTGTTCTGGAG
>CAZGAX010000119.1:0-11860 GCA_964523745.1 uncultured Halobacteriales archaeon | reverse complement strand
ACGCCGAGGTCCAGCGGACGATGATGCAGCTCCTGAGCGAAATGGACGGCTTCGAAGATCGTGGCGAGATCCGGATCATCGCCGCGACCAACCGCTTCGACATGCTCGACCGGGCGATTCTCCGGCCTGGTCGCTTCGACCGCCTCATCGAGGTGCCCAAGCCCGACGTCACCGGCCGCGAGCAGATCTTCCAGATCCACACCCGCGACATGAACGTCGCCGACGACGTCGACTTCGGTGTCCTCGCCGCGATGGCCGACGACGCTTCCGGGGCTGACGTCAAGGCCATCTGTACGGAAGCCGGGATGTTCGCCATCCGCGACGACCGGACGGAGGTCCGGATGGTCGACTTCGAGGAAGCCTACGAGAAGATCAACAGCGAAGAGGAAGACGAGGACGTCTCCCGGACCTTCGCCTGAACCTTTTTCTTCGTCGGGTTGCCTCGCTCACTTCGTTCACTTCGACAACCACTCCTCGAAAAACGTTCATGAAAAAGGCCGGACGCTCGACCTTCGGTCTCGCGTCCGGTGAACCCCCTCGCTCGTTTCACTCGCTCGGCGGACGCTTCCGGCGACAGCACTATACCGCCACGCTACAGCACCGCCACCGCGACAGCACTGCTCTGCTACCGCCCCGCTCCCCGGGGCTTGCTGAGGAGAGCGCCGAGAACGAACCAGGGGATGGCGACGACGGCGATAGTTCCCAGGATGGCCTCGTGAGTGGTAGGATTCGCGCCGAGTGACACTGTCGTTCCGAGGCCGGCCGCGAGACCGACGATCGGGCCCAGAAGGACGTACCGCCGGCCGGCCGTCATACAGAGACTCCCCGCCGGGACGAGCAGCGTTCCAGCTGGGACGGCCAGACCAAGTGCCGGCGGGATGGTGAGGAGTCCGCCGGTCGAGGGCGCGACCCAGAGTGCAACGAGCGTTCCGAGAGGGACGAGCAGTGCTCTGACAGGGGTCAGCGGCCGGATCATCCTGCGACGGTTGACCTGCCAGCCGACGACGATCGCCGTCGCGCCGACTGCCACGGCGAACGGCCCGAACGTCGCGACGCCGAGTGACGACTGTTCGCTCCGATAGACGCCGAGTCGGTAGGTGGTTCCTTCGTGGGAAACGTAGGGATGCCGGCGAACTGCCTGGCGGACTTCCGCCGATTCGAGGTCGACGCTCCCGGACGCCTGTCGTGTCGCATCGAACGCCTGCTGGAGGGCAGGTGGGAGGTCCCGGTACGCAGTCGGGTCCGTTGCTGCACTTCCTTCGATTGGGCCGACCTGTAGCGTCGACTGGCTGACGGTGACTGGCGGCCAGAACACCGTCGGGGCGAACACGAGGACCACGCCGAAGAGGACGACGCCCAGCGCGACGGCTCGGCGGTCGATAACCGGCGACCGGTCGAGGCGTTCCTCGGCGTGTGGCGACGGCACAATCGCTAAGTCACCCCCGCCAAAGTGATTAGTATGGACGGCTTATCCGAATTCGACCATCCGGCGTGGCTCGCCGCCGCCGGCACGGTCGCCGGCTACGGCGCGATACTGCTCGTTCTCACCGCCCTGTTGTTCGGGGTTCCCTTCCTGCTCGTCTCGTCCCTCTAGCCTTTCCGTCAGGCACACGTGGTCGGCAACATGGCCGACCAGCAGTACGTCTACGAAACCCACCGGACCGAGGTTCGACCGAGCAAGATGGAATCCATCGCCGCCGTCGCCAACGAGTACGCCAGCGAAGGCTGGCGTCTCGTCGAAACCCTTCAGGTCGACGGCACGACCGTCGGCCTCGTCTTCGAGCGGGAAATCAGCGACGACTAACCGGACCGGCGGCGCCGTCCGTCCGGGCCTACATCCCCATGTCGGCTGCGTCGTCCGGCACCGGGAGGTCGTTCGGAGAGACGCCCAGTAACTCCGCCGCGTGGTCCAGCGCCATGTCGAAGCCGTAGTACCGCTCGAGTTCGTCGCCGTCGGCGCTCGGCCGCACCTTCAGCATGGCGTAGCCCTCGACGTTCTGTGCGATCGCGGCCGTCCGGTCGCCGCGCTCGAAGGTCAGCAGCCGTTCACTCTCCGTCTCCCGGTACCTGCCGGTGACGTCGCCCGCCTCGGCTGTACCAGCCTCGTCGCTCATGACCGGCCCTGGGGACCGAACGTACGGGAATCTACCGATTTCGGAGAGAGACGGTTCTCTACGAGACCGTCGCGGTGGACGCGACCCGAGGATTTGAAGCGTGAGCCGGCTGTGGAGGCCAGCATGACGAAGTTCCTCCAGAGCGGTCGACGGCGCGACATCTGTGCGATCCTGGCGGGCGAGGCCCTTCAGGCCCAGGCGCTGAAGTCTCGGCTCTCGTCTCACTACGACGAGCGAATCGACCCGAAGTCGTTCTACGGCGCGCTCGATGCCCTTGCCGATGCTGGCTTCGTCGAGCAGCGAACCGAGGGAATCCACGACGTGTACGTCCTGACGGACGCCGGCGAGCGACGGCTCCGCGAACACGCCGACTGGCTCGCCGCACAGCTCCCGGAGTGACACCTGCGTCTCGGCTCTCCTCCAGTCTCTCGTCGAATCTCGTCCCGATTCGGGTCGTGGACAGGGACACGGCGGTACACTCTTGGGAGCACTCGTCGAATCGAGCGTCATGCCGGAGCTACCGGAGGTCGACGCCGTCTTCTGGGACATCGGCGGCGTTATCCTGTCGACCGACTCGATGCGGACGGTCCACCGGTCCTTCGTCGAATCGCTCTGTTCGACCCACGAAACGCCCCACTCGCCGGACGATGCGCTCGATCGGTGGCGCGAGGCCGTCGGGGGCTACTTCAGGGAGCGCGACGGCACGACGTTCCGGCCGGCACGCGAGGCCTACCGGCTGGCCGTCGACGAAATCCTCTCGGTCGAACCGGCCGAGACGGACTGGCAGGACGCCTTCCGCAAACACCTCTCGACCCACGTCGCACCCAACCCGGACGCTATCGAAGCCATCGAGCGTCTCGCCGGTGCGCCGCTCCACCAGGGTGTCATCAGCGACGTGGACGACGACGAAGGCGAGCGACTCCTGTCGCTGTTCGGCGTTCGGGATTCGATGGACTCGTACACCAGTTCGGAAGAGGTCGGACGGACGAAGCCAGACCCTGCGATGTTCGAGACCGCGCTCGAAAAGGCCGGCGTCGACCCGGAGCGGGCCGTGATGGTCGGGGACCGCTACGAGCACGACGTCGCTGGCGCTGCCGCCGTCGGGATGACGCCCGTCGCCTACGGCGCCGAAAACGGGCCGGCCGTGGAGATTCGGCTCGACGACCTCCGGGACCTCCCCGGACTGCTCGGCGTCGAGGAGTGACGGCACCCGCTCAGACGTCGGGCGTTTCGTAGAGCTGCGGCACGCCGGCCGCCGTGACCGTTTCGCCGACGATATACGACGCCGCGGGGCTGGCCAGGAACCGGGCGACGTCCGCGATCTCCTCCGAGAGCCCGATACGGCGCTCGACGTCGTCGCGGTCGACCTCGTCGGCGCTGATTCCCATCTGTGATTGGAGACCCGGCGTGGCCACGAAGCCGGGTGCAACGCAGTTTACCCGGACGCCTCGGTCGGCCCACTCCTGGGAGAGCGACGCCGTGAGATTGATAGTTCCCGCTTTCGCTGCACCGTAGTGGCTCATCAGCGGCGCGCCCTGCTGGCCGGCGACGCTGGCGAGGTTGACCACTGCCCCGCCGCCGTCCGCGAGGTAGTCACCTGCGGCCTGCGTGCAGTGGTAGGTCCCGTGGAGGTTGACGTCGACCACGGTCTTCCACCCGTTCTCGCTGATGTCGTCGAACCCAGCCATGAAGCTCGCACCGGCGTTGTTCACCAGAATATCGAGACCATCGAAGCGGTCGACGGTGGCTTCGACCAGGGCATCGACGGCTTCGCGGTCGGTCACGTCACACTCGACGGCCAGCGCGTCGCCAGGTCGGTCGCTATCGGCGATGGCATCGGCCACCGGATCGACGTTGTCCTGTTCCCGCGAACAGACGACGACGTCGGCGCCGTCGGCGGCGAACACCTCGGCGATGGACTGTCCGATACCGCTGGACGCCCCGGTGACGATCGCCGTCGATCCCCCGATGCTGAACCGCTCGGCGAGGTCTGCGGACATGTCTCACCGGTCGGGTCGAGTCGATAAAAAACTGGGGCGTTGTGGACGTGGTGGGTGGCCTGCGCCTGACCGGCCCGCTCAGTCGAGGAGCTGGTCGGCGATGGTATTCCGAAGGATTTCGCTGGTGCCCTCGTAGATCTCGTTGAGCTTGGCGTCGCGGTAGAACCGCTCGACGGGGAAGTCCTTGACGTAGCCGTAGCCGCCGTGGACCTGGATGCCCTCGTTGGCGACTTCGCGAGAGACCTCGGACGAGTAGAGTTTGGCCTGGGCGGCCTCCTTGACGTAGGAGTCGCCGCGCATCTTCAGGTCGGCGGCCTGGTGCATCAGCAGCCGGGCCGCCGAGGTTTTCGTGTCCATGTCGGCGAGTTTGTGCTGGATGGCCTGGAAGTCCGAGATGGGCCGGTCGAACTGCTCGCGGTCCTGGGCATATTTCAGGGCCTCGTCCAGCGCGGCCTGGGCAATGCCGACGCCCCGGGCGGCGATGGTAATTCGCCCACCGTTCAGGGTCTTGAGCGCCTGGCGCAGTCCCTCGCCCTCGTCGCCGATGCGCCGGGACTCGGGAACGTAGAGGTCGTCGAACCGGAGTTCGGCGGTGGGACAGCCCTTGTCACCCAGCTTGTGCTCGGTGCCCTCGACGTGGAAGCCGTCGTCCTCGTCGGGCCGAACAATAAAGGAGGAGATGCCTCGGCCCCCCGCATCAGGATCGGTCTTGGCGAAGAGGGTGACGGTGTTGGCGACGGAGCCGTTCGAGATCCAGAGCTTCCCGCCGTTGACGACGTAGCCGTCGCCGTCGCGTTCGGCGACGGTCTCCATGGCGGGGACGTCGCTGCCCGCGCCGGGTTCCGAGAGGGCGAAGGCGCCGATTTCGTCGCCCTCGGCCATCGGGGTCAGGTACTCCTCTTTCTGGGCCTCGTCGCCGAAGTCGTAGACCATGTTGCAGGCCAGCGAGATGTGGGCGGCGACGATGGTCCCGAGGCCGCCGCTGCCCCGGGATATCTCTTCGAGGCCCATGGCGTAGGAGTGGTAGTCGAGGCCCGCCCCGCCGTACTCCTCGGGGATGGGCATTCCCATCAGGCCGAGGTCGGCCATCTGGTCGACCAGGTCCCAGGGGAACTCGTCTGTTTCGTCGATTTCGCTCGCCCGGGGCACGACCTCCTCGTCGACGAACTCTGCGACCATCTCCTTGATCTGGCGCTGTTCCTGGGTGGGCTGGAAGTCCATGTCCCGCTGTATTTTCGCCGAGTGCAAGAGTCTTCGCGTCCGATTCCTGGTACCGTTCGACGGGGTCCGAACTGTGGAACTACGGGTCGGTAACCCGAACGCGATCGGTACTATCTGGAACCGCCTCGCTTTGGTAACGGCTGACGAACGGGGGACGTGTTCGAGAACCTCGGCCAGACCGCGCTGGAACTCGTCTCCCGGTACGGGTACCTCGCTGTCGTGCTGTTCACCTTCCTAGAAGCCTCGCTCCTCTTTCCCGTTCTCCCGAGCGAAGTAGTCGTGCCGGGAGCGGCGGCCCTTCTCGTCGGCGGACCCGTAACGTTCGTCCTGTTCGTCACGTCGGTCGTCGTCGGCACGACTGCTGGGAGTCTGTTCGCCTACCAGGTCTTCGGCGTCCACGGACGGTCGATACTCGTAGAACGCGGTGGATACGTTCGCATTTCGGAATCTCAGATCGAACGCGGCTGCCGGTGGTTCCGTCGATGGGGAGAGAGCTCCGTCCTCTGGGGACGGTTCCTCCCCGTCCTCCGGTCGGTCGTCTCGGTGCCCGCCGGACTGGCCGGAATGGCCCGCTGGAAGTTCACGCTCTACTCGGCCGTCGGCGCCCTGGGGTTCGGCGCTGGCGTGGCAGGTCTCGTCGTCACCGGGACGAGCATCTGGTAGCAGTTCAGCCTCGGTGTCAGTACTCGTAGAAGCCTTTACCCGTCTTCTTCCCCAGGTCACCCGCCTCGACTTTCCGCTTCAGCAGGTAGGCCGGCGTGTACCGGTCCCCGAGTTCGTCGTGGAGCGTCTCGCTGGCGTCCAGCACGATGTCGAGGCCGACGTGGTCGGCCAGTTCGAGCGGCCCCATCGGCACGTTCGTCCCGAGTTTTAGGCCCCGGTCGATCTCCTCCTTGCTGGAGACGCCCTCGTCGTAGGCTCGGATGCCCTCGTTGATCCACGGCATCAGGACGCGATTGACGACGAAGCCCGGCTTGTCGTCGGACTCCCAGGTGGTCTTGCCGAGATCCTCCGAGAAGTCGTGCGCGAACTCGACCACCTCGTCGGCCGTCTTCTCGGCGACGACGAGTTCGACGCCCTCCATCAGGGGGACCGGGTTCATGAAGTGCAGGCCGACGACCAGTTCGGGCCGGTCGGTTGCGCTGGCTATCGAGGTGACCGACAGCGTGCTGGTGTTGGTGGCCAGGACGACGTCGTCGTCGGTCACGTCGTCGAGGTCGGCGAAGACGTCTTTCTTGATCTCCATCTTTTCCACGACAGCTTCGACCACGAGGTCGGCGTCGGCCAGGTCGTCGAGGTCGGTGGTGCCGGTGATCCGGTCCCGGGCGGCGTCAGCCTCGTCGCGGGAGAGTGTGTCTTTTTCGACGAACCGGTCGAGGGAGTTCTCGATGCCGGTCAGTCCCTGCTGGACGAGATCCTCCTCGATGTCCCGGAGGACCACGTCGTACCCCGCCGTCGCGGCGACCTGTGCGATGCCGTGGCCCATCGTGCCGGCGCCGACGACGCCGACCGTCTGGATTTCGGAGAGCTGGCGCATACCGAGGGTGTCGGCCCGCCGCGAGGTAAGCGTACTGGCATACTTTCGACCACGGGCTACCGACGCGACGTGGGTCGCTTCACAAGACCTTTTATCGCGGTGACCGCACCAACACCTGACTATGCGCCCCATCGACGACACGCCACTCGCCCGGGACGGCAAGGTGTTGATCCTCGCCTACGACCACGGCCTGGAGCACGGCCCGGTCGACTTCGAGGAGGTCCCCGAGAGCGCCGACCCCGAGCGAGTCTTCGAGGTCGCGCAGCACCCGGCGGTGACCAGCCTCGCCGTCCAGAAGGGCGTCGCCGAGGCCTACTACCCCTCCTACGAGGACGACGTGAACCTGCTGGCAAAACTGAACGGCACGTCCAACCTCTGGATGGGCGAACCCGACTCGGCGGTCAACTGGTCGGTCGACTACGCCGCCGAGGTCGGCGCGGACGCCGTCGGCTTCACGCTCTACGGCGGGTCGAACAACGAAATCGAGATGGCTGAGGAGTTCCGCGACGCCCAGGAGGCGGCGCGAGAACACGACCTCCCCGTCGTCATGTGGTCCTATCCCCGCGGCCAGGGCCTTAAGAACGATACGAAGCCCGGCACCATCGCCTACGCCGCTCGCCAGGCACTCGAACTGGGCGCCGACGTGGCGAAGGTGAAGTACCCCGGCAGCAAGGAGGCGATGGAGACCGCCGTCCGGATGGCCGGCCCGACGAAGGTCGTGATGTCCGGCGGGTCGAAGACCAGCGACCGGGACTTCCTGGAGAGCGTGAAGTCCGTCATCGACGCCGGCGGCGTCGGCCTGGCCGTCGGACGGAACGTCTTCCAGCGCGAGAACCCCGAGCGCATCCTCGACGCCCTGGAGCAGGTCATCTTCGAGGAGGCCTCGGTCGACACCGCCCTCGGCGCGGCCGAAGCCTGACCAGATGACCGACTCCGTCGATACCGACGACCCCGGCGACGCGGTCGATACCATCTTCGAGACCGTCGCCGAAACGGCCGAGGACGTCCGAAGCGCCCTCGCCGAGCGCCGGGCCTACGACGAGGCCGAGAACCCCAGCGGCGAGCAGCAACTGGCCGCCGACGTGTACGCCGACGACCTGCTGGAAGAGCGCTTGCTGGCCATCGACGACGTCGGCGGGTACGCCAGCGAAGAGCGGGAGACTGGCGTCCTGGCCGACAGTGGCGGGAGACTTCACGTGGCTTGTGACCCCCTCGATGGCTCGTCGAACCTGAAGTCGAACAACGGCATGGGCACCATCGTCGGGGTCTACGACCAGGAGCTACCGGCGCCGGGCTCCGCCCTCGTCGCGGCAGGCTACGTCCTGTACGGTCCGATCACGACGATGGTGACGGCCAGCGACGGCACAGTGACCGAGTATCTGCTCCGCGACGGCGAGCGGGAGGTGCTGAACGAGGACGTGACGCTACCCGACGACCCTGTCGTCTACGGCTTCGGTGGAAGAGTCCCGGACTGGACCGAGGACTTCCAGCGCTTCGTCGACGACGTGGAGGCCGACCGGCTGAAACTCCGCTACGGCGGGGCGATGGTCGCCGACGTGAACCAGGTCGTCGAGTACGGAGGGATATTTGGGTATCCAATGCTGGATGGGACGCCCGAGGGGAAACTGCGGTTACAATTCGAAGGGCATCCCATCGGCTACGTTATCGAGACGGCCGGTGGGGCATCGTCGGACGGTGAGCGGTCGCTGCTGGATTGCGAGCCGGGAGAACTGCACGAACGGACCCCGGTGTTCGTGGGGAACGAGTCGTTGATCGATAGGCTCGAAGACGAACTGGCCTGAGAACGCGCTGCTCGTCCTTTTAAGAGCGCCCGATCCGTTAGCTATCGGATTCGGTCGCAGCAGCTACCGCCACCGCCACGGCGGGAAAGCCCTCGGTCCGCTGGCGGTCGCTGAGCAGGATATCTTCGCTCCCTCCGTTCGCTCGATAGTGCCTGCTCAGACGACCAAGATGGACGCCACCGGACCTCGCCCTTTCAATCCACCAGGAGCTGCCACCTCACCGCACCACGACCCTCCCCAGCCGACTCCCTCGCTCCCTCCGGTCGCTCAGTCGTCCCTCGCGTACTGGCTCGACCGCCTCACTGGCTCACGGCTTCGCCGTTCGCCGTTCCGAGACGCTCCCTTTCGGTCGCGTCTCGCACTCGGCGTCGAGCCAGCGCGCCACAGCCCGTGGACCAACCGCTTCCTGGTGGAATGAAAGGGCGAACCTCGCCTCGCGTTCATTTCAGTCGCTGAACGGGATATCCTCCCTGCGGTCGGATAGTGCCCGTTCAGCGACTGCGAGCGAGGTGAGGGCTTTCGAGAACGCTGCCGTAGCTGCACTGACGAAGTCGCCAACTCAGTAGCCCAGATAGATAGCGAGCGCTTTCAGAATCGCCCAGATGACGAGGAGCGGAACCCCGACGTACATCGCGACGGTCTTCAGCAGTCCCAGTGGCAGGACGCCGAGGAACCCGAAGATCGACCCACCGCTGTTCGCCCCCTTGACGCTACTGTTCTCGACCGTCAGACTGCCAGCGACCGTTCCGTCGACGGAGACGGGATACTCGCCCGCTTCGGCGACGGTGTGGCTGAGGGTGATGGTCCGGTTCTCGCCACCGGCCAGTTCGACTTCCGTCGTTGTGACCGGGCTCCCACCCAGCGAAAGACCCAGCGTGGCAGACGTTGTGCTGTCGGCCCGATTGATTACCGTCGCCTCGACGCTGATGGCCCCGCCGGCTTCGATGCTGGAGGTGTTCAGCGTCGCTTCGGTCACGACGACGTCGGACTGGCCGTCTTGCGACTCTTGCCCACCACTGACGCCGATGGCGAATCGCGAGAGCCCCGGTGAGGTGGCCCGATAGCGGAGTCCGTCGCCGGAGCTGTTCAGCCGCTCGGTCGGCAGCTTCGTCCAGGAGCCGTCGTGGAACCGGTAGAGGGCTACTTCTTCGGGGGATGCACCGGTGTCGTTGAGCTTCGCCGGGTCGACGCCGAACGTGAACGAGACGTTGGCGATGGAGTCGTCAGTGATGCCGTGGACGACGGTGAGGCCGCCGACGGGCGTCGAGCCGGTGGCTTCCGCCACGTCGGCGACGGCACCGGGGGATTCTGCGGCGACGGCCAGGCCGTAGGTAGCGTTCGTCGTCAGTTCGAGCGTCAGGCCGTCGACGGCGAAGCCCTCGCCCCGGGCCAGCGGCGGCCCGACGCCCTCGACGGCGCCGATAGTGACCGGCTGGCCGACACCGGCGTCGGTCACGTCGATGATGGCCGACTCGGAAACGTTGGTCCCTGACCGCCGGATGGCGACCGTGGCGTTGCCGACGGACGCGGTCGTTCCGTTGTCGCCGCCGAAGTCGAGCACGATCTCGTCAGAATCGACGTTGCCGGCGACGTCCACGGCGACGAGGCGGACGGTGTGGCTCCCGGGAGCGAACTGGTGGCTGACCCGCTCGCCAGTGACGTTCGTCCCGCCGGGGAACACCCAGGTCAGCCGGGCGATGCCGTTGGCGTCCGAAGACCGGCCGGCGTCGAAGACGAAGGTTCGGCCCTCCGAGGCCCGGAAGTCGATGGCGGCTACGGCGTCAGGCGGGGTGGCGTCGACGTAGACTCGGTCGTTCCGGCCGACCGGGTGACCGTTTCCGTGTTCGTCGGTGACGTTCACGATGCGGGCAGTGTAGTTGCCGTCGACCGAGAGGGGAACTGTCGTCGCGTACCGGCCAAAGTCCGTTTCCGCGGTGAAGTCCTCGCGGGTGAGCCGCACCGTCTCCGGTCCGGCGACGGTGACGTTCATGGCCGCGATAGGTTCGCTCGCACTGATCTCCAGTTCGAGGAGCCCACCGTTGCCGGCGTCGACTTCGAAGTCACGGATTGCCGGGGCGACGCCGTCCATTCCGGTGACGGTTAGGCCGACGAACTCCGAGTCGGCGTCGAGGACGTTCCCGCTCTCGTCCTGGACGTCGCTGCTCGGAGCGAGGCTCACCACCAGTTCGTCCTGGTCGACACGTGAGGCGATGAGTAACGTCGCCGTGGCGTCCGTGCCGTTCTCGGACACGGAGACGTTCGCGACGGTCGTCTCCTCGACCTGGAAGTCCGTGACGTCGATGGACGACTCCGCGACGTCGGTGTCGTCCGTGAAGGTGAGCGCGATTGCCGTCTTGTTGACCGACTCGCCGCCGGCGAGCGTCGGGGCCTCGGTGTCGTTGTCCGACTGGTAGACGTCGCTGTCGACGCCGGCGATGGCCGGCGCGGCGAGAAGGGCCACGAGGCCCAGCAGACAGCCGACCGCGACCGCCAGCCCGAGGTATCGGCCCGGCTCGTACCCACCCCGCCCGGTCGGAACCCACCCGCCGGCGGGGCTCATCGCGTAGGGGTTTCGTGCCGTCACTTATAAATCCGGCAGCCAGCGGCGCCCCTCACCCCTCGAAGTGCCCAATCGTGGAGTTCTGGACGAATCCGCTCGTGAAGCGTTTTTGGTGGTGCCGATCATTGGGTGGAACATGAAGATCCGCATCGGGGCGGACGCGAGCACCGACGAGGCCGCAGCCATCGGCTCGGCGGTCGCGGCCCACGTCGGCGAGACTGTCGAAGTGTACGCCGGCGACGCGACCGATCCGCTCGTCGAACGGGACCCGCCGGCCGAGGAGGCGGGGAACGCCCGCGAGCCGGCGGGGCCCGCCGACGACGGTGCCGGGGCGGCAGCCACTGCCACCAGTGACGGCGGTGCCGTCCGGGACCCGGACCTCGGGCCGACGGAGCGCGAGCGACTGCTTCGCGAGGAGATCGAGGACATCCTCCAGGGCGGGCCGGAGAAGTACAAAGAACAGCTGCCCGACCAGGGTAAGCTGTTCGTTCGCGACCGGATCGACCTGTGGTTCGGGGAAGACGGCATGCTGTTCGAGGACGGCAAGTTCGCGGAGTTCGACGCCGAGGACCGCCTCCCCGCAGACGGCATGGTCACCGGCGCGGCGGCGTTCGAGGGCCGTGACG
>CAZGAX010000118.1:0-12005 GCA_964523745.1 uncultured Halobacteriales archaeon | reverse complement strand
CCAGGGCCTCGTCGATCGAGTTGTCGACGACCTCGTAGACGAGGTGGTGGAGTCCGCGCGAGTCAGTCGACCCGATGTACATCGCCGGCCGTTTCCGAACGGCCTGCAACCCTTCGAGCACCTTGATCTGGCCCGCACCGTACTCGCTGTTGTCGGACATGAAAACCTTACTCCCCGTAGACCCCGACCCTCCTTAAAGGCCACGCACGCGCTCGCGCGTGTGGGCCAATCCGGTTCCCGTCGGTGACTAAGACGGCCTTACCGGGCCCGTCGGACCTCCACTTTCACTATGCTGCCGTGCAAGATATAAAGCCGGCAGTGAAACGTAGTCCTACACGATGAACTCGTATCAGTCGCAGCTCGGCGAGGGCGAGGGGATCGCCGAGGAGCTGGCCGAGAGCCAGCGGTCTATCTCCATCGCCGAGTTCTTCGAGAAGAACAAGCACATGCTCGGGTTCGACTCCGGAGCCCGGGCAGTCGTGACGGCGGTGAAGGAGGCAGTCGACAACGCCCTCGACGCCTGCGAGGAGGCCGGCATTCCGCCGGACATCTACGTCGAAATCCGGGAGGAGCGGGACTATTACCGGCTCATCGTCGAGGACAACGGACCGGGCATCACCAAGGACCAGATTCCGAAGATTTTCGGGAAGCTCCTCTACGGATCCCGGTTCCACAAGCGCGAGCAGAATCGGGGGCAACAGGGGATCGGTATCTCTGCGGCGGTGCTCTACTCGCAGCTGACCTCCGGGAAACCGGCGAAGATCACCAGCCGGACCCAGGGCGACTCCGAGGCACAGTACTTCGAACTCATCGTCGACACGGACTCCAACGAGCCGGAAATCGACGTCGAGGACACGACGACGTGGGAGCGGCCCCACGGGACCCGCATCGAACTGGAGATGGAGGGGAACATGCGGGCTCGCCAGCAACTCCACGACTACATCCAGCACACTGCGGTCGTGAACCCGCACGCCAGGATCGAACTGGTCGAGCCCAACGAGTCGTTCAAGGCCGAGCGAGCGACCGACCAGCTCCCGGCCGACACCGAGGAGATTCGCCCGCACCCCCACGGCGTCGAACTCGGAACCTTGATCAAGATGATGGAGTCCACGGGGTCGTACTCTATCTCCGGCTTCCTGCAGGAGGAGTTCACCCGGGTTGGGTCGAAGACGGCCGACTCTGTCATCGACCGCTTCAGGGACCAGTACTTCGGTCGGGAGATGACCTGGAGCCCGCCGGCGGCCCACGAGGACGCCGACGTGAAGGTGGCCGTCGAGGCCGCAGTGGCCAACAAGGGCAAGGAAGCGACGGCGGCGTTCGCCCGGACGGTCGCCGACCGGCTGGACGAGGAGTTCGACAGGGTCTCACACCACCAGCTTTCGAACGTCATCGACGAGGCGGCGGGCGTCGTCGAGGGCGACTACGACGTGAACTTCGGCTCGACGGTCAAGGAGAAGGCACGGGACGCCGCGTGGAGGCAGATACTCGGTGGAGACTCGGACGACCAGGTCCGCGATGCGCTCCGGTCGGACCTCTACGAACTGGTAGACGCGGCGACCAGCGACCGGAAGGACGATGCCACCATCGACGGCCTGGCCGACCGGCTGGCCGCCAAGTTCGTCGGCAACGAGGACGACCGCCACCGGCTGGCGCGGGGCGACCTCGAGGACTTCGTCGCCAGGGCCGCAGACGCGACCGAGGAGTACGACGAGGCCACGTTCGGCGACACGGCCAGGGAAAACGTCGTCGAGGAGATCTGGGCCGTGATGATGACGGTTCCGGACGACCCGCCCCACGTCCACGACATCGCAGACGACCGGGACGCGGCGAGCGACCTGCTGACGGCGATGCGCGAGACGGACATCATCGCCCCGCCGACGGACTGTCTGGCCCCCATCACCGACGAACTGGTCGAGGAAGGGCTACGGAAGGAGTTCGAGGCGGACTTCTACGCCGCCTCGACGCGGGACGCGTCGGTCCACGGCGGCGACCCGTTCATCGTCGAGGCCGGCATCGCATACGGCGGCGACCTCGGCGACGAAGGCAAGGCCGACGTCCTGCGGTTTGCGAACCGCGTCCCGCTGGTCTACCAGCGGGGTGCCTGTGCGACGACGGACGTGGTCAAGAACATCAACTGGCGGAATTACGGCCTGGACCAGCCCGGGGGCCAGGGCATTCCGAACGGCCCCGCCGTCCTCATGGTTCACGTCGCCTCGACGAACGTCCCCTTCACCAGCGAGTCCAAGGACGCCGTGGCGAACGTTCCCGAGATCGAGAGCGAGATCGAACTGGCGATCCGGGAGGCCGCCCGGGACCTCAAGTCCTACCTGAACAAGCGGCGGTCGATGGAACAGCGCCGGAAGAAACAGAACAAGCTGGCGACCATCCTGCCCGAGATGGCGAAGAAACTCTCCGCCGTCACCGAGAACGAGGAACTCGACATCGACGACACGATGGCCCGGATAATGAACAACGTCCTCGTCGAGCGAGAGCGGGAGGGCGACACCGTCCGGGTGATAATCGAGAACAACGCCAGCACGAACGCCGACGTCGAAGTCACTGACATCGTGACGGCCGAACCCGCCGCAGTGAACGGCGCGAACGTCGTCGCGATGGACGACGAGTGGTTCGTCAAATGGTCTACGACGGTAGAGAGCGGCGGCGACGCGGTACTGGAGTACGAACTCGACGAGGCGGCCGACTGTGACATACAGGTCGACGGCGTCGAGTCGGCAAAACTGACGGTGAACGCATGAGCTCCGACGAGCAAGCCCGAGAGCAGTTGATCGACCTCGCAGAACAGTTCTACGACCAGTTTAACGACGGGATGGTTCCCCGTCTGGAGGTGCCCACCCGGACGAAGAGCAACATCGTCTTCGACGAGGACTCGAACGTCTGGGTGTACGGCGACCGCAAAAGTTCCCGGACCGCAAACAGCGTCAGAGGGGCCCAGAAGCTCCTCAAATCGGTCTACGCCATCGACTTCCTCGCCCAGCAGTTAGAGGAGGACCGCTCGTCGACCCTGCGGGAGCTGTACTACCTTTCGGAGTCCTGGGACGTCGACGAGGCGCAGTTCAACGACCAGGACGAGTCCAACGACCTCATCGAGGACCTGGAAATCGTCTCGGGGGTCACTCGCGAGGACTTCCACATGCGTCCAGAGGAGTCGGGTGCGACCGTCATGGGTCCCCTCTTCCTCCGTGAACAGACCCGCCGTGGCGAGCGGGAGATTCACTGCCAGGAGGACGTCGGCGAGGGCGGCTACCAGATTCCGAACAACCCCGACACGATCGAGTTCCTCGAGAACGACGCCGACTTCGTCCTGTGCGTCGAGACCGGTGGTATGCGCGACCGCCTCGTCGAGAACGGCTTCGACGAGGAGTACAACACGATCATCGTCCACCTGAAGGGTCAGCCGGCGCGGGCGACCCGTCGGCTGACAAAGCGCCTCCACGACGAACTCGACCTCCCAGTGGTGGTCTTCACAGACGGTGACCCCTGGTCGTACCGCATCTACGGGTCGGTCGCCTACGGGTCGATCAAGTCCGCCCACCTCTCGGAGTACCTGGCGACGCCCGAGGCGGAGTACATCGGGATTCGGCCGGCAGACATCGTCGAGTACGACCTGCCGACCGACCCCCTGAGCGACTCGGACATCAACGCCCTGGAGAGCGAACTGGAGGACCCCCGCTTCCAGACGGAGTTCTGGGAGGAGCAGATCGAGCTCCAGCTCGATATCGAGAAGAAGTCCGAACAGCAGAGCCTGGCCTCTCGGGGCCTGGACTTCGTGACCGACGAGTACTTGCCGACGCGGCTGGACGAGATGGGCGTCGTCTAGTCAGGCCTCGTCCAGTTCCACCGGGACACCGCGCTCTTCGAGGTCCGCGGCGAACGCCGCGGAATCGGCCTCCAGGTCCGGGAAGGTGTTGTAGTGGATGGGCACCACGAGGTCGGGGTCCATCGCTTCGGCCAGTTCGGCAGCCTCGCGTCGGTCCCAGGTGAACGAACCGCTGATGGAGGGCAGAAACACGGTCGCGTCGAGCTGGTCGTGGCCCTCCAGCACGTCGGTGTCGCCGGCGACGAAGACGCGCTCGCCGCCAATCGCAACGAGGTACCCACAGCCCTTTCCTTCAGGGTGGATGGGGGTGCCATCCTCGTCGACGCGGGGGCCGTCCGGGTGGTTGTACGCCGGGACCGTCCAGATGGGGAGTCCCGCTGCTAGCAGTTCGTCTTCCATCCCGACGCGACGCACGTCGTAGGGCAGGTCGAGGGGACGGAGGTCGGTTCGGCCCGTCTCGTGAACGTTAATGCCCTCGAAGGTAACGATAGTCGCGTCGTCGCTGGCCACCCGGTCGATGCCCTCCGGGTCGTAGTGGTGCAGGTGGGTGACGAGAACGAGGTCGCCGTCGCCGGGGGCGTAGTCCCGCGTCGGCGGGTGGGCCGCCGCTGCGTCGTCGCTGGGCGGCGTCCACTCGCCGGTGAGGACGCCGTACCGGCCGGGGTCGACGTAGACGACGGCCTCGGGCGATTCGAGGCGGACCGTGGCGTAACCCAGCCAATCGATGGTCAGGTCACCGTGGGTGACGGTCATTGGCGGTCCTTCGGATTGGAGGGACAAAAACTGTCTCAGCCTGGACCCGGTGTCTGGAACGAGCGGAGAGTCTCTGGTGAGTTCGGATACTCGCCTGTGTGGACCAGCAGGACGAACGCCTGTGAGATACCAGGGTGTCTGGAACTAACGACTACTCTACTTTTCTATGTGTCGGCCAACGAAACGTTCATCTCCTGTCGCGGCCTACTTCCAGGGGTTATGGAGCGATACGTCGATGGTTTCGTCCTCCCTGTCGAGAACGATAACGTGGACGACTACCGGGAGATGGCGGCCGAGGCCGGACAGATGTGGATCGAGCACGGCGCCCTCGAGTACTTCGAGGGCGTGGGCGACGACCTCGATCCGGACGTGGGCGACGAGACTGTGTGGACGTTTCCTGAGATGGCAGGGACCGGCCCGGACGAGACGGTGGTGTTTGCATTCATCGTGTACCGGTCGAGAGACCATCGAGACGAGGTCAACGAGGCCGTGATGGCAGAGATGGAAGACCTGGAAGAACAACCGATGCCGTTCGACGTCGAGCGCATGGCCTACGGCGGCTTTCGTTCCATAGTCAGTTACGAGAATCGGTAACCGAGACCGGTCGGACACGCACGTCCGTTCGATGGCGCCTGCTTCCCCGTCCGTTCGGTTTCGGACAGTCCCACGCGGCCGAGACCAGTCTCCGACGGAGACAACTCTGACTTCCACGCCGGGCGTCCCGCGATTCGAGAGTTGGGGGGGGGGTGGGGAACGACCCTGCCCCGTCAGCACGTGCTCGAACCGTCGAACAGACCCCCTTTTCCACCGAAAATGACTGACTTCTGAGTATCCATGAATTCTTATTAAAAGCTATAATTCTAACAATTACAGAAAGACCGAAGATGGCCCCGCCCGATCTCGACACCTCGGATTCGAATTCTGGCGGCTACCGACCTCGTCTGAATGTAGTGTTTATTTTATCTTTTGATGGCCCATTTTCTGTATACATTCGAAACTTTGTCGGCTAACACGGGAAATATCGTCCAAAGTAAATCAAACCATCGGTGTTGTTCCCTAACGGAGCGAGGCTGCCTTTACGTACTGCAGACGTCGGAAATAGGCAATTATATAACTTATCTTTATATTCTCTCGAATCGGCTATTTTGACGTCGTGAATCCGAACAGGACCCGGTAGCCGTGCCGACCATCCACTGCCACCGCTGTTCGAACGTTCCTTCGAGGGAATCGAGAAGCTCCCGCGCCTTCCGGACCCGGGTGGCCGGGTCCGCTCGGGGGTAGAGGCGGGCAGCCATGGCTGGAATCTCGTGGAACTGCTGGACTGTTTCGGCCGTCGTCGGGAACGTCCAGGTTCCGGCGTCGGCCTCGAAGGCCGCGGCGACGGCCTCGGTTACGTCCGCGGCGGCGGTCGGGGAGCGCGACTCGCGGGACAGCGCGTCGAAGAGGGGCTTCCCGTCCTCGGTGAACCAGCCCAGTGGAGCGACGGCGCCGACGACGCCCCCAGGGCGGAGAACGCGGCGCGCCTCCCGGAGTGCTACCGTCGGGTCCCGGACGAGAAACAGCGAGGCCGTGTACGCGACGCCGTCGAACGTGGCGTCGCGGAACGGTAGCGCGTCGAAGTCCCCCTGGACGCGCTCGCTGGCGCCGTTTGCCCGGAGCATCTCCCCGCTGAGGTCCAGGGCGACGACGCGACGCGCTCGGGAGTCCAGCACGGTCGTGCTCACGCCGGAGCCGGCACCGGCGTCGAGCACGTCGTCGATGCTGCCGTCGACGCGTGCGGCCATCTCCGTCCAGAGCAGGCGAGTGAGAGTACCGAACCGTCGCGTTCGTCGCTCGTACTCCCCGTACGCCGAGACGCTGGCGTCGAAGTTCCGCCTGACAGCACGCTTCATGCAACTGCCAACGTCGGCCGCCCGGATAGGCGTTTCTCGGAAGCGGTGGGCACCATGGACGGTCCGAAACCGCCACGCTGGGCGGATGATTTATTGAATCGCCGGGTCAACGGGCAGTAGAGATGGAGGATCCGAGAGACACCGGGCCGGACAGTGCCGGCGACGGACGGCTGCAGGAGTCGGCGGCGGACGACGGCGAACCGGACGAGACGGACGTAGTCAGGCGGCTCTACGGGAAGATACCGTTTCACCAGGCCAACGACGTTCGCGTGCTCGTGGTGACGCCGCGACACGCGGAACTCAAACTCCCGTTCGACGCCGACCTCGTCGGGAATCCCGACCTGGCGGTTCTCCACGGCGGCGCCATCAGCGCGCTTCTCGACCACACCGGCGCCGCCGTCTTCATCGGCCAGTGCGGGGACTACACGCCGACAGTGGACCTCCGGGTGAACTACCTCGAGGCCGCGGGGCGCAAACCGCTGTACGCGACGGCCACCGTCGAGCGCCGCGGTGCCGATATCGGCGTCGCGAGCGTCGAGGTCGAGTCGGGCGAATCGGTCTGTGCGACCGGCACCGGCGTCTACAAACTGAGCGATGACTGAGTTTCCCGTCGACGGCGTGGTCGACGCCCACGTCCACCTCATGCCAGACCGGCTGATGGCCGCAATCCGCGAGGAACTCCACGCCGCTGCGGGCTGGAAGTTCGAACACCCGACGGACCGCGAGGGGATGGAGCGGGAGCTAACCGCCGCCGGCGTCGACCAGTACGTCGCACTTCCGTACGTCGCTCGCGCCGGCAGGGCCGGGGCCCTCAACGAGTGGGTCTGCCAGACTGCCGCCGAGTCCGACCTCGCTATCCCGTTCGCGACCGTTCACGCCGAGGACGAGAACGTGGGCGAGATAGTGGCGGACGCCTTCGACGCCGGGGCGCGCGGCCTGAAGTTCCAGCTCCCGGTGCAGGGCTTCGCCGCGGACGACCCGCGACTCGACCCCGCCTACGAAGTCGTTGCCGAGCACGACGCCCCGGTCGTGCTCCACGCCGGCACCGCTCCGATGTTCGAAGAGAGCCCACACGTCGGCGTCGACCGATTCCGGTCGTTCCTCGACTCCTATCCCGAGGTGCGGGTCTGTGCCGCTCACATGGGCACCTACGAGGTCGAGGAGTTCGTCTCCCTCGCCCGCGAGTACGACAACGTCTTCCTCGACACGACCTTCGCCATGTCCAGCGTCGCCGAGACGTACATGGACTTCGACCCCGCGACCGTCTCCGACGAGACGCTCGTCGACCTCTCGGAGTCGATCATGTACGGCTCGGACTACCCGAACATCCCGTACCCCTACGTCCGGGAACGGGAACATCTGCTCTCGCGCGACCTCCCGACGGCGGTCCAGCGGGACGTTTTCTCTCGGACCGCCGAGCGGTTCCTCGACGGGCGGTAGCGCCTGCGGTCGCCGTCGTCCGCCGGTTCGTCACGCGGTCAGTATCGGTCGTCGACGATGCCGGTCTCGTCGAGTTCGTCCACGAGTTCGACGGCGTCGGGTGTCACCAGCAACCGGTCGCCGAGCGCCTCGAGCAACTCGTCGGCGTCGGCATCTCCCTCGCAGACGACGGTCAGGTGGTCGGTGCTCTCGGGTTGTGTCACCTCGATACGGTACTCGCCGGTCAGCCCTTCGAAACTCGCCAGGACCGTCCCGATACTCTCTGGGTAGACCTTCACGCCCTTGACCTTCAGGCGTTCGTCCGTGCGGCCGATGACGCCGTCGGGCATGACCACGGTTTCGCCGCGAACCTCCAGTTCCGCGAGGTCACCGGTACGGTAGCGCACCAGCGGGATGCCCTCCTTTTTCAGGTGCGTGACGACCACCTCACCACGTTCGCCCTCGCCCAGCACCTCGCCGGTGTCCGGGTCGACGATCTCGACGACGGCGTAATCGTCGACGACGTGCAGACCGTCCTCCTCGGCGGTCTCGGCGGCGACCGGCATGATGTGACGGGTTCCGAAGTAGTCAGTCGCCGACGACGCGTCCAGCGCCTCCTTGACGGCCTCGCGACGACCGGGAATGGACGTGAACGGCTCGCCGGCGCCGACGAACGTGTCGACGGAACCGCCTTCCTCGCCGATTTTCAACGCGAAGCTTGGGTTGCCCACGAGGGCATCGACGTCGTACTCGTTGATGGTCGCGGCGGCCTGGTCGGAGTCGCCGGGTCCGAGCGGGAACACCTCCGCGCCGAGGCGTTCGAGCGCCCGGTGGAGGACGTAACCGGTGCCGAACAGTTCGTACCCGAAGGTGTTGACGACGCGGTCGCCCGGTTCGACGCCGGCGCGCCGCAGGACCTCGGCGTTGACGGCGGCCTGCTGGTCGAGGTCGGCCTGCGTGTCGAAGACCGGCTGGAGCCCCTCACCCATCGGCGAGAACGTGACCATCGCGGCCCCCTCGTAGAGCGACCCGGTCGGCGAGGCGGCCTCGAAGTCGGCCTCCAGTTCCGCGGTCGTCGTGTAGGGGACGTCCCGGAAGGCCTCCCACGAGTCCACCGTCCCGGGGTCGACGCCCGCCTCGTCGAACTTCTCGGCGTAGAAGTCGTGGTCCGTCACTCGCTGCAGTTGCTCCCGGACTGCCGTGAGCGTACTCTGGTCGTACATCGTGTAAAACCCACGGGCAGATCGCACATAAAATGCCGCCATCGGAAAACCCCGACGAGCGGCGTCCGCCGACTGTGAGCGCCCTGTGCGTGCCTTGTTACGGCGAGAGTGGGACCCGGCGGCGTCTGGAGACGCGGACCGTCGCGTGTCAGTACGCGAACGGCCAGGTGCGCAAGTACTCTTTTACCTTGCCGAGCGCAGCCAACACCCCCTTGGGCTCGACGGCGAGGACGAGGATGATGATGCTGCCGAAGAAGACCGGTACCGTCGCGGTAGCGTTGGTGCCGGTGAGGTCGGCGACGACGTTGAGCGCCGCCTGCAGGTAGTCCTGGACGAGCGTGACGACGCCGACGCCCAGGAGCGCACCCCACACCCGACCCAGGCCGCCGAACAGCAACATGACGTAGTGTTCGAGCGTCAGTTCGAGCGTGAAGTACTCGGGGTTGATGAAGCCGATCTGGAAGCCGAACAGGCCGCCGGCGACGCCGATCATGAAGCCGCCGATGGCGAAGGCCAGCAGCTTGTTCTTGAACACGTTGACGCCCAGCACGGCCGCCGAGAGGTCGTTCTCGTGGACCGCCCGGAACGTCTTTCCGATGCCGGTCCGCGAGAGGTTCAGCGACAGCAGGGCAAAGAGCAACATCAACACCAGCGCCAGCAGGTACTTGTCGATGGTGGTCCCGAGGACGCCCATCTGCCCGACGACGCCGACGGTCGAGGGGAGCGCCTGGGTCGTCCCGCCGTGGATGAACTCGAGTTTCCGGTTGACGAAGAACCACTCTTCGGCGATGAACTGCAGCGCCAGCGTCGAGATGGCGATGTAGAAGCCCTTGACGCGGAACGACGGTAGCCCGAAGCCGACGGCGACGATGGCCGAGACGAGTCCGCCGACGAACAGGGCCGGAAGCAGCCCCGTTCCCGCGGTCAGCAGGCGACTCGTGCTGTAGGCGCCGATCGCCATGAACGCACCCTGGGCGAGGACGATTTCCCCGGCGTACCCGAGGATGACGTTCAGGCCGAGCACGGCGATGGCGACGATGTACGCCTGTGTCAGTAACGTTACCGTCCCGCCGCCGAGGAGGAAGGGGAGGACGAAGGGAATCGGGAGGGCCAGCACCAGTGCTATCTTCTGGGTGCGCCAGCGGAACAGTCCCATCCGGGACCGGTAGTCGGTGAAGTACTCACCGCAGGGCATGGTTCCACCTCCTGGCGGTCGCGACCGGTCGGCTGGTCGGCGGTGCGTCGACGGAGCGCCGCGTGGCGCGCAAACTGTGTCCGTGCATGGTCAGAGCCTCTCGATGCGTTCGGTCCCGAACAGCCCGTACGGCTTCACCAGGATGACGACCAGCAGGAGTACGAGCGGCAGGACCTGGCCGAAACCGGCTCCGAAGTCGGCCTGGAAGCCGGTGAAGGGGACGACTATCGCCGTCCCGCCCACCAGGTAGTACGACCCCAGTTCCTCCAGCACGCCCACGACGAGAGAGCCGATGAACGCACCGGGGATACTGTCCAGGCCGCCGAGCACTACGGCGGCGAAGATGACGATGCCGGTCTTCTCGATCGAGACGGCGGCGCTGCCGCTGCGCATCGCCAGCAGGATGCCGCCGATAGCGGTGATGGCGATGGAGATGGTCCACGCGATGGCGATGGTGCGCTTGATAGAGACGCCCAGCACCATCGCCGCCTGTTCGTCGCTGGCCGCTGCCCGGAGGATCGACCCGGTGACGGTCCGCCGGAAGAACAGCATGAGCACGGCGACGATGACCAGCGCCACGGCGACGGCGACGACGTAGGCTCCCTGCATGGCGGTTCCAAGCGGCAGGGCGAGTTGCCAGTCGAAGGTCAGCGCCTCCGGGTAGGCCTGTGCGTTCTGGCCGTACAGGAAGAAGATGATGCCCTCGAAGATACCACCGAGCGCGAGCGTCACGATGATGACCGACAGCACCGGTTCGCCGATGAACTGCCGGAAGACGACCCGTTCGAGGAGCAACCCGAGGGCGATGCCGCCGAGGATGGTCACGACCAGGGCGGCCCACGCCGGCAGGGCGTTCGGGAGGACCGTCGCCGTCCCGAAGATGACGACGCTGTAGGCCCCGACCATCGCTATCTGTCCCTGCGCGAAGTTCAGTACGCCGGTCACCTTGTAGATGAGCGAAAAGCCCATCGCCACGAGGGCGTACAGCGCGCCCAGGCCGAGGCCGTCGAGCAGGATGTCGAGGAAGGTCGTTACGTCGACCATCTACTCCACCTCCACCTCGGCGTTTTCGGCGTCGGCGTCGTCGACGGGTTCGTCCACGTCGACGATGCGCATCACGCCGTGCTCGTCCGATTCGCGTCCGTCCTGGTAGGTGATCGTGATTTCCATGTCTACCTCCTCGCTGCCGTCGTAGAGGGCCTCCACGAGGTCGTCGTACCGGTCCATGACGACCTCGCGGCGGAGTTTCCCGGTACGGGTGAGTTCGCCGTCGTCGGCGTCGAACTCCTTGAACAGGACGAGGAACCGCTGTATGGGGTGGTCGAGGTCCTCGTTGGTCTCCGCGACCACCTCCCGCATCAGCTCGAGCACCGGTTCCTTCTGTGTGAGGTCCCGGTAGCCGGCGTACTGGATGTCCCGCTGGTCGGCCCACTCCGCGACGTTGTCGAACCGAATGTTCAGCACCGCCGTCAACTCCTCGCGGCCGTCACCGACGACCATCGCCTCCTTCACGTAGGGGTTGAACTTCAGCTTCGTCTCGACGCTGATGGGCGCGATCGGCGTCCCGTCGCCCAGTTCGAGCACGTCGTCCATCCGGTCGAAGATCTTCACGTGACCGTCGTCGGTCAGGGCGCCGAAGTCGTCGGTGTGGAGCCAGCCGTCCTCGATGGCCGACTCGGTCTTTT
>CAZGAX010000117.1:0-12084 GCA_964523745.1 uncultured Halobacteriales archaeon | reverse complement strand
CGGGAGAACGACTTCAGTTCGTCGCTGGAACTTCTGCTCGACGACCTCGACGACGCCGACGACCTGGAGGACGACGGCGACGACGGTGGCGCCGGCGGCACATCCTTCCAGGACCTCAAGGAGGAGTACGAGTCCGGCGAGGCCGAGTGGGCCGAAGAAGGCGAAGATTCCGACGAAGCAGCAGCCGACGAGGGCGAGATGGAGTTCGACGACGAGGACGAATTCGCCGACGAGGCGGACGACCTGGCCGACGACGAACTGTTCGACGAGGTCATCGAGGACGACGGGATGGCAGACGAGGACCTGGAAGACGACGTTCTGGAGGAGACCGTCGAGGCCGAACCGGAATCCGAGCCAGAGACCGAACCGGAACCCGAGCCGGACCCGGCCGCGACGACCGAGCAGGCGGCACAGACGGCTGTCGAACCGGAACCCGAGCCGGAGCCGGAGCCCGAGCCAGAACCGGCGGCCGAGCCGGAGCCAGCGCCCACTCCGACGCAGTCGACGGGGACTGATTCGGCGGGTGACGGCAAACCGTACCTGGAGACGCTTCCGGAGGGCTACGCGGCGGACCTGATCGTCGTCGAGTGGCTGGAGTACCTCGTCGACGAGGCGGGAGTCCGGGGGACGGCCCGGGCCATCGACTACTACGAGTCGATCGACTGGATCGACCCGGCGGTGGCCGACGACCTCCAGGACTACCTCGCGGGCTTCGACGGGGGCGGCGACGCGTCGCTGACCATCGACCACCACACGAAGAGTTTGCAGTACGTGAGTCAGCTCAACGGCGGCGGGGCTGACGCCCTGGCGATGGGTCGGCTGGCACGCGGAGGTGGTGCCGATGGGGTTCAGCGTTAGCGGGTCGGCCGCCGTCGTCTTCGTCGGCCTGTTTCTGGCCTTCGGCATGTACCACTCGGCGACGGCCAACAGCTTCGAGCGGGTCTCCGACGCCGAAGAGGCCCGCTCGGACGACCTGCTGGAGTCACGGAACACCGCTCTCAACGTCACGAACGCCAGCTACGACAACAGCGCGAACGAACTCACCGTGGAGGTCAACAACACCGGGGCCGCCCAGTTGCGCGTCTCCCACACCGACCTGCTGGTCGACGGCCAGTACCAGACGGGGTGGGCCGACGCCGCGACCGTCGCTGGCGACGCCGACACGGACCTCTGGCTGACCGGCGAGCAGTTATCGGTCACGCTTACCGGAATTTCGAGCCAGCCCGACCACGTCAAGGTCGTCACCGGGACGGGCGTCGCGGTGACTGCGGAGGTGACCGCCTCGTGACCCCTGGGTGGGTCGTGACCGGAGGTGATCCCCGTGGGATTTAGCACGAGCGGCAGCTTCTTGCTGATCATCACCGGCTTCTTCGTCGCCTTCGGGACGATGTACTCGGCGACGGCCAACACCGCAGAACGGATAAACGACGCCAAGGACGACCGCCGCGAGCGCCACCAGGCGGTCCGCCAGGTCGCCATCGAGGTGGCAAACGTCAGTTACGACGCCGGCGCCGATACCCTCGACGTTCGGCTGAACAACACCGGCGAGCAGGCGGTCAGCGTCGAGGACGTTGACGTCGTGGTGGACGGGCGGTACGTGCCGCCCTCTGCGTTCGAGACGGTCACGGTCGATGGCAGCGACACCGACCAGTGGCTGCCTGGCGAACAGCTCCGCCTCGTCGATAGCGACCGGACGACGGCACCCGACCGGGTGAAGGTCGTCGTCGGGCCCGGCGTCGCCGTCACCGGGGAGGTGAGCGGCTGAATGGCCAGCGTCTCCGTCTCGCACATGATCCTGTTCATCGCCAGCATGCTCATCGCGGCGAGCGTCGCCGGCGTCTTCACGTCGACGGTCAACCAGCTGAGCCAGGCCATCGACGACCAGGGCTTGCAGGTCAGCGACGACGTCCGGTCTGACATCGAGATAATCAGCGACAACGGCACCGGCGCCTGCGTCTACGACTGTGACGGCAACGGCAACCTCACGCTGCTGGTCAAGAACACCGGGTCGAACGAACTGATAGGCCGGGCCGACCAGATTGACGTGCTGATCGACGGCCGCTACCAGGCGCCGTCGGACGTGACGGTGACGGTGCTCGGCGGCGCCCAGACCTGGAACCGAAACGAGGTGGTGCGGATCGAGGTAAACGAGCCGGGCATGTCGTCGGGCGACCACCGGGCGAAGGTGATAGTCAACGGCGACGAGGAGGCCTTCGAATTTAGAATCCCATGAGCATCGCACGATCCGAACTCTACTCGATCGGCCTGAAAGAGCGCGACCGGCTGGACAAGGAACTCGGTGGGGGGATTCCCCCCGGTTCTATCGTCCTGATGGAGGGCGACTACGGTGCGGGCAAGTCCGCCATCAGCCAGCGATTCGCCTACGGGCTCTGCGAAGAGGGCAACACCGTGACGATGCTGTCGACGGAGCTGACGGTCGGCAGCTTCTTAGAGCAGATGAACTCGCTCGATTACGACATGGTCAACCACATGCTCGACGAGAACATCCTGTTCCTCCACGCCGACATCGGGGATTCGGGGACGTTCACCGGCAACGACGAAGAGGGAGAACGCAAACAGCTGCTCAAGCGGCTGATGGAGGCCGAGGTGATGTGGGAGTCGGACGTCATCATCATCGACACGTTCGACGCCATCCTCCGGAACGACCCCAAGTTCGAGGCGCTGGTTCGCCAGAACGAGGAACGCCAGGCCGCCCTGGAGATCATCTCCTTCTTCCGGGACATCATCTCGCGGGGGAAGGTGATCGTCCTGACCGTCGACCCGTCGACGCTGGACGAGGAGGCCATCGGTCCCTTTAGATCTATTGCCGACGTCTTCCTCGAGCTCGAGATGGTCGAGGTCGGAAACGACGTGCGCCGGCAGATCAGCGTCCTGCGGTTTGCCGGCATGGGCGAACAGGTCGGTGACTCCATCGGGTACTCCGTCCGGTCGGGGACTGGGATCGTCATCGAGAGCCGGAGCGTGGCCTGACCATGACCGAACACGGCAAACCCAAGCCGTCGGACGAACTCCGCCAGCACGCGGCTCGTCGCCCCCACCTGCGGGAACACCTCCAGAAGTTCAAGCAGATCACGGGCGAATTCCCTCTCCTGATCGAGGAGGCCGACGACGACTACGAGTCAGACCGGCCGAACGTCCTCTACCCGGTGGGCGGCCCCATCTACTGTCACATCTACGGCGACGTCGGCCAGGACATGAAGTACTACGCCATCGAGCCCGAACTTTCCGAGGACGAGTGGACCGTCTTCGACAAGGTCCGGGGCAAACTGCTGGAACGCAGCGTCACCAAGCCCGCGCCGCAGAACGAGGCCGAGTACGACGACCGCATCGAGGAACTCCTGGGCGAGACGACCCGGATCAAGACCGCCGACGACGAGGAAGGCGGCGTCCTCTCGCGGATCTCCTCGATTACGGACGTCGGCAAAGTCGAGGTGACAGAGGAAACGTACGAGAACATCCGGTACAAGCTGAATCGTGACATCGTCGGATTAGGTCCGCTGGAGCCGATCATGCGGGACCCGGCCAACGAGGACATCCACGTCATCGGGCCCAACCAGTGTTTCGTCGACCACGCGGTCTACTCGATGCTCGAAACGACCGTCGAGTGGCCGAGCGACGAGGCCTTCGACCAGTGGCTGCGCAACATGGGCGAACGGATCGGAGACCCCGTAAGCGACTCGGACCCCATCGTCGACTCGACTCTTCCCGATGGATCGCGTCTGAACCTCATCTACTCCGACGACGTGAGCGTGCAGGGGCCCTCCCTGACGATCCGCCAGTCCGAGGGCGAACCCCTCTCTATCTTCCAGATTACCAAGTGGTTGACCCTCTCGCCGGAACTGGCGGCGTACCTCTGGCTCTGCCTCGAAAACGAGCAAACGGTGTTCGTCGTCGGCGAGACGGCGTCGGGGAAGACCACGACGCTGAACTCCATCATGTCGTTCATCCCCCGGGACTCGAAGATATACACCGCGGAGGACACCGCCGAGGTGCTGCCGCCCCACGACACCTGGCAGCAGTTGCTGACGAGGGAAGGTGAAACGGAGTCCACGAGCGTCGACATGTTCGACCTGGTGGCGGCCGCCCTCCGTTCGCGCCCCGACTACATCATCGTGGGTGAGGTCCGTGGCGAGGAGGGTCGGATGGCCTTCCAGGCGGCCCAGACCGGCCACCCGGTCATGCTGACCTTCCACGCGAGCGACATCGTTTCGATGATCCAGCGGTTTACGGGCGACCCGATCAACATCCCGGAGACGTTCATGGACAACGCCGACGTCGCGCTGTTCCAGAACCGGGTCAAGCAGGGCGACAGGGTTCTCCGCCGGGTGACCTCCGTCCAGGAGATAGAGGGTTACTCGAAGGAGATGGACGGGGTCGTCACCCGGCAGGCGTTCTACTGGGACCCCGTCGAGGACGAAATCGTCTTCCAGGGCATGAACAACTCCTACGTGCTCGAAGAGCAGATAGCGACCCTGCTCGGCTACGAGGACACCCGTGACATCTACGACGACCTGCAGTTCCGGGCGAAGATCATAGAGCGAGCGATACAAGAAGGCATTCTGGGCTACCACGAGGTGAACGAACTGATCACCAACTTCCAGCGCGACGGGGTCGAGGGCCTGCCCTTCAACATCCATCGGCAAGACTGATGGCGACGGACGACGCCAGCGCCACCATCGACCTGACGTTCTCCGAGACGATCCAGTCGCTACTGGACTCCTACCGGCGCATGCAGATGCCGATGGGCCAGTACGTCTCCTTTATCCTGGTGCCGTCGCTGGCCTTTTTCCTCATCACCCTGGTCGCGGCCCTGCTGTTGAGCCTGCCGCTGACGATCAAGCTGCCGATCCCGCTGCTGGGGATGCTCGCCTTCCTCTCGGCGCTGTTCTACCCGAAGATCCTGCTGTCCCAGCGCCGCACGCAGCTCAACAACCGGTTTCACCTGCTGGTGACCCACATGACGGTGCTGGCGACGACGAAGATCGACCGGATGGAAGTGTTCCGGACGCTGGCCCAGGAAGAGGAGTACGGCGAACTGGCGAACGAGATGCGCCGGATCGTCGAACTGGTCGACACCTGGAACCAGAGCCTCGACGACGCCTGTCGGCGCCGGGCCAAACAGGTGCCCAGCGAACCCGTTTCTGACTTCTTCGACCGGCTGGCCTACACGCTGGGTGCCGGCCAGTCCCTCGAGGACTACCTCGTCACCGAGCAGGAGACGATCATCCAGAACTACTCGACGGTCTACGAGGGGACGATGGACAACCTCGAGGTGATGAAAGACCTCTACCTGTCGATGATCCTCTCGATGACGTTCGCGCTGGTCTTCGCGGTCGTCCTCCCCGTGCTAACGGGGACGAATCCGACGATGACTGTCAGTGCGGTCATCGTGATGTTCATCTTCGTCCAGTCGGGCTTCTTCCTGGCCATCCGGTCGATGGCGCCCTACGACCCGCTGTGGTACCATCCCGAAGAACGCGCCTCGCCAATCGACGAGAGCCTGCACAAGAGCACCATCGCCGGCGTCGGGCTCTCGGGGCTCCTGCTGTTCATCTCGCTGGGCGGCATGTTCGGCTTCAGCCCCATCGCGCTGGGCGACCTGATCCCGATCTTCGGGACGCCGCTTCCCCTGCCGCTGTACGCGGTGGTGCCGATCACCCCGCTGCTCATTCCTGGCATCGTCATCCGGCGAGAAGAGGAGGCGATCAAGGACCGCGACGACGAGTTCCCCAGCTTCATCCGCGCCCTGGGTGCCACCGAAGGAGCAAAGCAGTCGACGACCTCGATGGTGCTGCGGACGCTCCGCAAGAAGGACTTCGGGACTCTCACCCCGAAGATCGACGACCTCTACAAGCGGCTCAACATGCGCATCGAGGCCGCCGAGGCCTGGCGGTGGTTCACCGCCGACTGTCGCTCCTATCTCATCCAGACGTTCTCGGAGATGTACCTCATCGGCCGGGAGATGGGTGGCTCGCCCAAGCTCCTGGGCGAACTCATCGCCGAGAACATGAACGAGGTCCTCCAGCTTCGCCAGCAACGCCGCCAGGCCACGACGACGCTGATCGGTCTCCTGTACGGGATTACGGCCGCCTCGACGTTCGCGTTCTTCATCGGCCTCCAGGTCGTCAACATCCTCGAGGGGATGAGCATCGACCTGGCGGCCCAGACCGAACTGGAGATCGGCGCGCTGATCCACACCGGCGTCTACGACATTCCGCTGATCGAGTTCCTGCTCGTCGTCGTCTTCATGTTCTCGGCCATGCTGTCGGCGCTGATGATCCGCACTGTGGACGGCGGCCACAAGATGAACACCTACCTGCACTTCGTCGTCCTCTCGTGGATCGGCGCCATCGTCGCCATCGCGACGAAGTGGCTCGTCACCCAGTTCCTCGCCATCTGAGCGGTGGCTTTACGCTCCCGTCGCTCCCCAGGTCAGGCATGGGCCCCGCAGGCATGGATTTCGAAGACAGGGATCCCGAACGCAGGGACGACGCTGTGGCTGGTCTCTCCCGGCCCCAGGTGGTGACCCTCGTCGGTGCTGCCGTCACGGCCGTCGGTGCCTTCCTCCCCTGGGTGACCGCCTCGTACGGCCTCGGGACGATCACCGTCCACGGGACGGAGACCCAGGGTGGCATCACGCTCGTCCTCGCCGTCTTCATCGCCGTCGCCGTCCTGCTGTTCTGGACGCACCGCGGCCAGGTCGCCGTCGCCCTGATGGGGCTGGTGGTTGCGGCCATCGGCGTCCTCTACGTCGTAGACCCCTCTCGCGGTATCGACGTTCGGATCGGCGGCATCGACGTCGCGGCGCTGGCGACCAGCCCCGAGGTCGGGCTCTACGTGACCGCTGCTGGCGGCATCCTCGTGCTCGGCGGCGCCCTGCTGGCGCTTCGTCGGTAGCGCGGGGCTTTTCCCGCTCCGGTGACTCTCGACGCCTGATGACCAGCGACCGCGAGGAGTTCCTGGCCGGCGACCGCCCCGAGGACGTCTACGTCTTCCTGTCCGGCGACGCCGTCTCGGACCCCGGCGCCCTGGCCGACTTCGGCGAGGAAGTCGAGGGTGGTATCGCTCTCGTGATGCCCGGCGACGAGGCGCGGAGCGCGTTCCAGACGGCGGTCGGCATCGACCCGATGGCCTTCGCCAAGCAGGCGATGGGGACCGAGGGCGAGGTGGACGCTGATTTGACCGGCGGGGACTGTCCCGCCGACGGGGTGGCGCACGAGACGCGGTTCGTGTTCGCCTTCGCGGAGGAGCAAAACGAGGAGGTCGGCGGGTTGTACGCCGAGGGTGACGTGATCCACGCCTACGTCTCCTGTTCCTGTGGTGAATCCTACTCGGACAAGTGGATTGCCGGTGAGAAGTAGCTGGGTCCGGAATTTTAACCCTCGAAGGAAATAAATTTGATGAATTTTGCCTACGAAGGCAAAAATTCGGTGCTGATCGGAACTCTTGAACTCTCTCTGGCATATTTTCGGAATGAATAGACGACAGCGACGTGACCGCAACGTCAGGAAAGCCCTCGGCCCGCTGGCGGTCGAAGTGCCGGATATCCTCCCTTCGGTCGGATAGAGCCGGCACTCCGACTAAGTAGAACGCCACCGGGCCTCGCCCTTTCAGTCTGCCAGGCACCGCAACCGCACCGCGCCACCGTCCTCCCCAACCGATTGCGGTGCTCACCTCGCTTCGCTCGGTTGCGCTCCTCATCCCTCGCACGAGTCGCTTCCTCCCTGCTCTCGGCTCACTTCGTTCGCCGCTCGCTTCGGGACTCTCCCTTCGTCTGCTCACGGGCCGCGAAGCGGCCCGTTCGCATGGTAAGCGGGACCTCCGGTCCCGCTCAAGTCGAGTCCCGCACCGCTCGGAAGCTCCCGCGCGCCAACCGCCGCACCTCGACCCTGCCACTGGTACCCCTGGTGGACTGAAAGGGCGAACCTCGCGTCGCGGCGGAGCCGCGACGTTATTGGAGGCCGGCGAAGCCGGCCTCCCCGCTGGCGCTCTGTGTAGTCGCTGTATCGGCCCTATCCGAACGACCGGAGGGAGTGAGGATATCCGGTACAGCGACCGCCAGCGAGGTGAGGGCTTTCACCGTCGTTGCGGTGGCGGCTGCGGTGCTGTCGGATGCGACGCTATTCCGAACTGAGACCGTTCAGGCCGACGAGAAAGCAGACCGACCAATCACGAATCGCCTGCAGCGTCATCGACAACGTCCAGCCGCCGAAACGCATCCACGATAGCCTGCTTGGCCACGGCCCCGTGCGTCGTCCAGTGGTGGGCGTAGTCCAGCATGTCGTCGTAGACGTCGGGTTTGCAGCCAGCCGCCTTCGGGTGCCCACCACCGTTCACCTGGGCGGCCACCTCGTGGCACCGCTCGAAGTTCTCGGTCCCGCGAATACTCGCACTCCCGGCCGGCTTCACGATGACCGCGGCGTCGGCACCCTGCTCTCTGAGAGCCTCGGCCACCTCGTTCTGGGAACACCGGCCGTAGGTCACGCCGACGGTCCAGTCCCCCACGTCTCTGAGTTCGGCGCGCTCGACGGCCTTCTCGATGAGCGCCTCCTTCTCGACGCGCTGCTCGGCGAGGAACTCCTCGACCTCAGGCGGGAGGTCCGCGCCGTGCTCGCTGACAATTTCGACGTATTCCTCGGGCTCGCTCCAGTAGGAGAAGTCCGCCAGGTCGTCCGAGCGCTCGTCGTCGCGGATCCAGAGGTCGTGGTCCCGCGTGACGGCAGCAAGTTCGGCGAAGTAGTCCGAAAAGTCGTAGTCGATCTGTTCCAGTGCAACGTCGGCCGTGCAGACCTCGCCCGATTCTCCGACAGTCAGGTCGACGCCGGCCTCCCTGACGAGGTCGGCCAGCTCCTCGGGCCACTGGTGATGGTCGTACCAGTGGACGGCCGAGGCCCTGGCGGTCAGGTCCGACAGCGCGGCGACGTCCGCCGCTTCGTCGGGGCAGAGGTCACAGACGTAGACCGTCGCCTCGGTCTCGGCGTACTCTGCCACCCATTCGATGGCGTCGTCGATCTCGTGGGGGCCGGCCGGCACCAGCGCGCCCTCACCGTGGGCCTCCCGGACCAGCGCCGTGCAGGCCAGGCCGTCGGCGTCCGGATCCGCGACCACGATTACGCCGGCGCCGTCGAGGGCCTCGGCCACCTCGCGCTCGGCCTTGGCCTCCTCGAACGAGTCGGGCTTGAAGAAACCCTCGCCGGGGAGGACCGACTTCCGGCCGATGGAGAGGCGGTCGTCGTCGATGAGCCAGTCGTCCATGCCCTCGAAACCGGCCCGGACCGTGAAGAAGGCGCCGATCGGGTGTCCCTACAGGCCCTCGGCCTCGGCGGCGTCGAGCTGGCGCACCGTCAGCACCGGAATCGGGCTCTTACGGACGATCGACTCGGCGACACTTCCCAGCAGAAAGGAGTGCTCGCCGTGGCGTCCCCGGGTTCCGGTCGCCACCAGGTCGGCGTCGTGTTCCTTCGCGTAGCTGATGATCTGTACGGCCGGGTCGCCCTCCCGGACGGCGGTGACGACGTCGGCCGGCTCCTCGTCGTCGGCGGCGTCCCGGACGAACGTCAGGGCTTCGTTGCCCGTGGTCGTCAGCGCCGACTCCAGGTCGTCCCGGACGGCCTCGGGCGATCCGGCGAGTTCGCCGGTGTCGACGACGTACAGCGCGTGGACCTCGGCGTCGAACCGCTCGGCCAGGTCCAGCGCGACCCGGACGGCCCGTTCGGCGCTGGCCGACCCGTCGGTCGCGATGACCACCGTCTCGAACATACCCGCCGATTGACCTGGCCCCTGCATAAATCCACGTCAATCGAGCCCAGCCCGGAGGCTTTTTGCGCCGGCCGGGCACAAGTGCTCCTGATGGACGTCGACCTCGTGCTCGCTCCGGTGGACAGCAGCGAGGAAGCCGAGCGGGCCGCCGAGTACGCCATCGCCGTCGCGGACCGCTACGGCGCCGACCTGCACCTGCTGCACGTCCTCGACGAGCGAGTTGCCCGGGGCCTCGAACGGGGCGACCTGGAGGCCGAGGCCATCGCCGACGAACACCGGAACTTCACCGACGACGTAGAGGCAAAACTCGACGACGCGCCCGACATCGGTGACTTTTCGTACTCCTCGGTGGCCGGCTACTCGGCCTCGCGGCTGGCCCAGACGCCCGGCAGCGTCGTGCTGGACGCCGCAGAGGAACTCGACGCCGACTTCGTCGTCATCCCGCGAGAGACGCCCGGCGAAGACCCCGAGGAAACGCTCGGCAAAGCTGCCCTCTACGTGCTGGAGTACGCCAGCCAGCCCGTCCTCTCAGTGTAGCTCCATCGCCATCTCTATCTCGAAGCTGGCCGAGTCCAGCGTCTCGAACCCCACGGCCTGATAGACGTGGATGGCGGCGTCGTTCCAGCGCTCGACGGTGAGCCAGACCTGCTCGACACCCTCCGCTCTGGCCAGCCCCAGCAGCGTTCGGAGGAGTTCGGTCCCGATGCCGGCGCCCTGGTAGTCGTGGTCGACGAAGATGGCCAGTTCGTAGCCCTCGGGCCCACCGGGGACGAGCATGGCGTGGCCGATCGCCTCGTCGCCGTGCCAGGCGACGAGGTTGAGCGCGTCGCTGGCCGCCATGGCATCGAGCCACTCTCGGATGTCACCCTCCTTGACCGGCGGAATGCCCTGGGCGCGGTCTTCGGGGTGGAAGTCGACGTACAGGTCCACGAGCGCCTCCTCGTCGTCGGCTGTCCGCTCGCGGAACGCTATCTCGCGGCCCGCCTCGTCGACGAACTCGCGGGGTGGCCGTGGCAGTTCGCCCTCGGGGCTCCCGGTCATCGTACCAGGGTCACCGAGGTTGACGAATTCAGTAAGACGAACTCCGCGACCGAGCCCAGACGGATCTTTCCGAGCGGACTTCTCGTCCCGCCACCGAGCACTA
Source organism: uncultured Halobacteriales archaeon (assembly GCA_964523745.1). GTDB lineage: Archaea > Halobacteriota > Halobacteria > Halobacteriales > Haloarculaceae > CAZGAX01. The sequence continues at coordinate 1,160 of CAZGAX010000117.1, read as the reverse complement.
TCCGGTCGTACTCGTCCGCCGCCAGTTCGACGAGCTTGCTGCCCGGCTCGCCGTCCAGCCGCGTGACGTCGGCGTCGACGTCGGTGGCCGCCAGGCGGTCACGCACCTGGTCGACCACCTCCTCCCGCGCCGCGCCGTCCCCGTCCTGGTCCTCGTAGACGGCGACGGTCACACGGTCGCCGGCCTCCTGTGCCCGTTCGATCGCTTCCTCGAGGGCTCGCATGGAGGGCTCGCTTCCGTCGACGCCGAGCAGCACGTTCATATCCGACGGAAGGACTGCCCCCACAAAAAAGCCTCCTGAAGGCGGCGCCGCGCCGACACGCTTTTTCGCCGGCGGCTCCCAGGTCACTGCATGCCCGACGAGGCCGATCCGGACGCCGAGCGCTCGGCCGACGCCGATCCCGGGGACGATCCAGGCTCCGAATCCGGGGTCGGGGGTACGACCGATTCCGGGACCCACGCCAGATCCGGGTCCCGCGCCACCTCCGGGTCCGAAGCCGACGACCGGACCGACGAGCCACACGACGGGGCTGCCACCGACCCAGCCAGAGCGGATAGCGACGCCGACGGTCCCCGTCCAGCGATCGTCCCGCTGGCGTCCGAGGAAACGGACGCACAGAGCGACTCGGATGTACAGACCGACTCGGACGGACCCTCGACCGCCGAGGAGGCCGAGCCATCGCCCGACGGCACCGTCCGTTCGGACGACGAAGCTTCACCCGAGTCGGGCGGTGTGGACACACCGACAGGCGTCCCCGGCGGCCCACCGCCGGACGGCCCGACGCCCGGCTCGTCGGTCCCCGAGGACGTCCGGAAGTACGACCGCTTCCAGAAGATCGACGGCGGCACCTACGAACGGGCCAACGACTTCCTCCGCGACCGAACTTACATCACCGCCCGGGAGTGGGCCATCGCCCGGCTGTGTGCCGACTTCCGCACCGAGACCGGCGTCGAGATGACGAAGATCGGCGAGCACCTTCCGGAACTCGTGCCGTTCATGACCGACACCTACACGCCCCAGGCCGTCAACCAGGCCCGCCACTCGTTCGAAGAGAAGATCCGGACGGCCGGCGCGACCTTCCTCTACGGGGCGATGTGTGACTTCTTCACCGCCGAGGAACTCGACGACGTGATGTACGAGGCCACCGAGGTGGCGAAGT
>CAZGAX010000116.1:0-12254 GCA_964523745.1 uncultured Halobacteriales archaeon | reverse complement strand
TGAGGTGCTCGCGGTAGATGCTGGCCGGTTCTGGTGACGTCATTCTTCTCCTCCCTCGACGGCCTGCCGGCGCTTCCGGGCGACCTCCCGCTGCTCGGCCTCGCTCTCCTCGACGCCCTCCGAGAACGAGGAGTCGACGTCGTCGTAGGCCATCGCCCACCGGTAGGACTTGTCCGTCCGGCCGCCGAAGGTCGCCTCTCCGGCGTCGACTTCGGTGACTTCGTCCCGGGGAACGACCCAGAGACTGTTGGTCTGCATCCGGCGAGCGTGGAGAACCTCCGCGAACTGGGCCGCAAGCTCCCGGTCCGGCGCGTGAACGTTGCCGACGTGTTCGTGGGTGTCCCCTTGCTCTTCCTGCCGAAAGACCTCCCAGATCATCAGTCCGCCGCCCCCTGGAGCGTGTCGGCTCCGTCGCCCGCTTCCCAGCTATCCAGGGCGTCCCGGACCCACGAGACGGCCTCCTGCCGGCGGCGGCGCGAGCCGATCTGTTCGTAGCTACCCTCGTAGTCGTTGTCCGCGACGGTCCAGAACTCCTCCCAGTCCAGGTCGTCTTCTCTTACTGCCATCGTCCCGTCGTCGCGCTCGAAGATCCGGGGCTCGTCGGGAATCTCGAGGCCGTACTTCTCGGCCTTCGGGACGTAGTTGTTGAGAAAGAGGTTCCGGAGCGCGTCGTTGGATTTCGTCTTCAGGCCCACTTCGGCGGCGAACTCGTGGTGGTGGCTCTCGTCGTTCGTCGGCCCGAAGAACTGCAGGATGCGCGGCCACCACTCCTCGAAGGTCTCCTGGACCCGCTGTCGGGTCGATTTGGGGCCGTTCATCAGCTCCCGCAGGATGGACTCGCCGTGTTTGATGTGAAAGCCCTCCTCCATGCAGACCTTGTCCATGGCGTGAGCGTAGGGAGTCCAGCTCGTCTGTTTCAGCGTGACCTGGCGCTGCATCGCCGCGCCGTCGACGAAGAAGTCGATCATCGGGGCCGCGTACCACGAATCGACTGGGTAGTGGAAACAGTTGAGGAATTTGCCCTCGCCGTTCGCGAGTTCGTCGAGCATCTGCTCGCGGCTCTTGACCCCCAGCGTCTCGGCCGCCCGGTAGAGGAGCTGGGCGTGGCCGATCTCGTCCTGGACCTTGGCGGTGTAGCCCAGCTTGCGGTCCAGCGAGGGGGACTTGCTGGCGAACACCTTGTCGAGGTAGCCACCCATGATCTCGCTGTTGGCGTGGAACTGGATCATCCGCGTCGCCGCCTCGCGGTACTCCTCGGGCAGGTCGTCGTTGGGACCGAACTGCCGGGGTCCCGCCCGTTGCTTGACGGTCTCGACGTCCATTGCTACCACACTATTGTGGCGATCGATCCATCAGAATTGGCCCGTCCATGGAGTGGCTTTATAGCGAATCGGCGCCACGGAGGGACCATGATCGCGGAGTGTCTCGTCACCGAGGTGCGCATCGACGGGGACGACTGCCCCCTCGCGGCGGCCTCCGACGCCGTCTCGGTCCCCATCGACGCCCGGCCACCGCAGCTTCGGTCGGACGGCAACGTCCTGCTGCGGTTCTCGGCGCCGGCCGACGACGACCTGCGGGCGACCCTCGACGCGGACGACGACATCCGCTACCTCCACGTCTCCCAGGTCGACGGCACCGACAGCTACCGCTGCCTGTCGAAACACCCCTGCGTCGTCCACGAACTCGTCGACGTCGGCTTTCTGGTCGACTCGATGCGGTACCGTGACGGGACCGCCCGCCTCCGTGGCGCCGTCGTCGGCTACGACGTCCTCCAGGGCGTGATGGAGGCCGCAGGCCGGACGGTCGGCATCACGCTCACCCAGGTCCAGCCGCTCCAGGCCGAAGAAGACGAGCCGGTCGGCCCGGGCTACATGCTGACGCCGGCCCAGGAGGAGAGCCTGCGCGTCGCCGTCGAGATGGGCTACTTCGACCTGCCCCGGGACGTCACCGCCACCGAGGTCGCAGACGAGATGGGGATCAGCAAGTCGGCCTTCCTCGAACGGCTTCGCCGGGCCCAGGGGTCGCTGCTGGGTACTCTCTATGGCTAGGCCGAGCCTGGCCGGCTACAGTCCCAGAAACGCCTCGGCGTTCTCCCAGAAGATCTTGCGCTCGACGTCCTCGGACGTGTCGACTGTCTCCCGCCACGAGTCGAACCACGTCTCGGGCCGGATCATCGGATAGTCGGTGCCGAACATCACCTTGTCCTGGAGTACCGTCGTCGCGTAGTGTAGCACCTGGTCGTCGATGTACTTCGGCAGCCAGCCCGACAGGTCCATGTAGACGTTGCCCTTCTGCTGGCAGACCGCCAGCTGTTCTTTCTCCCACGGAAAGGCCGGGTGGGCCAGCAGAATGTCCATGTCGGGGTGTTCGGCCGCCACGTCGTCGACGAGCATCGGGTTGCCGTGTTTGATCTTGAGCCCTCGACCGCCGGGCGAACCCGCACCGAGCGTCGAATTGCCGCCGTGGAAGACGACGGGGACGCCGAGGTCCTCGATGGTGTCGAACAGTTCCCGGTGGGCGTCGTCGCTCGGGTCGAACCCCTGGGCGATCTGCTGGAATTTGAACCCGGAGAGATCCAGGTCCTCGATGCAGCGGCGGGCTTCCTCGACGCAGTCGTCCTTCAGGGGGTCAACGCTGCCGAAGCCGACGAAGAAGTCGGGATACTCGTCGCGCACCTCGGCGACGTGGTCGTTGGGCACTGGGGGATTGCCCGTGTTCGTTTCGGCGTCCCAGCCCAGGAGGACGGTCTTGCCGATGTCGTGGTCGCGGTATTCCTCGACCATCGCCTCGTAGTCCCAGGTCTCCAGGTCGGTGCCGAACTTGGTAGCGGCGTCGGCCATCATCTCCCCGCCGGCGTCTTCGAGGAAGGTGGCCGTCGGCTGGTGGGCGTGAGTGTCCACGATCCGTGGCTCGTCGAGCGTGTCGAGTACCGACATTCTCCGGCGGTTCGTGGCGAGCCGTGAAAACTGTCGGGGACCACCCGAGTGACAGGGATGAACATGAACGATGATTTCTGTTCGATTCTGCCAGTATATTTGCCGTACGTTGTCTGTACGTGACAGAATCCGGAGTTACGTTGAAGGACCTGGCGTCCGAGTGGGAGTTCATGACGCGGGGCACGGTCCGACTGGCGCGTGCCGACGATTACGAGGACGTCGTGGCGTTCACAGAGCAGACGTGGTCCGACCGGGACGGCGCCGGCGACTACGTTCCCGACGTGTTCCACGACTGGGTCGAGAGCGACGGCCCCGACCAGCGAACCATCGTCGTCGAGGTAGCGGGAGATATCGCTGGACTCTGCCAGGGCCTCCTCCTGAGCGACCGCGAGGCCTGGCTCCAGGGGTTGCGCGTCAATCCCGACTACCGCGGGACCGACGTTGGCGAGCGAATGGACGACGACCTCTTCGCGTGGGCGGTCGACAACGGCGCGACGGTGGCCCGCAACCTCGTCTTCTCCTGGAACGAAGCCGGCCTCGGCCGGGCGGTGGCCGTCGGCTTCGACCCCCTCCTGTCTCTCCGGTGGGCCCACCCCGACCCGCGCGAGAGAACCACCCCAAGTCGGGTCGGCAACGACCCGGCGGCCGCCTGGAGCTTCTGGACCCGGAGCGACGCACGAACGACCCTCGCAGGGCTCGCACTCGACCCCGAGCAGTCCTGGGCACTCTCCGAACTCACTCGCGAACGCCTCGAACGTCTGGCAGACGAGGAGCGCGTCTTCACCGTGACCGACGACAGGACCCGGGGCTTCGCCTGCCGAAACCGCACGACCGAGCGGGAGACGGACGACGGGACCAGGACCGTCGCCGAGTACGGCGTGGCTGCCTGGACCGACTGCACCGTAGCCGCGGACCTGTTCGACGCAATCCGGGCCGACGCCGCGGACCTGGGCGTCGACCGGACTCGCGTCCTCGTCCCCGAGACGCCGCGTCACGTCGCCGAGGCCGCGACGGTCCGCGCCGGACCCGGCGACTGGCCGTCGTTCGTCTTCGAGGCCGACCTCACGGGCTACGAGAGTTAGCCGCCGCTGACCGGCGGGAACAGCGCCAGTTCGTCGTCTTCCTCGACGGGCGTCGCCAGCCCCGCTGCCTCGACGAACGGGTCCCGGCCCTCGTGGAGCAACCGGACGTGGTCGTAGAGGTCGCCGCCGTCGTCGACGACGTGTTCCTCGAGTTCGGGCGCCGTCGCCAGCAGCGCGTCGAGGGCGTCACCCACCGTCGGGTCCTCGCCGGGGTCGACCGATACGGTCGTGTCCCCCGCCGCCTCGGCCAGCGTCGCGAACAGTCGCCACTGCATACCTGGACACCTGTCCGGCGACACCAAGAGGGTTCGCACTCGTGTCGACTACTCGTCGAGGCGCATGTCCCCGCCGGGACTGTCCGAGACCTCGTCCTCCCAGTCGGCCTCGCCGGACTCGAACTCCTCTTTCAACTGGGCGAAGGACTTCCCGCCGTCGCTCGACGTCTCCTCGTCCTCATCCCCGTCCCCATCCTGCTCGCTCTGGTCCCCATCGTCACTCTCGTCCCTGTCGTCGCCTTCGTCCCCATCGTCACTCTCGTCCCCGTCGTCGCTCTCGTCTTTCTCTTCGCTTTCGTTCACGTCTTCGTTCACGTCTTTGTTCGCATCGTCGTCGCTTTCCTCGTCCTCCTCGAACACGACGTCCGTCGCGTCGTCTCCCTCACTTCTCCCGAAGTCGTCTATCTCGTCGAGGTCGTCGCCGAGCGCGTCGAGGTCCTCTCCAAGTTCCGCCAGGTCGTCGCCGAGGTCGTCCAGGTCGTCGGCGTCTTCCTCGGCCCCATCGGACTCCGCCGGGTCATCGTCGTCCTCGTCAGCCGTCCCGGCGTCCCCTTCTTCGGCAGCCTCGGTGTCGTCGTCCCACTCGGCCGCTCCCGAATCGAACTCGTCTTTGAACTGTGCGAACGACGAGGCGTCGGCCTGGCCACCGATCTGGTCGGCGTCGGTGCCCTCGTCTTCCTCTGGTGATGGCGACGATTCCGGCCGTTCCCTGGACTGTTCGGACGGCTCCGGCTCACGGTCGGCTGGACCTGTCGCCTCCTCAGTAGCGGCGTTGCTATCCTCGTCACGCTCATCACGCTCGGCTCGTTCGTCGCGTTCGGTCGCCTCGGCCGCCGCGGCGTCGTCGACCGTCTCGCCGGTAGCGTCGCGTTCGTCGGTCGAATCTTCCTCGGCCGGCGCAGTGAGAGACTCGGCGAGAGACGGGTCGTCCCCTGTTTCGCCCGCCGTCCCGTCGCCCGTTTCGGCGCCCGGTTCGACCTCGCTCTCGATGGCCGGTGCCAGCGGTTCGGCGGCCACCTCCAGGCGACGCAGGGCCTCGGGGCGAGCGATAGCGAAGACTGCGTCGCCAGCGTCGAGGACGAGGTCCGACCCGGGCAGGACCGCCGTCTCGGCGCCGTCACCCTTTACGGAGACGACCGTGAGAGCCAGCGCACCGACGGGCATCCCGTGGAGCGGGCTCCCGGCCTCCACGGTGACGGAGCTGAACGTCTCGTCGGCCGCCCGAAGCAGCGACGCGAACTCGCGGTCCGGCCGGTCGTCGACCGGTAGCGTCACCAGGCGATACTGCGTCGTCGGGTCGACCTTCGACGTGTCGGCGGCGTCGATTGCCAGCGTGACCACGTCCCCCGAGACGCCCCGGAGTTCGGCGGTCAGCACCCGCCGCATCGGGTCGGTCTCCCAGACCTGTACCAGGTCGCCGGCACTGGCAGCAAAGGCCGGGTCGGCCTGCACTGCGACGGCGTTGGTGGCCGGCGGGAGCGTCGGCCCGATGCCCGCCGCCCGGGAACCCAGCGCGAGGTACTTCACGCTGCCGTCCTCGGCCAGTTCGACGTCGACGTGTCCGACGGCGTAGTCGGTCTTCAGCCGGGAAACGAGCCGCGACTCGAGTTCGTCGACAGTGAGCTTCCGCGGGAAGACGAATCGCTTGCCCGACAGCGCTTCCTTCGTTTCCTCGGGAACCGGGTCGTACCCCACGACGTCGTCGACGTGTTCAGGCAACTCGACGGAGACGACGCGTCCGACACTCCGGACGAGTTTGCCGACGTCGGTCTCTAGGCCCCGTCGGCCGGTGTCACTGAACACGTCGGTCGCGAACTGGTCGCCGGCCCGCCGGCCCGCCCCGGCAGCCACCGTCGCTCCCGCGAAGGCGACGATGTTGAACAGCGCCTCCTGGACGTCCGTCGGGCCGCTGGGCGCGTCGATGACGGCGCCCAGCAGACTGGTCGTGCTGAGGTAGACCGCGACGCCGCTGAGGCCGACCAGCAGAGCCAGCCCGGTGGGCACCGATTCCCGGACGTACCACCGGTACGCGAAGGCAGCGACGCCGGCGAGCGTCGCCGCCAGCACGGTGAGGCCGACGAACCGCGCTAACAGCGTCGTCGCATTTTCGAGGGCAGGCGAGGTAGCCAATACGACGGTCACGCCACCACCTCTTTGAACTCCTCGATGGCGGTTCGTCTGCCGACCGCGATCAGGGCGTCGCCGGCAGACAGGACCGTCGCCGCCCCCGGTGCGACCAGCCAGCCCTCCGGTTTGCGGACGCCCAGGACCGTCACGCCGACGGATTCCTGCAGATTCGCCGCGCCTATCGTGGTACCGTCGAGGCGGCTTCCGGCGCCCACGGTAAATCGCCGGAACGTCCGGTCGGCGCGGCGAAGCAGCGAGACGACTTCGTACTCCCGGCGGGTCCCCCGCGACTCGACGACGACTTTCGCACGGTCGGCTCGCAACAGCGGCTGGACGTCAGTTCGCGTGACCGCCGCAGTGAGCCGTCCCTCGCCGCCGTCCGTCGTCGGGGCCCGGACCGGCTTGGGCGTCTCCTCGGCGTCGGCCGGTTCCTCGTCGACGCGTGGCTCGATGGTGGGTTCGGGTTGTGAATCGCCGGTCCGTGCGCTGACCACCGTCCCCCGGACCTGGGCGTCCCGGGTGATCAGCGTCACCTCGTCGCCCCGGGCCAGTCCGGTCGGAACCAGGCCGTCGACGGAGACGGCGTGGCGGCCGTCTGTGACTCGTTTCGAGAGGCCGGAAAACGGCGGAGCAGCGACGACCGTCGCCCGGCCGCGTTCGTCGATCGTCACGTCGACGTCGCCGAGGTCGAACTCGGTCTCCAGGCGGTCGGCCATCCGCGACTCCAGTTCGGGGATCCGGAGGTCTGCGGGGAAGGTGAACTCTGCCGCGCGGATTTCGGCCCGCAGGTCGGCCGGCAGCGGCGGATAGCCCTCCATGTCGGCCACCTGGCCGACGACGCGGATGCGGACTTCGTCGGTGCCCACGAGGTCGACCAGATCCATCGACAGGGTACGCTCTCTGAGTCCCGATAGCGAAAGCCGGCGAGGGAACTCCGCTCCCATCTGGTCGCCCTTGTTGTGGGCGTACATCGACATCATCCCCACGACGACGATGGCGGTAACGATTCGCGGGGCGTTTGGACTTTGCGTGATTGACCTGTCGGCCAGCGCGAGCAGCCCCCCGTTGACGCCAGCCAGTGCGATGGCGAGCACCGTGACCCCGAACCCCGGCACCGTCACGCCGGTGAGATACTTGAACGCGAACCCCATCGTCCAGGAGATTAGGCCGGGAATGATGCCAACGAGAAGCCCGAGATAGATGCCCAGTAGAATTTCGACGGGGAGTGCCGGCATACGATACCACATGCGAGTGCATTGCTAAAGGGCTGTCGCCGGACCGCCCGGAGGCTTTACGTCCCGTCGTACCGGTGTGGCTGGCATGGCGAGGTGGGTCAGGCACCGACTGCTCGGGACGCAGGCGGCGGTTCTGCTCGTGACGTTCGTGGCGCTGCTGTCGCTTGCCACGGGAGTCGCCAACATCACCGTGGTAGACCCGTCGGGCCCGCTTGCCGACTACGTCCCCGAGTCCATCCAGGCGGCAGCCGGCTTCACGGGAACGATCACCGGCTTCCTTCTGCTCCTGAGTGCCTCGGCGCTCCGGCGGGGCTACCGGGCTGCCTGGTACGCTTCGGTCGTGCTTCTCCCAGTGACAGCGGCCCAGGGACTCGTCCAGAGCAGTTCCTTTTCGCTCCTGCTGGTGGGTCTGTCGGTGCTGTCCCTGCCGACGGTGCTGGGGAACTACCGTCGGTTCGACCGGGACCTCTCGCTGTCGACGGCACAGATCGGCGCCACGATCGCTCTCGTCGGCACGCTCGTCTACGGTACGGCCGGGACCTACGCGCTCCGGGACGAGTTCACCAACGTAGAGACGCTCGTCGACGCGCTGTACTACACGGTGGTGACGGCCTCGACCGTCGGCTACGGCGACCTGACGGCGACGACGGACTACAGCCAGCTGTTTGCCCTCTCGCTGGTCGTCCTCGGCACCGTGAGCTTCGCCCTGGCGCTGGGGTCGGTGCTCGGGCCGGCGCTGGAAGCCCGCTTCTCGCGAGCCCTCGGAACCATGACCGACAGACAGTACGAACTGCTCGAGGACCACGTGGTGGTTCTCGGCTACGGCGACCTGACCGAACCGCTCGTCGAGGAACTCCACGGCTCGGAGTTCGTCGTCGTGACGCCCGACGCGACGCAGGCCCAGCTCCTTCGCAACCGTGACGTCGAGGTCTACACCGGCGACCCCAGCGACGACGAACCCCTCCACGAGGTCGCCATCGAACACGCCAGGGCCGTCATCGCGGCCACCAACGACGACGCCGCCGACGCGCTGGCCATCCTCACAGCCCGGGAACTCAACCCGGACGTCAGGATCGTCGCGGCGGCCACGCTCAGGGAGAACGTCGACAAACTCCGCCGGGCCGGCGCCGATACGGTGATCAGCCCCGCCGCTATCGGCGGCCGGCTCCTCGTCCGGTCGGCCCTGGGCACCGAGGACGTCGAGGAGGTCGCCGACGAACTCATGGAAGAGGGTGAGATGGGGTAGCGAGCAGGCGACGCGGTCGGGGTGGTGCCGATAGTCACGGGGCTGTGCGTCGCACAACCGCGAATCGCCCCGTGTCTAGAGTCAGGTCACGGGCAGTCTGGTCGCCCCATCCGCCTTAAGGCTCAGCCCCGGTCGACGATGGCGACGTCACATTCCAGGTGCTCGAGGCGCTCGAACGTCGGCGGTGCGATGAGCCGCGAGGCCATGCTCCGGTCCTGGCTGGCACCGATGATCACCAGGTCGTAGCCGGGGGCGTTGCCGGCCAGAAAGGTCTCGATGGATGCTCCGGAGACGCGGGTTTCGAGCGGTCCTTCGAAGGTCTCGACGAGGTTTTCGAGCATCGCGTCGGCCGCCCGGCGTCGGTCCTCGCTGTCGATGCAGTGGGCGACGCTGACCCGGCCGGTCTGCCGGGCGAGTCTGAGCGCGAAGTCGATCATGCTGTGGGCGACGTCCCCCGGCTTGCGCACCGGGACCATCACCCGCCGCCAGTCGGTCCGGCCGTCGACCGACCGGTGGACGAGCACGTCGACGTTGCCCCGAAACAGCCCCTGGATGAACGGCGTGACCGAACCGTGCCGGGACTCGTAGGGGACCGCGATCAGGTCGCAGTTTGCCTGCGTGGCAGACTGACGGACCGTCGACGCCGGGGAGGTGCCACCGGTCGCGACGATCACCTGGCAGGGCACGCCGACCTGCGTTTCGATGGCCTGGGCCTGGCGTTCGAGTTCGGCGACGGACTTCGAGATGCCGGCGTCGTCCGCCTCGTCGGGTCGGTCCCGCGTGGCAGCCTCCCGGTCCTGGGCCGTACCGGCCTGGGAGCCGGTCGCGAGCCGGGTCGTTCCGTGCTCTGCCAGCAGCGACCGCTCGGCGTCGGCCATCCAGGCCTCCTCGACGATGTCCAGCAGGACGACTTTGCCGGCGTCGTGGGCGGCGGCCAGCCTGGCGCCGAGCATCGCCGTCGCGTCGGCCGTCGCACCTCGCATCGGTACGAGGACGTGGTCGTCGCCCATCGTCGACTCGTAGAGGTACTCCGCCCGGCGCTCGTAGAAGCTGGTGCGCCAGAGGGCGAAGGCCCCAGCGACGAGGGCGCTCCCGGCGGCGACGCTCAGCACGTACAGGTGGAGGCTCTCGACGCGGCCCTCGACGAACAGCGTGAGCAGTGCCGTCGAGAAGGCGGCGGGTTCTTCGATCTGGGCGAGCCACGTCACGGCGCCCGTGAACAGCACGGCCAGGGCGGCGCCAGCCACGGAGACGTCACCGGGTGCGACGATGCCGTCGACGGTCTGGACCGTCGCGATGGCGAGCCATCCACAGAGCGCGCCGGCCGTGAGGCCGCCGACGAAGCGAAGCGGCGATGCGTACCGTCCCTCGGGGTCGGCAAAGAGGGTGTAGGCGCCCGAGGCCAGCGGCGGGTACAGCAGGAAGGAGAGGCCGACGAGCCGGTTCGAGAGGTAGGTCACCAGCCCGACGACGACCGTCACGGCGAGCAGCGCCGACAGACGGACGAGGTTCCGGGTGTCCTCCAGCCACCGCCGCAACGCTCGCAGTTCCTGTCGTTCGAACCGGCGCCCCCGTCGCAACAGTTCCCGAATCCGACGGCGGAACCGGGGAGCCATGTCCAACCTGTATTGGCCCGGGACACTTATAGGGGATGGCGGAATCCGGGCGCAGTCTCCCGGCCCGCACTCAGAGACGCGTCGCCGCCGTCAGCGAGATCTCGATGGCCCGCTCGACGTTGTTCCGGGCCTTCTCCGGGAGTTCGCCGTCGTCGGTTTCACCCTTCTGGGTCCCCTCGACGAGGTTGCCGTCGACGGTACAGATGGCGCCGGCCCGCAGCCCCTTGCGGCGAGCCAGCGTGAAGATGGACGCGGCCTCCATTTCGACGGCCAGCAGGCCCGCCGCCTCCCAGTCCGTGACGTACTCGTCGGTCTCGGCGTAGAAGGCGTCGTCCGTCGCGATCGACCCGACGTGGACGTCTTCGTTCCGTTCCTCGGCGGCTGCGAGGAGCGTGGCGACTACCTCGTGGCTGGCGGCCGCCGGTACCGTCTCGGACTCGTAGCGTTTCGTGGTTCCCTCGTCTTTGGCAGCGGCCGTCGCCACGACCATGTCGCCGATCTCGATGCCTTCCTGGAGGGCGCCGGTCGTGCCGACCCGGAAGAAGGTGTCGACGCCGACGGCAGCCAGTTCTTCGACGGCGATCGCGGCCGACGGGCAGCCGACGCCGGTCGAGCAGATCGTCAGGTCGCGACCCTCGTAGGTGGCGTTGACGAGCTTGTACTCCCGGTTGTGTGTTATCTCCTGGACGTCCTCGCAGTGGGCGGCGATCCGGTCGACGCGGCCGGGGTCGCCGGGGACCAGCGCGACGTCCGCGAGGTCGCCAGGCTCTACCAGCAGATGGGGTTGCTTTGCCATGGAGCGGCGTTCGCCCCGGGGTTACAAAATGCCGGGTGATTGGGAGCCAAAGCCCAGCATGAACAGCAGGAGGTTGTTGACGGCCGGGCCGAGGCCAACGGCGGCGATGAAGGCAAAGAGGAGGTTGCCCCGTTGGGGCTCCTCACTGACGTAGTCGGCAAAGCCGACGATGATGAGCACGGCGACGAGCATCTTCACGACGACGAACAGCCAGCCCGACCCGAGGTAGGGGTAGGTCGGCAGGTCCGCCGCGAAGTCCATGATCGTCCGGGGCAGGACCGAATCTTCGGCCGTTCCGAGGTAGTCGACGCCGATGGCGGTGGTGATGCCGTCGAGGACGTGGGCGAACAGGACCAGCGCGCCGACGTACCGGGCTTCGGCGACGATGTAGGTCCGCCAGGCACCCAGCATCATGTAGACGACGAACGTGACGACCGCAGAGACGACGAGCCCGAGCGTCGGAACGACGAAGCGCGGGTCGGCGGTCGTCTCGCTGGCGGCCTGCCAGACGAGCAAGCCGAACAGGGCGATGGCGATGCCGGTCCCCGTCGCGAGGAGGTACTGGGAGGCATCACCCCGTCTGGCGGCAGTGGAGGCCCGACCGACCATCGTCGTGACGAGCCAGATCGACCCCATCACGACGAACGTCGTGAGGTAGACCGCCGGTGCCGAGAACAGCGGCGCGATGGCTTCGGGATAGACCTGGCCGTACCGGTCGCCGAGCTGGTAGAACACGTACAGAATAGCGCCGTTGACGATCCAGGGGACGAACGAGATGACGACCCGCTGGGTGACCGGCGGCCGGATAGCGTACAGGAGCGCCGCCACGACGGCCGTCGCTGTCAACAATATCGCGAGATGGAGCAGCGATGGCACCACGAACTGGCCGAAGGGGGCCTGCATGCTGGGGGCGACCGAGCCCCGGCCCAAAACAGTTCCGG
>CAZGAX010000115.1:0-12346 GCA_964523745.1 uncultured Halobacteriales archaeon | reverse complement strand
GTGTATCCCGACACGCTGTACGGCGCGACCAAGGAGTACAACGAACACCAGGCGCGGGTCTACGCCGAGGAGTTCGACCTCGACCTCGTCGCCATCCGGCCGACGGTCGCCTACGGTCCCTACCGCGAGACCGGCGGCTCGGCCTTCCTCGCCAACATCGTCGAGAAGCCCGCCCTCGGAGAGTCGTTCAGCGTCGAGTACGGCGATCAGCTCATCGACTGGCAGCACGTCCGCGACATCGCCCAGGGCTTCTACCGGGCGGCGTTCACTCCCGAGAGCGACCGGACCCGGGACGTCTACAACGTCCGGGGCGAACTCGCCAGCATCCGCGAGGCCGTCGACACCGTCCGGGAAATCCTGCCCGACGCCGACCTCACCGTCTCCGACGAGGGCGAACTCCCCTGGACGCAGGCCCTGGACATGACCCGGGCCCAGGAGGACCTGGGGTACGAACCCGAGTACGACCTCGAGTCGGGCTTCCGTGAGTACATCAACGTCCTGCGCGAAGAGAACGGACTCGACCCCGTCTAACGGGTCAGTCGGTCGTCTGGGAGTACTTCTCGACCCACTCGTCGAGGCTGATGCCCATCGCCGCCTGGGTGATGGCGTTCGAGGACGCGGAGTTGGCGCTCTTGACCAGTTCTGCTTCGAGCGTCCGGGTGGGAATCTCGCCGATGAAGTGGGGGATGGCCCGCCTGACGGCGAGCGGACAGCCGACCTCGTGTGCCAGCGCGAACCCCGACAGCGAGTGTGGCACCTCGTCGGTGGCGTACTCCGGGTCGGGGTCGTCGATGCACTCGTCGTCGACGTACTCGACGTACTCGTAGGCCTTGCCGACGTCGTGGAGGAGACAGGCCGCACGCACGACGTCCACGTCCGGGTCGGCGCCGTGGAACTCCCGCTGTTCGGTGGCCGCCGCGACGGCGATCCGGGTGACGCCTCGGACGTGCTCGACGTTGCTGACCTCGTGGATGTTCCAGGCGTAGGGGACGTCGTGGACGTCCCGCCAGCCGCCGCGGTCGAGGGCGAGCGACCAGGCCTCGACGACCTGCTCGCGGAGCGTCTCGTCCTCTACGTCGGCGAGTTCGGGAAACGCCTCCTCGACCTGTGACCGGAACGCGTGGCTCATACTGATTCGTTCTTCTGGACCCGTTCGCGCCCGATGAGTCGGGGCCGTTCGTCGACGGCGAGGAAGTTGTCGACGTCCTCGCGAGCCTCCTTGGCCTTGCCCCTTGCCGGGTCGTAGTCGCGGTCCCCTTCGCTGCCGAGCGCCGCGTGGAGCGCGTCCAGGTCCTTGAAGTACAGTTCGGCCACGCCGTCGAACTCGGCGTTTTCGGGGTCGGTCGGCAGGACTGTCGCGTACCGGACGACCCCCTCTATCTCCCGGGCGATCGGCGTGTGGGTTCCCTGCCAGTGGTCGACGAACTCCTCGTGAGTCATGCCGTCCTGGCGGACGAGAAACGCCGAGTGCTTGTACAGCCCGTCGGTGTCCCCGTCGACCTCGTCCTTCTGGACGACCTCCTCGCCGATGAACCGCGGCCGCTCGTCGATGGCCAGGAAGTTGTCGACGTCCTCGCGGGCCTCCTTGGCTTTGCCCCTGGCGGGGTCGTAGTCTCGCGATCCTTCGCTGCCCAGGGCGTCGTGGAGGGCCTCGAGATCTTCGAAGTAGAGTTCCGCGATCCCGTCGAACTCGGCGTTCTCGGGGTCCGTCGGAAGCACCTGCTGGTATCGCGTGACGCCTTCTATCTCCCGGGCGATGGGCGTGTGTGTCGTCTGCCAGTGGTCGACGAACTCCTCGTGGGTCAGGTCGTCCTTGCGGACAAGCAGTGCTATGTGCTTGTACATCGCTTTCGTTCTCACATCTCGACACGGGCTAATAAACCTGCGGGGGCACGACCCGTAGTTTCAAGGTACAGTGCCGTCTCGGTTTCCCCGTATGTACGACCGCGACTTCATGGAAGGGACGCGCGGCACGATGGCCGTCGACTGGGAGGAACGCATCGACGTCCAGCGGCTGCGCCGCGAGCGAAAAGACCGGGCGCTGGAGCGCCTCCGGGACGCCGAACTGGGGTCGATGCTCCTGATCAACGACCCGAACGTCCGGTACGTGACGGGGCTGGCGATGACGGGCGGCAGCGGCGCGGACCACTACACCCTCTTGACAGAGGACGGCGACGTCGTCCACTGGGACACGGCCGACCACGCCTCCAACCAGCGCTTCAACTGTCCGTGGCTCGACGACATTCGCTACGCCTGTCCCGGCCTGGGCAACGTTCCCCGTGCATCGGGCAGAGACTCCGCCCGCAAGTGGCTCAAGGGACAGATGGCCCAGACTGTCGTTGACGCCCTCGATGACTACGGCCTCGAGAACCAGCCGATGGGGATCGACGTGGCCAACGGCGCCCTCGTCGAGGCCTTCGAGACGCGCGGGGTCGACGTCGACACCGAGACCGCCACGGAGATCATGCTCGACGCCCGGAAGGTCAAGACCCGCGACGAGGTCGAGTGTCTGCGGCAGGTCGCGGCCATCTGCGAGGCGGGTTTCCAGCGAATCACCGAGTCCGCCCGGCCCGGGGCCCGCGAGTCCGAAGTCTGGGGCGACGCGGTCAGAGAACTCTGGCGCCACGGCGCGATGGCCCAGGGGGGCTACGTCACCTCCGGTCCGAACACCTGGCCGAAACACCAGGCCAACACGACCGACCGCGCTATCCGGCCGGGCGACCTGGTCTACGCCGACTTCTACAACATCGGCTACCTGGGCTACCGGTCGTGCTACTACCGCACCTTCAGCATGGGCCAACCGACCCAGGCCCAGCAAGACGCCTACGAGACGGCGCGTGACAACCTCTACGACGTGCTGGAACGGATCGAGCCGGGCGCGACGACCGACGAGATCTGCCAGGGCTTCCCGGACATGGAGGGAGAACACGCCGACTGGTACGGCGCGACCGACCACTGGCAGATGACGACCAACCACTGGGCCCACGGGCTGGGCCTCCAGCTCTACGAGGTGCCGCTCATCTGGCGGGGGCTCTCGCCCGACCACCCGATCGAGATAGAGGAGGGCATGACGATGGCCGTCGAGACGATGGAACCGGCCGACCGCCAGGGCGTCCGCGTCGAGGAGATGGTCGTCGTCCGCGAGAACGGCGTCGAAATTCTGAGCCAGTGGCCCGTCGAGGAGATCACTCGCATCGACTACTGAGACTCCTGCCTTTCCAGTGACGCGCTTGCCGGACGCGACCGGGCCGTAGGCTTAAGCCCCGGCCGGTCCACGGCCCGGTATGGACCTCGGGACCGGACTGTTTACCTGTCAGCAGCGCCCCGACGACGGCCGCGACCGCTCTGCGCTCTACGCCGAGATGCTCGACCTGGTCGAAACAGTCGAGGACGCGGGCCTCGACAGCGCCTGGCTCTCGGAACACCACTTCACGGAAGACGGCTACCTCTCGGGCGTCGAAGCGAGCCTGGGGGCGCTGGCCGCGACGACCGACGAGATAGAGATCGGGACGTGTATCGCCCTCGCCCCGCTGTACGACCCGGTGCGACTGGCCGAGAACGTCGCCACGGTCGACCAGATCGCCGGCGGCCGAACCACGCTCGGCCTCGCTGTCGGCTACACCGACCGGGAGTTCGAGGGCTTCGGCGTGCCGCGGGAGGAACGTGGCCCCCGGACCGAAGACGCCATCGCAACCCTCCGGGCGGCCTGGTCGCCGGGTCCGCTCGACTACGACCCGGCGTATCACCCCATCTCGCCTGACGTGACTGTCACGCCGAAGCCCGCCAGCGACGTGCCACTCATGCTCGGCGGGTCGGCCCGCCCGGCCGTCCGCCGGGCGGCCCGCCTGGGCGACGCCTGGTGTGCCCCGTCGTCGCTGTCGATCGACGAGATTCGCCTGCGAGTGGACGACATCGAGCGGGTCCGGGAGGCCGAAGGACTGGACGGTGACTTCCAGGTGTACGTCCTCCAGCACGGCTTCGTCGCCGACTCCCGGGAGGAGGCCTGGGAGCAGATGCGCGACGGCTACTTCTACATGCTACGGCAGTACGCGGCGCTCTCGGGCGGCGACGCTGTGGACGAACTCCCGGCGGAGGAGAAGCAGGCGGCCCGGGAGCGTGCCGTATTCGGCACGCCCGACCAGGTGGCCGAGGACCTCGAGGAGTACCGCGAGGCCCTCGGCGACGACGTGCACGTCATCCTTCGCACGTACTACCCGGGTGCCGGCACCGACGCGATGGCCGAGTGTATCAGGCGCCTCGGGACCGAGGTCAGACCGCAGTTCGACTGACGCCCCTTCCCGAAGAGGTTAAGAAGCGGCCCCGAGAACCCCGGTACGTGTGCCAATGACTGACAGCGACACCGCTGTGCTCGCAGACGAGGACCCCAACGATTACGAGTTCCGGAAGCTGTTCGAGCCGACGTCGGTCGGGAACGTGGACCTGCAAAACCGCCTGATGATGACCGGTCACACGACTAACTACGCCTCGGGGACCGACATCACCCAGCAGCTGGTCGATTACTACGTCGAACGGGCCGAGGGCGGCGTCGGCCTGATCGTGATGGCGTACCTCGCCAACCATCCGACCGCAATCACCGGCAGCGCGATCGAGGGGTATAGCGAGGATATCGTGCCTGACCTGCGGGAATTGACCGACGCCGTCCACGACGCCGGGGCGAAGATCTTCTGTCAGAACCTCCACTACGGGCGCCAGATGTCGAGCCTGTTGACCGAGCAACCGATCCTCTCGGCCAGCGACATCCCTGGGCCGGTCAACCGGGAGATGCCAAAGCGCATGACGCGGGACGACATCGACGAGATCGTCACGGCCTACGGCGAAACCGCGGGACTGATCCAGCGGGCGGGCTTCGACGGGGTGGAGGTCCACTCGGGCTACGGGGGCTACTTCCTCTCGCAGTTCATGTCGCCGTACTCGAACGAGCGGGACGACGAATACGGCGGCAGCCTGGAGAACCGCCTCCGGATCGTCTACGAGGTGCTCGACGCAGTTCGCGACCGGGTCGGGGACGACTACGTGGTGGGACTCCAGGTCAACGCGAGCGACATGAACGACGCCGGGATGGACGTCGACGACTACGCCGAGGTCGCAACGCGCCTGGCGGCGACCGGCCAGGTCGACTACCTCGTCGTGAAGGCCGGGACCTACGAGAAGCAGGACTACATCATCCCGGACATGCAACACGACCAGCAGCTCCTCGCGCCGCTGGCCAAGCAGATCCGGACTGCGGTTCGCGAAGAGGCTCCCGACGTGACGGTGGCGACGACCGGGCGAATCACCGACCCCCGGGAGGCCGACCGGGTGCTCGTCGAGGGCTGTGCCGACCTGGTCTCGATGACCCGTGGCCACATCGCCGACCCGAACGTGGCGAAGAAGGCCAAGGCGGGCCGCCTCGACGAACTCATCGAGTGCATGGGCTGTAACCAGGGCTGCATCGAGCGCGTCTACAACGGCGCCGAGTGCCGGTGCGTCCTCAATCCGGCCACCGGGTTCGAGGACGCGCTCGGGACCGGGACGCTGACCGAAGCCTCGCCGGCGCGGGACGTGTTGGTCGTCGGCGGCGGCCCGGCCGGGATGAAAGCCGCGGAGGTGGCCGCCCGACGCGGTCACGACGTGACGCTGTACGAACGTGACGAGACGCTGGGCGGCCAGGCCCGGTTCGCGGCCCGGCTCGACGGCCGCGAGGAGTTCGAGAAGCCGCTGCTGTGGCTCCGGGAGGCCCTCGACCGCGAAGGCGTGACCGTCGAGACGGGGACGGCCGTCGACGAATCGCTGATCGCGGCCCGGGCGCCGGACGCCATCGTTCTGGCCACGGGGGCGAGCCCGCCGGCTTTCCCGCGCGGCTACCAGAGTTACGGCATCGGTCCGGACGACGTTCCGGGCTGGGAGGACGCTCGGGTGCTCACCACGCCGGAGGTCCTCGCCGGCGGCGTCGACACGGCGGTGTACGACCACCGGTCGCCCGGCGACCGCGTCCTCGTCGTCGACGACGGCGAGCAACACTGGAAGGGCGTGGGGACCGCGAAACACCTGGCCGCACGCGGCCACGACGTCGCGTTCGCGATGGTCGCGGCCGATCCTGGCGGCGACCTGACCGGGCCGACGAAGCTCAAACTCCAGCGCGAACTGTTCGACCTGGACGACCCCGTCGACGTCTACGCCCACGCGTTCGTCGACGAAGTCGACTGGCCGACGGTGGTGCTGGACACCGAGGGCAAGCGCGTCCGACTGGACGACGTCGACAGCATCGTCCTCGGGGGGTTCCACCGGGCGAACGAGTCACTCACGGGTCCTGCGGCCGACCTCGACGTCGAGGTCCGTCGGGTCGGTGACGCCCTGGCCCCGCGAACGATCATGGAGGCGATCCACGAGGGTGAACGCGCCGCCCGGGAGCTGTAACCGGACTCCCGCTGGACACGTACCCGACACGTTCGTGGTCTGCAGACCGTTTCGGAGCGATCGCCACTGGTGACGAAAGCGGAATGGACTCCGGACACACACAACTTTTATATTGGATCCACTTCGAATCCGTGTTGATGGTTCGCAGACGCCAACTACTCAAGACTGCAGGCTTCGCATCGGTCGGCATGGTCGGCCTCGCCGGCTGTTCCGGCGACGGCGGGGACGGATCCACTGATGACGGCGGCGACGGCAGCGACGGTGGCGGAACGGACGGCGGGAGCACGGACGGCGGAAGCGACGGCGCCAGCGCCGATTCGTTGAAGATCGGCATCGTGACCGACACGTCCGGTCCGTACGCCCACCTGGGGAACTCGGTCATCCGCAGCCTGAAACTCGGGCTGGCCCAGGCGCTGAACGCAGACACGGGCGGACTCGCGGATTCCAACACGGTGGAAGGCGACGGGATCACCGTCGAACTGATCGCCAAGAACTCCGAACTGGCGGCCGACGTCGGCCGGCAGAAGGCCCGGCAGCTCGTCCAGCAGGACAACGTGGACATTCTGCAGGGCAGCGTCTCGAGTTCCGTGGCGGCGGCGGTCAAAGACGTGGCCGACGCCTCGAAGACGCCGATGTTCATCGACACGGCGGCTGCGTCGTCGCTCACGGGCGAGGACTGTAGCAAGTACGCCTTCCGGACGAGCCAGACGACTTACCAGGACGCCCTGGCGGGCGGTCGGTACGCGGCCGAGAACCTGGGGAGCTCGTTTTACTTCCTCGGGGCCGACTACTCCTGGGGGAAGGACTCGATCGCCCAATGGCAGTCCGTTATCACGGACAACGGCGGCAGCGTTGCCGGCGAAGACTACGCCGCCTTCGGCACCAAGGACTTCTCGCCGTACCTGCGCAAGATGAACAACTCGGGCGCGGACGCGATGGTCGTGGCGCTGACGGGCGCCGACGCGCTGACGTTCACGCGGGACCTGAGCAACGCGTCAGGCGACTTCCCGGTCTCCACGACGGGCGTGACGACCGTCCCGTGGCTCGGCCAGGTCGGTGACACCGCCAGCCGCTTCCAGGGGACGCCCAAGTACTTCTGGACGTTCCCGGACAACGACACCAACGAGTGGCTCGTCGAGCAGTACGCCGACCTCTGGAACACGGTGCCGTCCATCTTCACGGCCGGCGGTCACGCCGCCGGGTACGCTATCGCCCAGGGCTTCACGGCGGCCGGGTCGGCCGACGCGAACGCGCTCATCGAGCA
Source organism: uncultured Halobacteriales archaeon (assembly GCA_964523745.1). Taxonomy (GTDB): domain Archaea; phylum Halobacteriota; class Halobacteria; order Halobacteriales; family Haloarculaceae; genus CAZGAX01. The sequence goes on along the minus strand of CAZGAX010000115.1, from coordinate 4,665 downwards.
GTGGCACGGCATGACCATCGAGAAGACCGCCCGGGGCGACGGCGCCTACCGGCTCCGGGAGTGTGACCACCAGGCCGCGATGCCGATGTACCTGGGTCACTTCGAATCCGGTCAGACCAGCGACGTCGCGCCGGACATGAAGCCGGTCCTCGACGAGACGTACGACGCCGAACCGAGCATGCGCTCCTGTTCAGAGACGGGTTGTAGCCTGGAGCTATGAGCGCCGCGGCGGAGTACGTCGCCATCGTGCTGGCCGGGTTGTCGTACGGGATGATCCTCGTGCTCGCCTCCGCCGGTCTGTCGCTCATCTTCGGGTTGATGGGCGTCCTGAACTTCGCCCACGGCGCCCTGTTCGCGCTCGGGGCGTACGTCGGCCTGACAGTCATGAAGGCGCTCGGCGGCGGGCTGAGCGGCTTCCTGGCCGCGCTCGTCGTCGCCCCCATAGTCGTCGCCGTGCTCGGGTTCGCCCTCGAGCGGACGGTGTACAAGCCGCTGTACGAGACCGAGACGCTGTACCAGCTCCTGCTGACGTTCGGCATCGCCGTCATCATCGAGGAGGGGATCCAGGTCGTCTGGGGCCCCTCCGCGCCCTCGGTCCCGCCCCAGCCGGCCGTGTTCGACGGCCAGTTGGCGCTCGCGGGGGTCTCACTGCCGTTCTACCGTGCCTTCATCATCCTCGTCGGGGCACTGGTGGTCGTCGGCCTCGGCGCGTTTCTCAAGTACACCCGGTACGGCCTCATCGTCCGGGCCGGCGTTTACGACGCCGAAAAGACGAACGTGCTGGGCCTGAACGTCGACCGGGCGTTCACGCTCGTCTTCGGCCTGGGGGCGGCCATCGCCGCAATCGGCGGCGTCGTCTACATCTACCGGTCGGTCAGCCCCGCGCTGGGGTCGAGCATCATCCTCCAGGCGTTCATCGTCGTGATAATCGGCGGCCTCGGCAGCTTCCGTGGCACCGTCGTCGCCGGCCTGCTCGTCGGCGTCATCTGGCAGTTCGCCGCCCAGTTCGCCCCGATACCGTCGGGGACGGTCATCTTCCTCGTCATGCTGGGCGTCCTGATCGCCCGGCCCCAGGGACTGCTGGGTGAAGCGGAGGTGGAGGTCTGATGGCGCCGGCCGACCGGCTCCGTGCGTTCCGGCCGCTCGAACGCCTTCGGACCCCGACAGCCGGCTTCCTGGCGCTGCTCGTCCTCGTCGCCGCCCCCCACCTCGGCGGCGGCCAGGGCACGCCGTTTTACGTCATCATCCTGATCGAGGTGTTCGTGATGGCGATCTTCGCGATGGGGTTCAACGTCCTGACCGGCTACACCGGGTACGTGAGCTTCGGCCACGTCCTGTTCCTCGGCTCGGGCGCCTACGGGACGGTCCTGCTCGTGACGAAAGCGGGGCTGTCGTTTCTCGTGGCGGGCCTGCTGGCGCTCGTCGGGACGGCCGTCCTCGCGTTGCTCGTCGCGCTGGTCGCCTTCCGCCGGACCGGCGTCTACTTCGCGATGATCACGCTAGGCGTCGCCCAGGTCGCCTACACGCTGTTTCGCAGCTGGGACTACGTCGGCGGGACGACCGGGCTGATCATCAGGCCGCCGACCGTCCTGGGCTGGGAGTTCGACCCCTTCTCGCCCCTGAGCTACTACTACGTCTACCTCGTGTTACTCGTGGTCGTCTACGTGGCGCTGCGTGCCCTCGTCCGGTCCCACGTCGGCCACGTCTTCCAGGCGATACGGGAAAACGAGGAGCGCGCGGAGGCCATCGGCTACGACGTCGCCCTGTACAAGTACGGGGCGTTCACCATCGCCGGCGTCGTCTCGGGCTTCGCCGGCGTGCTGTACGCCGCGTACTTCACGCAGGTCGCCCCCGGCAGCACGCTGTACTGGACGGTCACCGGCAACGGCCTGTTCATGCTGCTCATCGGCGGCCTGGGAACGCTCGTCGGCCCGGTCATCGGCGCCTTCTTCGTCATCGGCAGCCGGTACCTGCTCTCGACGTACCTCGGGCCGCTGATCCCCGCCGACGCGCCGGTCTACCTGGCCCGGCTCCCGGAACGCTGGCTGCTGGTCCTCGGCGTCGTGTTCGTCGCCGCCGTGCTGTGGTTCCCACACGGCATCGCGAGCAAGCTGGGATTCAGTCGGACCCGCGAGGCGGACTCGGTCGCGCGACGGCCCGACGAACCGGACGACGCGGTCGCCCTCGGCGACGGAGGTGCGGTCGATGAGTAGCGACGAGGCTCCACTGCTTCGCTGCGAGGGCCTCCGGAAGGAGTTCGCGGCGGTGACGGCCGTCGACGGCGTCTCCGTCTCGCTTCGCGACGAGTTCACGACGCTGATCGGTCCGAACGGGGCGGGCAAGACGACGCTGTTCAACCTGCTCACGGGGACCTACGAGCCGACTGCCGGCTCGGTGTTCCTCCACGGCGAGGACGTCACCGACCTCGGCCCGGACGAGCGCACCCACCGGGGCCTGGGACGAACCTTCCAGGTGACGTCGCTGTTCGACGAACTCAGCGCGTTCGAAAACGTTCGCCTGGCCGTCCAGGCCACGGCCATGCCGCCCCACCTCCGGGCCTTCGGCGACGCGCTGGCCGATACGGCGGCCAACGAGCGCGCTCACTCGGTGCTCGACCGCGTCGGTTTCGACGAGTCGCGGACCACCGAGGCCCACAACCTCTCGCAGGGGTACAAGCGGTTGCTCGAGATCGCCATCGCGGTCGCCACCGACCCGGACCTCCTGTTGCTCGACGAACCGACGGCCGGCCTGGCGGTCGACAAGAAGTCACAGCTGTTCGACGTCGTCGCCGAGATAGCGGCCGACCGGGCCGTCCTGCTGATAGAGCACAAGCTGGACGTGGTGCGAGAGTTCAGCGACCGGCTCCTGGTCATGCACGACGGGAAGCTGCTGGCCTCCGGAGCGCCGGAGGCGGTGCTCGCGGACGACGACGTGCAGGAAGCCTACCTCAAGGGGGCGACCCAATGACAGACCCGCTGCTCGAACTCGACGACGTTCACGCATCGTACGGCGACCACCAGGTGTTGTGTGGCCTCAGCCTCACCGTCGGCCGGGACGACGTCGTCACGTACCTCGGCCGCAACGGCACCGGCAAGACGACGACGTACAAGGTCGTCACGGGCCTGCTGACCCCCGATGCAGGGACGGTCACCTACGACGGGACTGACATCACGGGCGAGGAACCCCACCGGGTCGCCAAGCGCGGCGTCTCGTTCGTGTCGGCGGACACCAAGGTGTTTCCGCACCTCACCGTCAAAGAGAACGTCCGGCTCCCGACGCTCGAACGGGACGTCTCGGTCGACTACGACTCGCTCTTCGAGCTGTTCCCGGACCTCGCCGACTACTCGAACGCGAAGGCCGGCCACCTCAGCGGCGGCCAGCAGCAGATGGTGGCCCTCGCCCAGGGACTGGCGCCCGACCCCGACCTCCTCCTGCTGGACGAACCGGTCCAGGGGCTCGCCGTCGAGTTCGTCGACAAGGTGGCGCGGCTGATCGAGGACCTCCGCGGCGACGTGGCCATCGTGATGATCGAACACGACATCGACCTCGCGCTGGACGTCGGCGACCGGGCGCTCGTCCTGGACGAAGGACGCATCGCCTGGCAGGGCTCGACGGCGGACCTGGCCGAGAACGACGAGATAATCGACCGGTACATCGGCGTGAAAGGCTACGCCTGAACCGGCTGACGGCGGGGGTGGGGGAGGGGTACGGCGGACCGGAGGAGTACTTTTAGGGCGTCGGCGTGCCAGTGTCGGGCATGGACCCGGCGAACGCGGCTTCGACTCCCGGCACAGGCAGCGACTCGTCGACGCCCAGCGGCCCGCCCGACCTGGACGGCCAGACTGCGGTGGTGACAGGGGCTGCGGGTGGCATCGGCGAGGCCGTGTGTGCGTCGCTGGCCCGGGAGGGTGCAGACGTCGTCGGCGTCGACGTCGAGGAGTCGGCACTCGGATCGACCGGCGAGCGCGTCGAAGCTTCCGGAGCGTCCTGGACGGCGTACGAGTGTGACGTCACCGACGTCGCGGCCGTCGAGGCACTCAAAACCGACGTCCTGGCAGCCAGCGAGTCGGTCGAGATCCTCGTCAACGCCCACGGCATCCTCTCGCGGACGTCGCTCGTCGACCACGCGCCGGCAGACGTCGAACGGCTCGTCGAGGTGAACCTCCTCGGGGTGCTCTACGCGAGTCGGGCGTTTCTCGGCCACATGGTCGAGCGGGGGTACGGCAAGATCGTCTCCATCGGGTCGATGGCCGGTCGGACCGGGATGGAGGCGCCGAGCGTGGCCTACAGCGCTGCTAAGGCCGGCGTCCACGGCTTCACGCGGAGTCTGGCGATGCAGGTCGCAGGGGACGGCGTCTTCGTCAACGCCGTCGCTCCCGGGTCGGTCCGGACCCCGATGACCGACGACGGCGCGGGGATCGACGGCAGCGAGTTCCCGCTGGGTCGCGTGGGCGAACCGGCAGACGTCGCGGAGGCGGTCCTCTATCTGGCGTCACGGCAGTCGAACTGGACGACCGGGTCGGTCCTCGACGTGACGGGCGGCCAGGTCATGCGGTGACGGCTCGCGTGTGGACCGACGGGTCGGGAACGTCGAATCCCCTTCGCCAGCTAATTGCAGAACACGCCCCCCTTCCCCTCCAAATATACCAAATCGATATAATACTA
>CAZGAX010000114.1:0-12349 GCA_964523745.1 uncultured Halobacteriales archaeon | reverse complement strand
AAGCGGATATCCTCGGTCGCTACCGCTCCCTCGGATAGAGCCGCTTCTCCGACTCCGCTCCCTTCGGTCGCCGCCACCGGGAGGCCGGCGAAGCCGGCCTCCTATACCGTGACGGCTTCGCCGTCACGCGGGCCTCGCCCTTTCAGTCCGCCAGGCCCGCACCGACACCGCGAGCCACGACCCTCCCCAGCCGACTCCCTCGTCGTGGTTCGAGAGAGCGAAGCTCTCTCGTCATCACGAAAGGCGCCGGAGGCGCCTTTCGAACGACTTCGCTCCTCGGTCGTCCCTCGCGAATGGCTCGACCGCCTCGCTGGCTCACGGCTTCGCCGTTCGCCGTCCCGAGACGCTCCCTTTCGGTCGCGTCTCGCACTCGGCGTCGAGCCAGCGCGCCACCCGCTGCTGCATCAGACACCGTCCTGGTGGACTGAAAGGGCGAACCTCGCTGGCGCTCCGTGTAGTCGCTGGACGGCCCCTATCGAGCGAACGAAGTGAGCGAAGATATGTCGTCCAGCGACCGCGAGCGAGGTGAGGGCTTTCATAGTCGTTGCGGATGCGGTAGCGGTCGCGGTGCTGTAGGCGGTATTCAAATCGCCTAGTCAGCAAAGTGGGAAGGGCGAGATCTCATCGCCATGTCGGAGTGAATTCACAGACCGTGCCCCATAAACTCGTTAACATGCAATTTGCGGTTTGCGAACGTATATCAAGGAAACGGGCGATGCATCCCACATGCCGGGTGGTACGTCCCAGACCTTGCGACCGTTCATGTGGAGAGCCGCGCAACTGTTTCCAGACACCGAGGTGGTGGCCCGAACCCACCGAGGCCGCTCTCGAACCACCTACGCCAAGTACGACGAAGCAGTCGGGCGATTAGCCAACGCACTGGCCGACGCCGGCGTGGAGCAGGGAGACAGAGTAGCCACGGTGTGCTGGAACCACACCCGCCACTTCGAGACGTACTTCGCCGCGCCGAACCTCGGCGCCCAGTTGCACACCATCAATCCGCTCCTGCCCGACGAACACGTCCGGTACATCGTCGAGGACGCCCAGGACCGGGTGGTGTTCGTCGACCCGTCCCTCGCGGAGAAAGTGGCCAGCGCCTACGAGGAGGACTCCTTCGCCAGCGTCGAGCAGTTCGTCGTCGTGGGCGAGGAGGTGCCGGGCGGCGGACTGCCGAACGCCGTGGCGTACGACGACTTCGTGGCCGGCCACGACGCCGACTACGACTGGCCGCGGCTCGACGGCGAGACGCCGGCGGGGATGTGCTACACGTCGGGGACGACGGGCAAGCCCAAGGGCGTCGAGTACACCCAGCGGATGCTCTGGAGCCACACGATGGCGGGCCTGACGCCGATGGGGCTGGACCTCCGGGACGACGACGTCGTCATGCCGGTGGTCCCGATGTTCCACGTCAACGCCTGGGGCATGCCCTACGCGGCGACGGCTGCCGGGGCCAAGCAGGTCTTCCCCGGCCCCTCGCCGAATCCGGGAGACCTCGCTAGCCTCATCGAGGAGGAGGGCGTCACGGTAACGGCTGGCGTTCCCACGGTCTGGCTCGGCCTGCTCGAGTACCTCGAGAACAACGAGGTGGACCTCTCCTCGCTCGAGGAGATTTACATCGGCGGCGCCGCAGCACCAGAGAGTCTCATTCGGCAGTACGACGACCTCGGCGTCGAGGTGGTCCACGCCTGGGGGATGACCGAAACGTCGCCCATCGGCTCGACGGCCAAGCTGACGGGAGACCTGACCGACGCCGACTACGAGACCCAGCTCGACAAGCGGGGCAAGCAGGGCGTCGTCCTGCCGGGCCTGGAGTTCAAAGTCGTCGACGACGAGGGCGAGGAAGTCGAGTGGGACGGCGAGGACTTCGGCGAACTCCTGATTCGCGGGCCCTGGGTGACGACCGAGTACCACCAGCGCCCCGACGCGAACGAGTCGGACTTCGAGGACGGCTGGCTCCGCACCGGCGACATCGTCACGGTCGACCCGGACGGGTACGTCGAAATCGTCGACCGGGCCGACGACGTCATCAAGTCAGGCGGCGAGTGGATCTCCTCCCAGGAGCTGGAGAACGCGATGATGGCCCACGACGCCGTGAGCGAGGCCGCCGTCATCGGCGTGCCCCACGAACGCTACCAGGAGCGCCCCGTCGGCTTCGTCGTCAAGCGGGAGGACGCCGACGTCGACGACGACCGGCTCCGCGAGGAACTGGGCGAGATGCTCGCCGCAGAGTTCCCCGACTGGTGGGAACCCGAGCAGTACGTCTTCATCGACGCGGTGCCGAAGACCGCGACCGGGAAGTTCTCGAAGAAAGACCTCCGCGAGGAGTACGCGGACGAATCACTCCTCGAGTCCTAATCGTCAGATTCGCAGTCCGAGCGAGACTCAGTTCTCGGCCCAGGCGGGCCGTTCGACGGTCGTGTTTTCCACCTTCTCGAGGACGTATCGATAGGTTAGCGTCTGCTCTTCGTTACTCTTCGTAACGTCTATCGAGAGAATACGCCCATCCGACGCGACGACGACGGTTCCGCTGGCTTCGGTGAAGCTACTGTTCGAACGTGCACCGGTGACTGAATACCGGACAGCGGTGACTCCACCCTGTTCGACGACCGACGAGGCGTTCAGCTTGAGACCCCCGAGGGCCTGGCTAACGATCAACTTGCTCCCGTTGGCTACCCTCGAGAAACTCGCGTTCGTCCGAGAGATGACTGACCCGTTCTTCGGGTCGTAGTTCGTGAGCGTCCCGTTCCCGTAGTAGGCGACCTGGCTGTACTCCGTTCTGTCGAGCCTCGCCAGCAGTTCCCGTGACTGCCGGTCCACTTCGTAGCGAATGCTGTTGTTCGTTACCTGACCCTGCCTGGCCTGGACGTGAAGCTTTTCTGTGAAACTGGCCCCCCGCGTTCCAACGGCGTAGTGAGTGCCCAGTGCAGTTTCGACAGACCCGATACCGTCTGCCGACCAGCCCTCGGGATAGTCGAATTCGGACACCGATACAGCGTTCGACCCGGCGCCGTCTCCGCCTGCCCCGCCGCCGAGCAGGCCGCTACAGCCGGCCAGGAGGACGAGGAGACCGGTCAACAGGAGGGAAACTGTTCGAGTACGAGAGACCATTTCGACCGACCGAAGACGCCGGCGGGGCATAATCCCTGTGGGAGGACGCCGGCGGAATCCCTGTGGGAGAGCATCCCCGTCCGCTTGCGGTCACCGCTACGTGCCCGTCGGCAGGGGTTTTACTCCGGTACCCACGACGGCCGGGTAACGTCGGTGCTTCCGACTGCGACTACTTCGTAATGACCCCGGAGGACCACGTCGTCGGACCGCTTCGTGAGGTCGAAGGAACTCACCTGGCCGTTCTCCAGAACGACGATAGTCCCGCTGGCTTCGTCGAACCTGCCGCTGGTACCGTTCTCCGTGCTGGTGACCTGATAGCGGACGCCGGTTACACCATTGCGCTGGACGATTTCCGTTGCTTCCATCTCGAGACCCCGGAGCGTCTCTGAGAGACTCTCTCGGCTGGCGTTTGCGATCACCGAGAGATTCGTTTCAGATTGCGAGACGACCTCCTCCTCTTTCAGGTCGTAGTTGTAGAGGGTACCGTCGTTGTAGTAGGCCACCCGCTGGTAGACCGTTCCGTCCAGCGTCGCCCGGAGTTCGCCAGCGTCCAAGTCGACCTGGTAGACGATACTGTTGTTCAGGGTCTCTTCGCCGTCCTCGCTCCGTTGAAAGTCGAATCGTTCGGTAAAGGTGTCTCCTCTCGCCTCGGCACTGTAGTGACCGGCGAGGGCTTCGTCCAGACTCTCGATACCGTCGGCCGACCACCCGGCCGGATAGTCAAACGTCGATGTCGACGCTGTCGTCGCGGTGATAGTTGGGCTCGTTTCGTTGTCGTTTCCTGCCGGCCCACCGTCACCCGTTCCGCCGCTACAACCGGCCAGTGCGACGAGGACGACGGTTACGAGGAGGAGAACTGTCCGAGTGTATCGTTTCACGACCCGCGGCTCGATTCACTGTCACATAAATCCCCTGAGAACCGGGCAGCCTTGCCAAACGGAGCCTGCCCGCTCCTGTCACGTAAATTTGGTATGTCTGACGTAACTTTATGGAACGCAACCGACTCGGACGTGGTATGTGCGGCAACCGCGTCGAGGAACTGGAAGCGCGCGTCAAGGAACTGGAGGCCTCGGTCGAGGGGCTCACGGACGAACTGGTCGAGTGCAAGGTCCGGATTCGGGAACTGGAGGGTGCCGTCGACGAGGACCTCGGGTTCACCACTGAACAGCCGTCTGCGGACCTGGAAGCGCCAGACGTAACCGAAGAGGCCGACACAACTAAAAGCGAGGCCCCCGAGGAAGCGGACAAGGCGGAGGACTCGTCTACCGACATCATCGTCGCGTAGACCGGGACTCCACCGCGAGCGCCCCATGCACATCAAAGAGCTCGTACTTGACAACTTCAAGAGTTTCGGCCGGAAGACCCGCATTCCGTTCTACGAGGACTTCACCACCGTTAGCGGCCCGAACGGGTCGGGAAAATCGAACATTATCGACTCTATTCTCTTTGCCCTCGGCCTGGCCCGTACCTCGGGCATCCGGGCCGAGAAGCTCACCGACCTGATCTACAATCCGGGCCACCAGGAGGGTAACTCCTTCCAGGGCGAACGCGAGGCCAGCGTCGAGGTCGTTCTGGACAACTCGGACCGGACGCTCTCCCGGGCCCAGGTCACCAACGCCGCCGGCAGCGACGACGTCGGCGACGTCGACGAGATATCCATTCGCCGCCGGGTCAAGGAGACCGAGGAGAACTACTACTCCTACTACTACATCAACGGCCGCTCGGTCAACCTCTCGGACATTCGGGACCTCCTGGGCCAGGCGGGCGTCACCCCCGAGGGCTACAACGTCGTGATGCAGGGCGACGTCACCGAGATCATCAACATGACGCCGGGAAGCCGGCGGAAGATCATCGACGAGATAGCGGGCGTCGCGGAGTTCGACGAGAAAAAAGAGGCCGCCTTCGAGGAACTCGACGTCGTCGAGGACCGCATCGAGGAGGCGAACCTCCGCATCGAAGAGAAAGAAAACCGCCTCGAACAACTCGAGGACGAACGCGAGACGGCCCTCCAGTACCAGGACCTCAAAGAGGAGAAGGCGGAGTACGAGGGCTACCGGAAGGCCGCAGAGCTGGAGGACAAGTGCGAGGAGCTGGACGAAACCCTCGACGATATCGGTGACCTCGAGGAAACCCTCGAGGAGCGCCAGGCCGAACTGGACAGCCGCCAGGGCCAGGTGATGCGTCTCGAAGAGGAACTGGACGAACTCAACGCCGAAATCGAACGGAAGGGTGAGGACGAACAGCTCCAGATCAAGCGGGAGATAGAGGAGATCAAGGGCGACATCGCCCGGCTCGAGGACAAGATCGAGTCGGCCGAGGAGACGGTCAAAGAGGCCGAGAACAAGCGCAGGCAGGCGTTCGTCAAGATCGACAGCAAGCAGGAGTCGATCGACGAACTCGAAAGCGACATTCGCGAGACGAAGGTCTCCAAGTCCTCGATCGCTGCCGACATCCAGGACAAGGAGGCCGAACTGGACGAGGTCGAGGCCCAGATCGAGGAACTCGGCGAGGAGTACGAGGAGATCAAAGACGAACTCAAGGCTCGCAAGGAGGACCTGGAGGAGGCCAAAGACGAGAAGAACGAACTCCAGCGCGAACAGGATAGACTTCTCGACGAGGCCCGCCGACGGTCCAACGAGCAGCGGGAACTCGAAGAGCAGATCGAGGAGAAAGAGAACGAAATCCCCGAAATTCGGGACGAGATCGACGACCTCGAGGACGAACTCCAGAAGGCAAAGCGGAACAAGCAGACGATTACCGAGGTCGTCGAGGACCTCCGCGAGGAGAAGCAGGAACTTCAGGCCGACCTCGACGAGATCGAAGACGAACTCAACGCCGCCCAGCAGGAGTACGCCGAACTGGAGGCCAAGGCCGGCGAGAACGGCGATTCGTCGTACGGCAGAGCGGTCACGACCATTCTCAATTCGGGGATGGACGGCGTGCACGGCACCGTCGCCCAGCTAGGCAGCGTCGACCCGCAGGTGGCCACGGCCTGTGAGACCGCCGCCGGGGGCCGGATGGCCAACGTCGTGGTCGACGACGACGGCGTCGGCCAGCGCTGCATCGAGCACCTGAAGTCCCGCAACGCCGGCAGGGCCACGTTCCTCCCGCTGACGGAGATGAACGACCGGGGCCTACCCTCGGTGCCCAACCACGACGGCGTCGTCGACTTCGCCTACAACCTCGTGGAGTTCGACTCCCGGTACTCGGGAATCTTCTCGTACGTCCTCGGCGACACCCTCGTCGTCGAGGACATCGAGACGGCCAGGGAACTCATGGGCCAGTTCCGGCTCGTCACGCTGGACGGCGACCTGGTCGAGAAGTCCGGTGCGATGACCGGCGGGTCGAAGAAAGGCTCCCGGTACTCCTTCGCCGGCAGCGAGGGCGCCCTGGAGCGGGTGGCGGCCCGCATCAACGACCTCGAAGACGAACGCCAGGAGGTCCGCAAGGAACTCCGGGACGTCGAGAGCCGGCTGGACGACGCTCGCGACCGGCAGTCCGACGCTGCCGACCAGGCGCGGGAACTCAACTCCTCGGTCCAGCGCCTGGAAACTCAGATCGCCCAGACCGAAGACGAGATCGACTCGCTGGAGACCAAACTGGAGGACATCGAGGCCGAGCGCCAGGAAGTCGCCGACGAGATGGAGGAGATCGAGGCCAGGGTCGCCGAGAAGGACGAGGAAATCGAGGCGATCGAGGCCGACATCGACGACCTGCGGACCGAGATCGAGGATTCCGAACTCTCGCGGCTCACCTCGAAGGCAGACGAGATAGAGGACGAGATCGAGTCGCTGGAGGACCAGCTCGACGACCTGGACGCCAAGCTCAACGAGTACCAGCTGGAGAAACAGTACGCCGAGGAGGCCATCGAGGACCTGCACGACACCATCGAGTCGGCCCAGGACCGCAAGGCCGACGCCCAGGACCGCATCGCGGACCTCGAAGACGGGATCGAGGACAAGGAGGAGAGCCTCGAAGAAAAGGAAGCGGCCGTCGCCGAACTCGAAGAAGAACTGGCCGACCTCAAGGACGAGCGCCAGGACCTCAAAGACGACCTCTCGGAGGCCAGGCAGTCCCGCGACGCCCAGAAGGAGAAGGTCCAGGCCGTCGAGAGCGACCTCACAGAACTGCGAGACGACGCCGAGCGCCTGGAGTGGGAGATAGAGGAACTCGAATCCGAGGTCGGGGACTACGACCCCGAGGACGTCCCGGACCACGACGAGGTCGAGTCTGAGATCCGGCGCCTCGAACGAGAGATGGAGAAGCTGGAGCCGGTGAACATGCTGGCCATCGAGGAGTACGACGAGGTGGCCGACGCGCTGGCGGAGATCCAGGACAAGAAGGAGGTTCTCGTCGCCGAGGCAGAGGGCATCCGCGACCGGATCGAGATGTACGAATCCAAGAAGAAAGAGACGTTCATGGAAGCCTTCGACGCCATCGACGAGAACTTCCAGGACATCTTCCAGCGCCTCTCGAACGGCACCGGCCACCTCTATCTCGAAGACGAGGAGGACCCATTCGAGGGTGGCCTGACGATGAAGGCCCAGCCCGGCGACAAGCCGATCCAGCGGCTGAACGCCATGTCGGGCGGCGAGAAGTCGCTGACGGCGCTGGCCTTCATCTTCGCCATCCAGCGGCACAACCCCGCTCCCTTCTACGCCCTGGACGAGATCGACGCCTTCCTCGACGCCCACAACGCCGAACTGGTGGGAGAGATGGTCGACGAACTCGCCGGCGACGCCCAGTTCGTCGTCGTCTCTCACCGGTCTGCCCTGCTGGAGCGCTCCGAGCGGGCCATCGGCGTGACGATGCAGGACGACAACGTCTCGGCCGTGACGGGTATCGACCTCTCGGGCGACGGGGAGCCGGAGGTTCCAGCCGATGACTAGCGAGAACCGAGCGGCGTCGCAGACGGCGCGACGGGTCTCGGGAAAGCGAGCGGGGAGCGGGTGGCCGACTGGCGGGAGGCCACCGAACGCTCGAACGGGCAGAGCCCGTGAGAGGGCGAGTATCGCCCGACCCGCGAGTCGCGGTGTCGGGGTGACCGATGTCCGATAGCGGCATCCCCCTGGACATCGCGGGCCACGAGGACCGGGAGCGACCGAACGGGCCGGAGTACCCCGCTCCGATGACCGACGACGAGGACCCCGAGGGGCCAGGCGACGACTCCGAGGACGAAGTCGAGCCCGTCGAGGTGCTGGTCCAGCTGGCCGAGGACGGCGAAATCGACCCCTGGGACATCGACATCGTCGAGGTGACCGACAAGTTCCTCGACGCCATCGACGAGGCCGACCTCAGAACCTCGGGTCGGGCGCTGTTCTACGCCAGCGTCCTGCTGCGGATGAAAAGCGACGCGATGCTGGAGGCTGACGACGACGAGCCCGAGGAAGAGGAACTCGAGCCCTGGGAGCAGCCGATGGGCGAGGACCCCGCATTCGACGAGCCCGACCCCTTCGCCGCGCTGGAACAGGAGATGGACCGGCGGCTGGACCGGAAGCGGGCCCGGGGCATGCCCCAGACGCTGGACGAGCTCGTCAGAGACCTCCGGGAGGCCGAGCGGGACACCTGGTGGAAGGAGGGTCGGGAGTACGACACCAGCGACTCGCCCCACGGCTATTCGCGTGGCACCCAGGAGCTGGACTACCACACCGCCGACGACCTGCGGATGGACGACGAGCCGACGGCGGCCGACGTCACCGGGACGGCCCACGAGGAGCACATCGACGACATCATCGACGACGTGTGGAGGGTCCTGGCCGACCACTACGAGGCCGGCCGGACCGAGGTGCTGTTCCGCGAGATTCACCACGTGGGTGGTTCCCGGGTTGAGACGTTCCTGGGAATCCTGTTCCTGAGTCACCGAGGCTCGGTCGAACTGGAACAGGACGACCTCTTCGGCGACCTCTGGATTCGGGACCCTGACGCGGCTATTGCTGGCGACGAAGCCGTTGCGGACTGAGTTTGGATACGCGCCTTCGTAACCATCACCCTATCGCCAACCGCAAACAGCCAGAAAGCCCCGACTCGCTCCGGGAACTTCGGAGCGAGTCGCCCCGTTCAGGGTGTCCGTCGTCGGAGCACCGTCAACTAAATCAGCTCCAGAACTCCCGAGACCGAAATTGTTATGCAGAACCATGATAAATGGTAACGCAGAACATGACACCCACCAAACTCCGGGAGCGGCTCGAGGAGACGGACGGTCGGGTGGACGTCGAGCGGTTCATCGAGGCGCTCGACTACGTCCGGGACGACGGCCGGCACCGTCGGTAAGATAAACCGCTTTCCTGGGGCTCGCTACGGCGAACAGCGGTGGCGCTCGCCGTCGTTCAGACGAGGAACCCGTCGCGAAGCAGCGCGATGAGACCCGTGAGCAGCGGCACCGAGAGGAGCGTCGTCAGCAGGATCGCAGTACCGGCGTACTCGCTGGCTTCGAGGTCGCCTTCGGCCTCGCCGGAGAACTCCCCGGTGAGGATGAGCGTCGTCACGGCGGCAGGCATCGAGCACTCCAGGACGAAGACTCTGGCGACGGTGGCGTTCTCAAAGCCGATGGCGAGTACGATGCCGACGGCCAGGAGGGGTGCGACTACCAGTTTGAGCACCGTCGCCGGCGCAACCCGGCTGATAGCGGTGCCGTAGTCCGTCGTCGAGAGTTCGATGCCGAGGACGAGTAGCATGATGGGAATCGCCGATTCGCCGACGAGACGGAGGGTTTCCATGGTCGTCGATCCCGCCGTCGGGACGAGGCCCGCCCAGCGAGCCAGGAGGGCCGCAGCCACGGCGTAGACCAGCGGAATCGAGAAGATAGTTCGGATACCGTCGAGGGCACCGGACCCGTCGCCACGGGCGGCGACGTAGACGCCGAGGGTGTACATCGCGACGGCCTGGGCGGCGATGAAGACGACGGCGGTCTGGCGACCCACGGTACCGAAGGCGAACTCGGAGACGGGGATGCCGAGGTTGCCTGCGTTGGCGAACGTGACGACGAGGACGAACGACCCGAGCAGCGGTTCCGTCTCGCCGAGCCCGCGGCCGACCCCTTCTGCCAGGAGAGCCATTATCGCCGTGAAGAGGAAGACGCCGGCGACGATGCCCACGAGGGTACCCCCGGTGAGTTCTGTCGTGGCGAGGCTGTGGAAGACGAGCGCAGGGACCAGCACGTAGACGGTCACGGTGTTGAGAGCCCCGGCGTCGACTGCCGTCCGCTGGCCTAAGACGAAGCCGACCGCCGCGAGCGCGACGATGGGGAGGATGGCTGTTCCGAGGATGTTCAGCAGCGACACATCGGTTGCTTCGTCGCCGGGGACACAGACCTGTCGGTTTAGTCGCGGCGTGGCTTTGTATCGACTTCATCGGCTGAAGTCGTGCCTGCCTTTTTACGATACTGCCGCGCGGAGTCGGTACCGGGTGGTCTCCGCTTGACGCTTCGCCGCCGGCAGTTCTTGCGCAGGACGACGAGTCTCGCCGCTATCGGGCTCCTGACCGGCTGTCAGGCCCTCCAGGGCGACGGTTCCGCCGACGGGACGCCCACTTCCACCTCCACTCCCCCGCTGACGTCGAGTCCCACGTCGACGCCCGGCGACGAGACCGACGTCGAGGCGCTGAAACAGCGGTCCCGTGAGTTCCTCGAACTGCTTGCCGCCGGTGAGTTCGAGACGGCTCACGGCCGATTCGCCGAGTCGGTCCAGGGCAGAATCACGTCGGACCAGCTCTCCCAGGTCTGGACCCAGCTCGAGTCGACGAACGGCTCGTTCGCCGCCGTCGCCGAGGCCGAGTACACGACCCAGTCGGGCTACGACGTGGTCGTCCTGACGGCGCGGTTTACGAACGGCCGCCAGCGGTTCGTCTTTTCCTACCAGGACGGCGCCCTCGTCGGCTTCCGGATCCCTCCGCCCCAGTCCGGCGAGTGGACGCCGCCGGACTACGCCGACCAGTCTGCCTTCACCGAGCACGAGCGGTCCGTCCAGGCGACGGACTCGTGTTCGCTGGGGGCGACGCTGACGATGCCGAACGGCGACGGGCCGGTTCCGGGCGTCGTCCTCGTCCACGGCAACGGCGCCCACGACAGAGACGAGACCGTCGGGCCGAACAAGCCCTTCAAGGACCTAGCCTGGGGACTGGCCAGCCGCGGCGTCGCAGTCCTCCGGTACGACAAGCGGACGGCGGCCTGCGACGTGGACCTGGCCGACGTCACCGTCGACGAGGTAGTGACGAACGACGCGCTGGCCGCCATCGACGTGCTGCGGAGCGAGAACCGCGTCGACGCCGGCGACGTCACCGTCGTCGGCCACAGCTTCGGCGCGACGCTGGCACCACGAATCGCCGCGAAAGACGGGAATCTCGCCGGCGCGGCGATGCTCGCCCCGCTGGCCCGGCCGATTCCCGAGACCATTGTCGCCCAGCAGACCTACCTCGCAGAGGTCGACGGCGAGGTGACAGACGCCGAGCGGCGCCAGCTCGACCAGATTCGGGCGCTCGCCGAGCAGATTCGGACGCTCGACGTCGAAGACGACGAGGTGGTGCTGTTCGGCGGCCGGGAGTTCTGGCGAACCTACACGGAGTACGACAAGTTCCAGACGGCCAGGGAACTGGAGATTCCGCTGGCGCTGTACTTCGGCGGCCGGGACTGGCAGGTCACGGTCGAGGGCGACCGGAGCCGCTGGCGCGAGGAGATCGGCGACGAGAAGGACGTGACCTTCCAAACGTACGACAGCCTCAACCACTTTTTCGTCTCCGGCAGCGGCAAATCCACGCCACAGGAGTACTTCGAACCGGCCAACGTGGCACAGCAGGTCGTCGTGGATCTGGCTACCTGGGTCGACGACGTGGCCGGAAGCGGTCCCTGACCGGGCGCCGGCAGTTTGGTCTCTTACCTGGCGCCAGCAATGCCGTGTTAGTCCTCCATCCGGGCGACCAGCGCTTCGAGTTGGTCCTCGTGTGCCTGCAGGGCGGCGTCCCGGTGCTCGCGTTCGGCGTCGGACTGACAGGCGACCTCGGGCACCTCGGCCGCACCGCCGTCTTCGTCGATGGCGACGTACGTCAGGAACGACGAGGCGACGTCCCAGGAGTCGCCCGTCTGGGGATTCTCGCCGTGGACGTCGACCTTGACGTCGAGACTCGTCGTCCCGGATTCGAAGACGTAGGCCTGGACCGTCGCCACGTCGCCGGCGTCCAGGGGAGACTTGAAGTCGACGTGGTCCATCGACGCCGTGACGCAGGTCGTCGTGGCAAAACGCATCGCCGC
>CAZGAX010000113.1:0-12857 GCA_964523745.1 uncultured Halobacteriales archaeon | reverse complement strand
CGACCTTGAGGTGGGAGACGTGGGCGTGACAGCCGCCGCGCCGGCAGATGTCGAGGTAGCGGTCGATGGATTCGACGACGTAGTCCGTCTCGTTCCAGACGTGGGAGATCATGAACGAGTCCCGCTCGGCGAGCACCTCGGCCAGGGCCAGCAGTTCCGGGTCGCGGCCGTAGGAACTCGGCGGGTAGATCATCCCCTTGGACATCCCGAAGGCGCCCTGGTCGATGGCCTCCCGGAGTTCCTCCTGGACCGTAGCCAGTTCGTCGTTGGTGAGTTCGCGGTCCTTGTAGCCGGCGACGAGCGACCGCAGATTGCCGTGCGGGGCGTAGTGGACGGCGTTGACCGCCGGCTCGGCTGCCTCCAGTTCGTCGAGGTACTCGCCGACGGTCTCCCAGGGCCACTCCCGGCCCAGGTCGCCGTCGAGCGACTCGATTCGTTTTGCCCACTTGTCTTTCATGTCCCCTGGCACCGGCGAGACGCTGACGCCGTCCTGGCCGAGAACCTCCGTCGTAATTCCCTGCGTCAGTTTCTCTGCGGCCCCCGGCGTGTGAAAGAGCCGGAGGTCGGAGTGTGCGTGCATGTCGATGAAGCCAGGTGCCAGGTACGACCCGTCGAGGTCGATTTCGCGGTCGGCACCGGCCGGGTCGTCGCCGACGCGCTGGATTTCGCCGTCGTCGACGAGGACGTGGGCGTCGAACGCCGGGCCGCCGCTCCCGTCGAGCACCCTGGCGTGCTGGAATTCGAGAGACTCGTCGGTCGGTGGGGTCATGGCCCATGCTGGGACAGTATGACCCATCGTTCTTTCGGTGTGCCACACCGTCACACCTGGTGTGGCTGCCCTGATTTCCGCAGGAATGACCACCTGCCGGCGGAATGTTGAAGTTGCCTGTCCGAGACGTGCCGGTATGACCGAACCGACAGTCGACTCTGAGCGGTTCCGCCGCCGCTTCGACGCGTTCAGCGAGATCGGCGCGACCGAGGCGGGCGGGGTCAATCGACCCTCCCTCTCGGACGAGAACAAGGAGGCCCGCGACACCATCGTCGAGTGGTTCGAGGAAGCCGGCCTCTCCGTCACGATCGACGAGATGGGCAACATCTTCGGCCGGCGCGATGGACAGGACGACGACCTCGACCCGGTGATGATGGGCTCGCACGTCGACAGCCAGTACAACGGCGGCCGGTACGACGGCGTGATCGGCGTTCTGGGTGGTCTCGAAGTGATCGAAGCCCTCAATTCGGCCGACGTGACCACCCGCCGGCCCCTGGAAGTAGCCGCCTGGAGCAACGAGGAAGGCGTCAGATTTCAGCCGGACATGCTCGGCAGCGGCGTCTTCTGTGACCTCTTCGACCTCGACTACGCCTACGAACGGGAGGACAAGGAGGGCCACACCTTCGGTGAGGAACTGGAGCGCATCGGCTACAAGGGCGACGAAGCCTGCGAGCCCCGAGACCTCCACACCTACTTCGAGATGCACGTCGAGCAGGGTCCCTTCCTCGAACAGGAGGGTCTTCCCGTCGCCGCCGTCGAGGGTGTCTTCGGCTTCTCCTGGATGAACGTCACCTTCGAGGGTCAGGCCAACCACGCCGGGCCGACGCCGATGAACATGCGCCACGACGCCATGGTGGCGACGGCCGACGTGGTCCAGGCTGTCCGGCGGATCACCGCGACGGAGGGAACCGACCTCGTGGGCACGGTGGGAAGCGTCGACGTCTGGCCGAACGCCATCAACGTCATCCCCGAAACCGTCGAATTTACGCTGGACTTCCGGTCCTACGACGACGCCGTCGTCCAGGCGGCAGTCGACCGCATCGAGGACGAAATCGCCT
Source organism: uncultured Halobacteriales archaeon (assembly GCA_964523745.1). Lineage (GTDB taxonomy): Archaea > Halobacteriota > Halobacteria > Halobacteriales > Haloarculaceae > CAZGAX01. The sequence continues at coordinate 11,030 of CAZGAX010000113.1, read as the reverse complement.
GTGCCGCCGAGCGGGAGGGCCTCGCGTGGGAACTCGAAGAGATCATGCGCGTCGACGCCGACCCGTTCGACCAGGACTGTATCGACACAGTGGTTGGGGCCTGCGAGGACCTGGATGTCGACTACACGCGGCTCGTCAGCGGGGCGGGCCACGACGCGAACTACCTCAACAAGATTTGCCCGTCGAGCATGATATTCGTCCCGAGCGTCGATGGCATCAGTCACCGGGAGAGCGAGTTCACGGAGTGGGAGGACATCGTCGTGGGGACCGAGGTGCTGCTGGAAGCGGTGCAGCGTCGGGCTGCTGAGTGACCTGAAACGGGATCAATAAAAACTCACGTAGACGTCGTCGGTGTTCTCACAGTCGCGAAAGTAACAGTTCGGATATATCCGAAGTGGGATGTACGACTCCTCGGGGTTCGTCGTGTTCTCTCCCGGGAAATACCGATACTGATACAGCCTCCTGACGCCGAATTTTGGAGTGGCGCGAACGAGATACTGGCGACGCGAAGTAACGTTCTGCTCTCTGAGGACGCCCGCCGTCTCGTCTCCCTCGGGCGGTGGGACATGGAAATTCCGCGAAAAGACCTCTGCCTCGGAGAACTCTCGTTTGTCCGGCCGGAGCAGACTGACGGATATCTGCTGTGGGTCGGGCGCGTAATTAATGAGTTCGAGGTCAATCTTCTCCGAGCCGGATAGAATCGGCAGCTGGCACCCGGCGAAGACGGTCGTCGTTGCCGTACCGCCTGTCAGGAGGGCACGTCGTGTGAGGTTCATGTCGTCGAGGTCACCAATTCGTTGGCACAAACTGGTTGGCGTGAAATAAAGCCGGGGGTCATGGGAATACTTATTTGCCGCACTCTGTATCGGTAAAGACGGAATGATACTCTCCGGGACCGTCGTCCCAGATTCTGCTACGGTCATACAGAACGGCAGCGTGGTCGTCGAGGGGTCACGCATCGAAGCCGTCGGCGAGCGGGCCGACCTCGTCGAGCAGTACCCCGACCACGAGGAGCAGTCCTACGACGTGCTCCTCCCCGGCCTGGTCGGCGCCCACGTCCACTCCGTCCAGAGCCTGGGCCGCGGCATCGCCGACGACACGGAACTGCTGGACTGGCTGTTCGACTACATCCTCCCGATGGAGGCGTCCCTGTCGGCCGACGAAATGGAGATCGCCGCCAAGCTGGGCTACCTCGAACTCATCGAAAGTGGGACTACCACCGCCATCGACCACCTGTCGGTCAACCACGCCGACCGTGCCCTCGAGGCTGCAGGCGAGATGGGCATCCGGGGCGCCATCGGCAAGGTCATGATGGACCAGCGCTCGCCGGACAATCTCGAGGAAGCGACCGAGACCGCCCTCTCCGAGAGCGAGGAACTGATCCGGGAGTACCACGGCGCCTTCGAGGGTAGAATCAACTACGCCCTCACACCTCGGTTTGCCGTTTCGTGCACAGAGGCATGCCTCCGTGGCACCCGAGAAATCGCCGACAAGTACGACGGCGTCCGGATTCACACTCACGCCAGCGAGAATCGGAGCGAAATCGAGACCGTCGAGGGCGACACCGGGATGCGCAACATCCACTGGCTCGACGAAGTCGGCATCACCGGTGACGACGTGATCCTGGCCCACTGCGTCTGGACCGACGAGAGCGAGCGGGACGTGCTGGAGGAGACCGGCACGCACGTCACACACTGCCCCTCGTCGAACATGAAGCTCGCCTCCGGCGTGGCACCGGTGTGGGACTACCTCGACCGTGGAATCAACGTCGCGCTCGGCAACGACGGCCCGCCGTGCAACAACACGCTGGACCCCTTCACGGAGATGCGCCAGGCCAGTTTGCTCCAGAAGGTCGAGCACCTGGATCCCACTGCGACCGCCGCCGCCGACGTTTTCGAGATGGCGACGGTCAACGGCGCCAAGGCTGCCGGGTTCGACGACGTGGGCAAGCTTCGGGAGGGGTGGCGTGCCGACGTCGTCGGTATCCAGACCGACGGCGTGACCCGGGCCACGCCGCTGCACGACGTCCTCTCGCACCTCGTGTTTGCGGCACACGGCGACGACGTCGTCTTCACGATGGTCGACGGCGACGTCCTGCTGGAGGATGGCGAAGTCACCGTCGCCGGCGCAGACGAGATTCGCGAGGCAGCAAGCGATATCGACCTCGACCTGGAGGAAGCACGGGAAACGGCCCGGGACGCGAAGCCTTGAGTCGCGGTAGCCGGCGGGACAACCTGCTCAGGCCAGACGCTGGCGGAGACGGGACGCCACTGCATCGCTGACGACAACCAGGACGAACACGGCAACGATAGCGGTCACGAGCTTCGAGTACTGGAGGCGCTGGATCGTGATCACGAGGTAGTAGCCGATACCGCCGGCGCCGACGAATCCGAGGATGGTCGCCGACCGGATGGTACACTCCCAGCGATAGAGGGTGTAGGAGGCGACCGTCGCCGTCACCTGTGGGACCATCCCGTGACAGACGGCCTGGAACCGCGTCGCGCCGCCGGTCGCCACTGCTTCGGTGGTACGGGGATCGGTGTCCTCGAGGAAGTCGGCGTACAGCTTGCCGAGGACGCCGGCGTTGTGGACGCCGAGCGCCAGCGCTCCGGCGAAGGGGCCGAGCCCAACTGCAGTCACGAACAGGAAGCCCCAGACGAGCCCCGGAACCGACCGCAGGAAGCTACAGAACCCTCGGGTCAGCCGGGAGACCGCTCTGCCGACCGACCGCCGAAGTCCCGAAGCGTCGGCGTACAGAGGCCCTCGATGAGTGACCGTCGCGGCACTCAGGAGGGCGAGCGGAACCGCCAGCACGACCGCCAGACCCGTCGCCACGACGCTAATGGCCAGCGTCTCCACGACGGCCCAGAGCAGGCCAGACCGGAGATTGTGCCCGAAGAGGTAGTCGGCGCTGGTGTCCGGCGGGAAGCCCTCCGCGACGAACGCCACCATCTGCTCTCTCGCCCCCTGCGAGAACAGTGCGAAGACGTCGACTTCGACGACCCAGGCCGCGAGAGCGAATCCGACGATTCCGGCCAGCAGCCAGCCGAGTTGCCGCTTGGAAAGGACCGACCCGCCCGGGTCGTAGTCGAGGTCTGCCGGCGTCCGGTCCAGGTGGGAATCAGACATCCCAGGGCACCTCCTGGGGTGGGCCGTCGATGAAGCCTGGCCCGCCAGGCTGGTGGCCGGCAGTCGGTTCGTCCGGGGTCGAATCCCCGGCAGCGAACAGGTTCTCGAGCATCTCCTCGGTCACGTCGGCGGGCGCCGCGTCGAAGTGGAGCCGGCCGTCGGCGATCCCGACCAGCCGTTCGTATCGGTCGAGCGCCAGGTCGACGTCGTGAAGCACGGTCAGCAGCAGTCGGTCCCCAACCACCGTATCGAGCACGTCCAGGACGTTGGCCCGCGAGGCCGGATCGAGGCTTGCCGTCGGCTCGTCGGCGAGGACGGCCGGGGCATCCCGGACGAGGGCCCTGGCGAAGGCCACCCGCTGGCGCTCGCCGGCACTGAGGCTGTCGACCCGCTGGTCGGCTTTGTTCGCGAGGCCGACCGCATCGAGGAGGGCGAGGGCGGGTTCTGGTTCGCTGGGCGAGAGCGGTTCGAGGATGCCGCGCCAACAGGAGAGCTGGCCGACGCGGCCGCTGAGGACGTTCGCCAGCGCAGTCCTGCGGTCGACCAGCGTGTCACCGCCGTAGGCCAGCGCGACGTCGTCGCTCGTGGCCCGTTCGCCGTCGAAGATCACCCGGCCGTTATCGGGCTGGAGCGACCCGTTGGCCAGGCGGAGTAGCGTCGTCTTCCCGGCACCCGACGGGCCGACGAGTGCGACTCGCTCGCCGTGCTCGACGACGAAGGAAACGTCCTCGACGACGATTTCGTCTTCACCCGAGTCCTCGAACGTCTTGGTGACGCCGTCGAACCGGAGTTCGTGGTGCGTCATCGGCCATCTCCGCCCTCGTTCTCCAGCAGACCGGCCATTTCGACTCCCTCGTTCAGCGACGTGAAGTCCTCGTGTGTCACCGGGACGTACGTGTCGACGTTCTGTGCATCGAGGATGTCGGATTTCCCCCGATCGTCCAGTTTCGTGAAAGCCTGTCGAATGGCATCGATGCGGTCCTGGTCCACCGACGGCGCGACGGCCCACGGATAGTCCGGAAAGCCCGGCGTGCGCCACACTTCGACGACGTTCTCGTCGACGTTCCCCTCGGCGACGAGCGTGTCGTAAATCCGGGCGTTCAGCGCACCGATGTCGCCGCTTCCGTTGGCTATCGTCCTGGCCGTGGCGTCGTGTGCCCCGACGTGTGTGACCGAGGCGAAGGATTCGGGCTTCGTGTCGTACTCCGTCCGGAGGTAGTAGGTCGGCATGACCGTGCCGCTCGTGCTGATCGGGTCGCCGAAGACGAGGTCGTACTGGCCGGGATCGGCGGTGGCATCGGCCATCGTCTCGATGCCGGTCGATTTGTGGCTGAGGAACACGGAGTGCCACTGCGTCGACCCGTCTTCGGAGCCCACCACGACTGGCTCGGCGCTGGCCCGGTGGTGGGCGAGGACGTACGAGACGCCGCCGTAGTAGGCGATGTCGACCTGCTCGGCGGCCATCGACCGGACCATCCCGGCGTAGTCGGCCGACGTAGAGAGGTCGATGTTCACGTCGAGTTGGGACTCGAGGTAGTCGGCGAGGCCCGTGTTCTGCTGGATGGCCGTCTCGGGGTCGACATCGGGCACGACCCCCATCTGGAGCGTGGTCGTGGCGCCGCCACTGAGACAGCCACCAGCGGCGAGGGTGCCGGCAACGGCCGCCAGGTAGGACCGGCGGCTGACCGGCTGCTGCGATCGCGTCATAGACTCCCATTCGACGGCTCCCGAATAACAGTTCGGGTCCCCCGAGTGTGGCACATCGGTGCGGTGACCGCTGGAGTAGTCTTCTAGGGGTCAAATTTGGAGGCCCCGGTCGGTCGATGATCCGGGACCAGCGAGAGCCTTCGGATCTCGCGGGGTAAGCACTGGAGCGACCGGAGAGTGAAGCGCGCAGCGAGCCGCCCGAGTCGAGACGCCCGGGGCTTTCACCAATTCTTCCCGAAGGACCCACGATCGGCGGAACGATTTTTACCGTTCCACTGTAACGAGACGCCGTGGACCTAGACGTGAGCGGTCTGGTCTGTCCGCAGCCGGTCCAGGTCGTCCGCCGGTGCCTGGCGGAAATGGACCCGGGCCAGGAGCTGGTCGTGACCGGCGACTATCCGCCGGCACAGCGCAGCATCTCACGGACCTGCTACAAACACGGCTTCGCCGTCGAGACGACCGACTTACCGAACGACGACGGCGAGTTTACGGTCCGTATACGCGTCACCGAATCGTCGTCACTGTCCGAGCGAGTCGCCGATGAGAAACGAGAGTCCGACGCTGGCGTCGACGCCGACGCCTGACAGGCCGACGCCCGAGAGCGTTACTGGAATTTGACGCCGAGGTCGTGCATCCCGTCGTTGTTCATCGCGAGGTTGATCAACAGCGGCGTGATGCTCTCGACGAGCGCCGTGGTGGCCAGCGGGCCGCCGTCGAGCGCCCGGATCCCCTCGATGTCGGTCGCCACGTCACGCACCGTGTCCTTCGCGTCTTCGTCGGTCCCAGTAACGATGACGTCCGCCTGGAGGTCGTTTTCCAGGTCGCTCAGCGCGCCGGCCGCGAGGTTCTGGAACGCGCCGACGACCGGCACGTGGTCCGGCGCGGCAGCTTCGATGGCGGCGGCGACAGAGTCGAACCCTTCTGGTGGCTCGTAGTGGAAGCCGGCCGCGTCGCGGTCCATGTTGACCGCCGGGCTGACGAGAATCGCGTCGTCGTCCAGGGAGTCCGCCACGGCTTCGGTGGTCGAGGGGGCGTACTCCGGCGGGACGCTGACGACTACGACGTCGGCCCCGTCGGCGGCGGCTTCGTTGCCGAGGCCGGCGACCGAGCGGTCCCGTCCCAGGTCGGCCAACGTTTCCACGTACTCGTCGGCCAGCCGCCGGGCCTTCTCTTCTTTGCGGGAGCCGACGACGATCTCGTGGTCCGTGTCGTGGGCCCACCGCAGCGCCAGTCCTTTGCCGATGTCGCCGGTACCGCCGAGCAGTGCGATTTCCATGTCTGGTTCGTCGGGAGTTCCGGTCATAGAAGTGAGTAGCGGAGTGAAACTGGGTGATCGTTCATCACATCGTCGCCACGCGATGTGCCACACCGGGTGGGACCGTGACGCGAGGTCGGATTTCCTCGCTGCCGACAGGCCAGATCGGCCCACAGACGGCCGAAGGGGACGGCTACGAGGCGCCCGAACGCCACACAGCCCCCAACTATTTGTACTGGCATGCCCCAGCATGATCACATGCACCTTGCAGTCCAGCGGGAGGTATCTCGATGGACGTCGCGGTAACGATCAACGGCGAGTCGACGACGATCGACGCTCGCGAAGGCGAGAACCTCGCCTCGGCGCTCCGCCGAGACGGATACACCGGCGTGAAGTGTGGCTGTGACGGCGGCGACTGCGGCGCGTCGGTCGTCCTCGTCGACGGCGAGGCCCGGATGGCCTGCGGCATGGACGCCGCAGACGCCGAGGAACGTGCGGTCGAGACCATCGCAGCCCTCGGGACCCAGGACGACCTGCACCCGCTCCAGCAGGCGTTCGTCGACAACTTCGCGGTCCAGTGTGGCTTCTGCGTCCCGGGAATGATCATGCAGTCCAAGGCGTTCCTGGACGAGAATCCGGACCCCACAGAGGTGGAGGTCCGCGAGGCCATCGACGACGTGGTCTGTCGGTGTACGGGCTACCAGAAACAGGTCGAGGCGATCCTCGACGCCGCCGGCCGGATGCGCGGCGAGCCCCCGGTCGCTGCGGACGGCGGGAGGCCTCGTTCCGAGGCAAGCTGTGGTCGCGACGACTGCTGTGGAGGTGTCGGGCATGAGTGAAAACGACCCCCAGCCCGAATCGGAGCCGGAACCCCAGCCGGACGGCGGGTCGGCCGCCGAGTCGCCGCCCGAGGAGATGGAAGCCCTCGAGGAACATCCTCTCGAGTGGAACGAGCCCGAGAACAACAAGAAGGCGGCCGAAGAGCGGGCCAGCGTCTCCCAGCGCGCCGAAAAGGACGACGACCGGAAACTCGTCACCGGTGAGGCGAAGTACACCGCCGACTACGAGACGCAGTTTCCCGACCTGGCTCACGCGGCGGTCGTCCGCAGCGAGGTTCCCCACGGCGACGTGACCGACGTCGACACCAGCGAGGCAGAGGAGATGGACGGCGTGCTCGCCGTCCTGACGCCGTGGTCCGAGGAAGTGCCGGACAACAAGTACACCAGCGCCGGCCAGTCCTACCCCGAGCCGAGCCCGTGGGACATGCAGATCCTCAACGAGCACGTCCGCTACGTCGGAGATCCGATCGTCGCCATCGCGGCGGAGGATGCCGCATCGGCAGAAGCGGCCGCCGAGACAGTCGAGGTAACCTACGAGGAGCGGGATTACGTCCTCGACCCCGAGGAGGCCTTCAGCGAGGACGCGCCACGGCTCTTTGCGGACGACGAGGTCGAGAACAAGATCGTCGGCCACGACTACGGTCGCAACCGGATGGCCAACATCGAGGGCGAGGTCGGCGACGTCGAGGCTGCGATGGCCGAGGACGACGTCCACGTCCACGAGACGACCTGGGAGACCATCCGGCAGTCCCACGCCAACGTCGAGAAACACACCTCGCTGGCGTACACCGACGAGGACGACCGGCAGGTCCTGGTGACGAGCACCCAGGTGCCCAACCACACCCGCCGCCAGCTCGCGGACCTGTTCGACATCCCGATCCGGGACATTCGCGTGAAGAAGCCCCGCGTCGGTGGCGGCTTCGGCGGCAAGCAGGCGATGGTGATCGAGCCGATCCCGCTCGCCCTCTCGCTGGCCATCGACCGGCCGGTGATGTACGAAGCTAGCAGGGAAGAGGAGTTCGGCGCGATGCGGACCCGGCATCCGATGAAAGTGAAGGCTCGGTCGGCAGTGACGGAGAGCGGCGAGATCCGGGCGCTTTCCCTCTACGCGCTGTCGAACACCGGCGCCTACGGCAGCCACGGCATGACCGTCGCCGGCAACGTCGGCTCGAAGCCCCTGCCCCTGTACTCGAAGGTGCCCAACGTCCACTTCGAGGCCGACATCGTCCACACGAACACGCCACAGACCGGGGCGATGCGGGGCTACGGCGCGCCGCAGGGCACCCTCGCCCTGGAGGGACACCTCGACGAGGTGGCCCGGGATCTGGGGCTCGACCCCGTACAACTCCGGCAGGACCACTACATGGAGGTCGGCGACCTCGACGAGATTGCCGGCATGATGGGCGGCGAGGGTGCCGAGAGGCGCATCCGGTCCTGTGGTCTCGACCGCTGCGTCGAGCAGGGCAAGGAGGCAATCGGCTGGGACGACCTCGAACAGCCCGAGGAGGACCACCTGCACCGGGGCATCGGCATGGCCCTGTCGGCACAGGGCACCGGCGTTGCCGGCGACGAACTCGGTGCAGCCCAGATCATGATGAACGAGGACGGCAGCTTCCACCTGCAGGTCGGCGGCGTCGACATCGGCACGGGGGCCGACACGGCGTTCATCCAGATCGCCGCCGAGGTGCTGGGCTGTGACGAGCGCGACGTCGTCATCAAGTCCTCGGACACCGACGTGACTCCCTTCGACTACGGCGCCTACGCCTCCTCGACGACGTACATCAGCGGGGCGGCCGTCAAGAAGGCCGCCGAAGATGCGAAGGACCGCATCCTCGAGTGGGGTTCCCGGATGCTCGACGAGCCGGTCGACCAGCTCGACACCGAAGATGGCGCCGTCGTCAGCGAGGAGACCGGCGACTCGGTGACCCTTGAGGAAGTGGGCTACGAGGCCGCCTACGGCGACGAGGAGCGCGAGCACATCCTCGGCAAGGGCAGCCACTCCACGGAGGAGAGCCCGCCGCCCTTCGCCGCGCAGTTCGTCGACGTCACCGTCGACGAGCGGACCGGCGAGTTCGAGGTGAACAAGCTGGTCGTCGCGGTCGACTGCGGCGTGGCCATCAACCCCGGCATGGCCGAGGGTCAGGTCGAGGGTGCCAACCACATGAGCTACGAGATGGCCACCAACGAGGGCGTCACCATCGACGACGAGGGCCGCGTGGAGGTGTCGAACTTCGACGAGTACGACTTCCCGACGGCAGCCGACTCGCCGCCGATCGAGTCGATCCTGGTGGAGACCCACGAGCCCACCGGGCCGTTCGGCGCGAAGTCCGTCGCGGAGGTGCCGACGAACACCGTTCCGCCGGCGCTGAGCAACGCCGTCCGGGAGGCCGTCGGCGTCCGCATCGACGAGATGCCCATCACTGCCGAGAAGATCAAATCGGCTCTCGACGAGCGCGAGAACTGAGGCACGTCCGGATCGAATCGCTCTCCCCCTATCCCGCTGACCCCTTCCAACACTCGTCGGCTGTTTCTTCTTGGGCTACGACTCCGATTCGCTTTGCCTGGTGACGCGAAAAGGCCCAATTAAACATCTGCTCATTTGTTCATATGGATTTCGGGCCGTTACTCGGTGTCTCGCTCGTTCTGCTGTTCCGGGTTTCTGCTGCTGGAGCTATCGTCATCACATAGCAGGGAAAGCCCTCGGCCCGCTGGCTATACGATTGAGTCTTCGTCTACGATAATACCGCAACCGCCACCGCACCGACAATGAAAGCCCTCACCTCGCTGGCGGTCGTTGCTGGACATATCCTCGCTCCCTTCGGTCGCTCGGATAGTGGTCCAGCAACGACTACACGGAGCGCCAGCGAGGTTCGCCCTTTCAGTCCGCCAGGATGCGGTTGATCAACAGGCTGTGGCGCGCTGGCTCGACGCCGAACGAAGTGAGGCGGTCGAGCCGTCGGCGCGAGGGACGACGGAGCGGCCGGAGGCAGCGACGGAGTCGGTTTGGGAGGGTCGTGGCTCGCCGTAGGATGCGGTCCTGGCGGATTGAAAGGGCGAGGCCCGGTGGCGCTTTGTTTAGTCGGAGAGCCGGCCCTATCGAGCGACCGGAGGGAGCGAAGATATCCGGCTCTCCGACCGCCAGCGGGCCGAGGGCTTTCCCTGCTAGGCGGTTGCAATAACCGTTGGAACGACCGAATCGTATAGCCAGCGAGGTGAGGGCTCTCATCGACGAAGCGATTGCTGTACTGTCGAAAACGACCACCGTCTACTGTAGCTCACGAGGCGAAAGCAATCACCGAAAGCAGAGCGACACCGACGGCGAAAAACCGGAAAACGATACTTCGTCAGTCGGTCTCGCGGCTGTAGGGCTGCAAGAGCGCAGACGGCACCGCAAGTCGGTCGCTCTTGGTCTTGATGACCCCGTAGGCGAGGACGATGATCGTCGCCAGGTAGGGGTACGTCCCCATGATCTGGGGATTCATCAGGAAGTCGATGACCGGATTGACCAGGTCGGCCAGCGGCGTCCCCGGGTCCAGCGTCAGCGAGAGCGACTGGGACCGAAGCTGGAGCGCGTCGAGCAGGCCGAACAGGTACGCGCCGAGCAACATCCGGGTCGGCTTCCACTGGGCGAAGATGACCAGCGCGACGGCGATCCAGCCGCGGCCGGCGGTCATGCCCGGCACCCAGAGCTGGGAGAACGACAGCGAGAGGTGGGCGCCGGCCGCGCCGGCGAAGCCACCGCCGATGATGACGGCGAGGTACCGCATCTTGAACACCGGGACGCCCATCGTGTCTGCCATTTCGGGGTCTTCCCCCACGGAAATGGTCTCCAGCCCGAGGTTCGTCCGGTTGAGGTAGAACCAGACGACCGGCACGAGGAGGAGCGCCAGGTAGTCAGTGGCGGTGCTGCGGAAGAGCGCCTCGCCGATGATCGGTATCTCGACGAGGTATTTGCCGACCAGCGGCGGCGTGAACTGGGGGAAGCCGTCGATCGACTTCTCCACCCAGGCCGACCCGAAGAAGGTCGTCAGTCCGGTGCCCAGCAGCGTCAGCATGACGCCGCTGATGACCTGGTTCGACTTCAGCGTGATACAGAGGAA